>JBKPDB010000039.1:0-74807 GCA_046727655.1 Actinomycetota bacterium
GTGTCGGCGAGCAGCCGCAGCGGCCGGGCGAAGGAAGAGTAGGCAAGCGTGCGACTGGGGAGAGCCGTGAACGCTTCGGCAAGCGGCGGCGGCTTCAAGGTGACGACGACCTCGACGGGATCCGCGTGTGCGGCGGGGGCGAAGGCGAGGGCAAGTAGGCCGCAGATGACGAGACCCCTCTTCAGGCAGAAAATGGTACGGACAGAAGGTAAGGAAAGCCTGTGAGACCCGCTCCGCGGGATCTCGATCAGGAGGGCCGCGGCTACACTGTCCGATCCCGCGGATGTGGCGGAATTGGTAGACGCGCACGGTTCAGGTCCGTGTGAGCGAAAGCTCGTGGAGGTTCAAGTCCTCTCATCCGCATATCGGCCTGAAGCCCGCCGCGCTTTGCGCGGCATGACGACTTCAGGCTGAGGGGTTCGATCCGGGCGGGTGCGGCCGACGCGGGCGGAGCCCGCATCGGCGACGCGCGTTCCCGCTCCTAGGGCAAGCCGACGCGAAGCTGAGCGCTACTTCGGCGATCGTCCCGGCGGACAGATCCACCGCAAGTTTCTGTCTGGCGACGGGTCTTCTAAGGCGTCGCCCCCAAACAGGACTCCCAGATGAACGATCTCCGCAGACAGTGCGAGCGAGCCGTGCGCATCGCCGCGAACGAAGAACGTGCGGCGCACAAGGAGCTGCTCGAAGGCATGAGGCCGGGGGATCCGGACTGGGATCCGTCCGACGACGAGGCGTACCGGACACGGCTGGCTCGTTGGCGCTCCGCCTCCCAGGCACTCGTCGACGCGCTCGACCGGCTTCACGCCGCCTTGCATCCGGAGCGGGCCGAGCTACCGCAGGCCGGGCCGCTCCGGTCCTTCGCCGAACACGGAACAGGGAGGCGGAGGCCGGCAACGTGACGTAAGGGAGGTGCGCCGCCTCCGCCGCTCCGACTAGACTCCGCTGCCTCCGATGCTGCGTAGGGGAGTCGTGGTGGCGGTCCTCTTGCTGGCGTTCGCCGCGCCGGCACAGGCCGCGACGCTCGGGCTCGCCGAGGTACGCGCCTCGGACGGGACGCTCGTCGGCAAGGCGGGCTCCGGCGCGTACGCCTACCCGGCCGACGGCTCGGTGCTCCGAGTCGGATCCGCGACCGCGACCGCAGCGAAGGTCGAGCTCAGGGACGTGAGCATGTTCAACGGGCGTGTCACAGCCCAGCGACTCGTCGTTCCGGCGCGTGGTCTCAGCGGCGCACGTGTCGACGGGCTCGTCGTCGACGGGACGAGCTACGTCGCGGGCCCGAATGCGTTGATCCCCCTGGACGGCGGCAGCTACATCGTCGTCCTCCAGGAGGCGGTGTCACCGGGGCGCACCGGCTCGGGCCTCGTGGCGCTGCGAGCGTACGTCTCTGATCCCTCCCTGGGCCTCGCGCCCGGGACCCAGCTGCTCGTGGGGCTTGCGCGCGCGGCGCATCCGAGCTCGGCCACGAGCCAGGCTGCGGCCGTGCTCGGTCTCCCGCAGCTCCCCGCGGCACAGGCCTCGCTGGCCGGCGTTCCGTCCTTCGTGACGCCGGACGTCCCGACGAACACGCTGGGTGGTCGGGCGGTTGCGATCGCCTACCGCTTCCTCGGCGTCCCGTACGTCTGGGCCGGCGCGTCGCCGGGTGGGTTCGACTGCTCGGGATTCACCATGTACGTCTGGGGACAGCTCGGGGTCAAGCTAGGCCACTACACCGGCTTCCAGTACTTCGAGGGAATGCGCGTCCCGGAGGATCAGCTCCAGCCGGGGGATCTCGTCTTCTTCTACGCGAACTCCGGCGGCGTTCCGCAGCACGAGGGCATGTACGTCGGCAACGGCTCCTTCATCCACGCGCCGCACACCGGGGACGTCGTCAAGATCTCGAGCCTGTACGAGGCCCGCTACGCGCTGTCGTATGTCGGCGCTGTCCGTCCTTATGCTGCGCCGTCTACAGCCCCGGCGGCGCCCAGCTGGACCTCGGTGCCGGGATACAGCACGTCCCAGACTCCCAGGTAGATATCGAGCTCAACGAGGCTGCCCTCGGCCGGGACCACGTCGACTTCGACCAGGCCGGGGCCGGTCACGACGGCCGTCTGGCCCATGCTTCGCAGAAAGGCCGCCAGACGGTCCGTGTAGCTCGGATCGGAGAGACGAAGGTGCATCGGGCCGCAGGACAGGAGCTTCGCACGGCGCGACTCGGCCGGCGATCACCCGAACGAGTGAACGCGTCCCTCCAGACGGGTGAATTTACGGGAGCGCTGCGAGGACGTCTGCCGCGTGCCCCGCGGGCTTGATGCCGATCATCGCGCGCGCGATCTTCCCGTCGCGGTCGATGATGAACGTGGAGCGGTTGATGCCCATGTAGCTCTTTCCCGCGTAGGTCCTCTCGCCCCAGACCCCGTACTTGTCGGCAACGGAGTGGTCCGGGTCGGCGAGCAGCGTGAACGGGAGCTCGTGCTTCGTCTTGAACTTGCCGTGTGAAGCGACGTCGTCCGGGCTGACTCCGAGCACCTCGGCTCCGCGGTCGCGGAACACGTCGTACGCGTCGCGGAACTCACACGCCTCCGTCGTACAGCCCGGCGTGTCATCCTTTGGGTAGAAGTAGAGGACGACCGGGCGGCCGCGCAGCTCGGAGAGCTTAACCGTCTCACCGGTGTCGCTCTCGAGCTCGAAATCGGGTGCAGGCTGTCCTTCTTCGATCACGGCAGATCCTCTCTGTAGGGTGCGCTCGCGATGCTAACGGTGCATCGGCTGCTTGCATTCCTGGTCATCGCCGTCAGCATCGTGGCGGCGCTGCTTGCGCTCGTGGCGCGTCGGCGCGGCGGGACCGCAGGCATGGCCGTGGCGCACGCTCTCGCGCTCGCTCAGACGCTGGTAGTGGCAGAAGTTGCCTTCGGCCTGCTCCTTCTCGCGGACGACCGGCACGCCGAGGACGGCGTGCACTACATGTATGGGAGCCTCGCCGTGCTTGCCGTAGCCTGGCCGTTCCTGTACGCACCTCCCGAGCCACGGCGGCGCTTGCTGTCGTTCGCCGCGGCTACCCTGACGGCAGCCGTGCTCGGGATCCGCGCCTACATGACCGCCTGATGGGCAAATGGCTGGCCGATCGACCGACGCTGCGCGGCTTCCTGATCATCGCGCTCATCGCCCTCGTCGTCGTCGTCCTCAACCTCTACACGGCTCTGACGGCGATCGGGATGCTCTTGTCGATCGCGTTCTTCCTCGCGATCGCGTTCTTCATCTACCTCGTCTGGCGCGAGCGCCGCGACGAGATCGCCTCCTGGTCGGCGCGCGAGCGGATCGTCTTCTACGGCTCGGCCCTGCTGATCATCTCGGCGCTCGGGCTCTACTTCTGGCATGGGTGGTCGGGGTACGAAGAGCTCGGCTTCATCGCCGTCCTGGCCTGCTCGGGCTTCGCGATGTGGCGCGTCTGGCGAGACCGGCACTCGTACCGGCTCTGAGCTCACAGCCGCGGCCGCGAGCTGCGAGGGTTTCGCCGTGGTCGCGCTAGCTCATGGGTGACTTGTGAACGTCAAACGTCTCCTGCGGCCGCTGCCGCACCTCGAGCGCCATCTGGCCCAGCACGCGCTGCTGATCGGGATCGGCGCCGCGCTTGCTCTCGGGGCCGCGGTCGGGATTGCCTGGACGGCCGGGTTCGGCCAAGTCCTCGACGTGCTGCGGGACGCGAACCCCGTGTGGCTGCCGGTCGCGTTCGGAATGGAGCTGGTCGCGTACGTGGGCTACGTCGTTGCATACCGCGCGGTCGTCGGGCTGGAAGGCGGGCCGCGGCTCGGGCTGGCGCGCACCGGTGCGATCGTGGCAGCGGGTTTCGGCGCGTTCGTCGTCCGCGGCGGCTTCGTTCTCGACCGGCACGCTCTGGAGGACGCGGGCCTCGAGCCACGGGAGGCTCGTGCGCGGGTAATCGGTCTGGGCGTCCTCGAGTATGCGGTGCTCGCGCCGGCTGCCGCGCTCGCCGCCGTGATCCTGCTCGCCAGAGGCTCGACGCACCCGAGCCTCGGCTTCACGCTCCCGTGGGTCATTGCAGTGCCGCTCGGGTTCGCCGCGGCCTTTGCGGCGCTTGCACTCCGTCACCGTGTCGGCGACGAGAGCGGATGGCGCGCGGCGCTGCATCACGGCCTCGACGCCGTACACATGCTCAGGCAGCTCGGATCGGAAGCACAGCACAGCGGCGCGTTCCTGGGGACGACGCTGTACTGGATCGGGGATGTCGGCTGCCTTTGGGCGAGCTTGCGGGTGTTTCACGATTCGCCCGACCTCGCGGCCCTCATCATCGGCTACGCGACTGGTTACGCGCTCACGCGCCGGAGCTTGCCCCTCGGCGGCGCCGGGTCCGTGGAGGCGCTCGTCTCGTTCGCGCTCGCGTGGACGGGCATCCCGCTCGCTAAGGCCGTGCTCGCGGTCTGCACCTATCGGATCTTCAATCTCTGGTTGCCGTTGCTACCGGCCGCGATCGGGCTACGTCATCTGAAGCGGTGGCGCAACATCGCGGCGCAAGCCCCGTAGACGACTACGCGCCGACGCGTGTGCCGGCGCCGTCGAGGGCGTCGAGGGCAGCCCGGATTTCGACGTGCTGGCCGACGAAGATCGGGGTGTCGCGCTCCGTGTAACGCGACGCCTCGCTCTCGCGCAGCGTGAGCATCAGGTGCATGAAGTCCGCAGGCTCGTCGCACTCGAACGCCGTCATGAACTCCTGATCGTCGATCCCGAAGGAGTACGTCGTGTGATTGTGGATCGTCGTGAACTCGTGACCGATCCGCATGTGCTCGTCCATCGCCTCATGGCGGCTCTCGGGCGACAGCGCATACCACGGGCGAACTTTCACGAACGGATAGACGACGAGGTAGGGCGAGCCTTTCGGGACGACCCGCCGCGGCCTTCGCGCCTTGGTGTACTCGGACGCCTTCGTCGTCGCGAGGTAGGAGTAAGGCGTCTCGAGCCATCCCGCGAGCGGGGTGCCGTTCAGCCCCGCGCCGAGCTCACCGAGGTCCTCGTAGCGCTGCGTGATCTTCCAGAGGAAGAAGTCGGAGTCGGGGCGCACGCCGGTCACGGTGTACGTCCGCAGCGAGTCCATTCGGGAAGACCAGTCCTCGACGACCTCGGCGAACGCATCCTTGCCTGCGGCTCGCTCCTCGACCGGCAGCCGACGCCAGGCCGGATCGACCCGGAAGAACGTGTACGCGACGTACTGGCCGTCCACCGCTGGACCGGCCCGGGTCAGCCGGGAACCTGAACCCAGCCGCCGCCCGGGCCGTAGAACGGCGGCTCGGCGGTGGCACAGGCGTAGGCGCCGGACCGGATCTGGTCGATCGTTGCCTTCACGAGCGGGCGGCTCGACTTCGGAGTCCCGTCGGGGAAGTAGACGCCCGACTGCCAGCGTCCGTAGTCGGTCTCGTCGGTGACGTGGAAGATCAGGAAACCGCGAACGGTCGGTTGGCAGGCCGCCATCTCCAACGCCTGGCGATAGTAGGAGGCCTGGACCGGCTCGGTCACGGGGCGGGAGACCTCCCGGCCGGAGTAGAAGCCTCGCTTCGATTCCGGGATCTGGGAGTCGACGCCGTACTCGTCGTAGACGATCGGCAGCTTCGAGCCGCGCTGCGCCGTGCCGTCGAACGCCTTGCCGAGAAGCGACACGAGCTTGCCGTAGTCCGCGAGGCCGATCGAGGTCCCCTGCGGGTGCGCCACGGTCGGAGGCGTGCTCGAGTTCTCGCCGTAGGGATGGAATGCGAAGCCGTCCATGATCGGCCTGTTGCGGTTCATCGCTCGGTAGGTGAGCCCCATGTCGGTGATGAACGCCGTCGGCGAGTGCGTGTCGCGTCCGGTGTTCGGACGGTCGATGCCGCGAGGAGAGACGGAGCCGCCGTTGACAAAGACCCTCTTGTCCACGCGCTTCATCGCGTCGTACGTTTGAGCGAGCAGCCGGGTGTAGGCCGGCGCCGCGACGTCTTCGCCGTTCGGGCCGAACTGCGGCAGCCAGTAGCGATTGAGGTTCGGCTCGTTCCCGATGATGTACTCCCGGATCGACGGGACACGGCGGACCATGTTCGCGGCGAAGCGCGCGAACTGTGCGCGGGCGGCCGCCGTGAGGGGCGTCGTCCGGTTGCCGAAGTTCATGATCGTCGAGACGACCCGGATGTTGAGGAAGACGCCGCTTGCGGCGATCGCCTGCAGCGCCCGCAGCTGCGCCCTGGGAACCGCCGACTGACCGGGGGCCCAGACAGCGGTGATGCGGATCGTGTCGAAGCCGGCCGCCTTCGCGAGCTCCATCTTCGCCCTCGCGACCGCGGGATCCGAAACCCGTCCTTCGTCTTCGGCCGCGCCCATGTACATGTTCAGGCTCGCCGCCGCCGGCGCGGCTGGTGCGAGCACCACCGCTGCGAAGAGGAGTGCGATGAGGGAACGGAATCGGATCAAACGGAACGGTAGCCCGGCTCGGTAATGGAAGCGTTAATCCTCGGCGCCGCGCGCGCCAGTGTAGGAGCGCGGACTGGGGCCGTCAACCGGCAACCGTCGGGGCTTGGAGGGTCGGGACAGGGCTAGGCTGGACCCGTGGCTTCCAGGCTCGAAAATCAGCTCAAGGCGCTGCCCGCTCGGCCGGGCGTCTACCTCTTCCGTGACAAGGGTGGAGACGTCCTCTACGTCGGCAAGGCCAAGTCGTTGCGGCCCCGCGTCCGCTCGTATTTCCAACAGGGCCTGGACAGCCGCACGGCGATCCGGCAGCTTCCGGAGCGCGTCGACGACATCGAGGTGATCGTCACCCAGAACGAAGTCGAGGCGCTCCACCTCGAGCAGAATCTCGTCAAGCGGTACCGGCCGCCGTTCAACGTCCGCCTTCGCGACGACAAGTCCTTTCCGTACATCGCCGTCACCGTGGAGGACGAGTATCCGCGCGTCATGTTCACCCGCGAGCGGCACCGGCGCGGCGTCGTCTACTTCGGGCCGTACGCGAATGCGAAGAAGGTGCGCGAGACGCTGGACGTCCTCAACCGGGTCTTCCCGTACCGGCCATGCGAGGGACCGAAGCCGGGGCGGCACTCCGGGATCCCCTGCCTCGACTACCACATCGACCGCTGCCTGGCCCCCTGCGTCGGCTATGTCTCGAAGGAGGGATACCGCGAGATCATCGACCAGGTGATCGAGTTCCTGTCGGGCAACACCGAACCGATCCAGCGTCAGCTCGAGCAGAAGATGCACGAGGCCGCTGCGGACGAGCGCTTCGAAGAGGCGGCGCGATACCGGAACCGGCTGCGCAGCGTGCAGCATCTTGCTGAGCGCCAGGCTGCGGATCGCCGTTCCGTCGGGACGATCGACGTCATCGGCCTCGCCGTCGAGGAGGAGCGCGCCGTCGTGCAGGTCTTTCCGCTTCGCGACGGCAAGATGATCGACCGCTACTCGTTCCATCTCGAGAACGTCGAGGGGCAGGACGTGACGACGGTGCTCGAGTCCTTCGCGCTCGCGTACTACGGTTCGGCGCCGAGCGTCCCGCCTCAGATCGTCGTCCCGCGCGACGCGGGCGACCTCTCGGCGTTGTCCGAGTTCCTCTCCGAGCGCCGCGGTGCACGCGTGGAGGTGCGCGCTGCCGCACGCGGCGAGAAGCGGCGGCTGCAGGAGCTCTCGACGGAGAACGCACGCCACGCCCTCCACTCGGACGTTCAGCAGTCGGAGCTGAAACGCCTGCGTCGCGTCGAGGCGCTGGAGGAGCTGCGCGAGGTGCTGAACCTCGAAGCGCTGCCGATCAGGATCGAGTGCTTCGACATCTCGACGGCCATGGGTCAGGACAACGTCGGCTCGATGGTCGTCTTCCAGGACGGCGTCGCGAAGAAGGCGCACTATCGCAAGTTCGGTGTCCGCGGGCAGGAGGGGATGGACGACTTCGCCGCGATGGCCGAGGTGGTCTCGCGCAGGTTCGCGAGGCTCTCCGACGTGACGGCCGAGGAGTACGACGAATCGTTCGCGGCCATCCCCAACCTCGTCGTGATCGACGGTGGAAAAGGTCAGCTCTCCGCCGCACTCGCGGCGATGCAGGCATTCGACCTACCTCGTGTGGCGGTCGTCGCCCTGGCGAAGAGAGTCGAGGAGGTCTTCGTCCCGGGTCGGCCGGACGCGATCAGGCTGTCACCGCACTCGCCCGGCCTCCAGCTCCTGCAGCGAATCCGAGACGAGGCGCACCGCTTCGCGGTCGGGTTCCACCGCCAGCGCCGCGACACCCGCTCGTTCGCGTCGATCTTCGACGAGCTGGAAGGCGTCGGCCCGGCTCGGCGTCGCGCCCTTCTCCACCACTTCGGCTCGGCCGAGCGGTTCGTGACCGCAACACAGGAGGAGCTCGAAGGGGTCCCGGGCGTTCCGGCCAAGACCGCCCGCTCGATCTACGCGCAGCTGCACAAGGCCGGACGCGGCTAAGGGTCCGGCCGGCCGCTCGTGGCTTCCGCCTGCCTCTTCGGGATGGGCTCCGTGCGACCCTCTTCGGCCGCGGCGTGATCGGCCTCCGCGGCACGGCGGACGTGGATCGTGCCCGTCATCAGCAGGATCGCGGTGAAGCCGACGACGGCGTTGACGATGATCAGCGTCACGCGCATTCCGACGCTGAAGCTGAGCGCGACGCTCTTCGCGGCGACGTTGCGGAACGCATAGACGAGCAAGGCCTGTTCCGTGCCGATCCCGGCGGGGCTGAACGGGAGGACCGTGGCGAGGCTCTGGCTCACCTGCACGAGGAGCGCGTTGTGAACGGTGGCGGGGATGCCGAACGCGCGAAGGAAGAAGAAGACGGTCGCGAAGCGGAGGCTCCAGTCGAGCAGCTGCCACGGCACGACGCTGCGGACGTAGTAGGAGCGGTCGCGAAACGCTGCGAATCCCTGGGCCACCTTCGCTCTGAACTCGTCGACACGCTCGGCGACCCAGGCCACGAGCGCCGTGCCGAGAAGGAGAAGCAGGCCGAGGAGGATGAGGCCCGCGGTCTGGTGCCGGAACGCCCAGCCGTAGTCGAGGGAGGGCAGACGCGGGCTCCGCAACACATCGATACCCGGCAGGACATGCTGCGTGAGCGCCCAGACGATGATGCAGCCCGCGACCACCATGTCGAACAGGGTCTGCAACAGCGACGTCGACACCAGCGTCGTGTAGGTCGCGCCTTCGATCCGACGCTTCGCCAGAAAGAGCCTGACGACGTCACCGCCGCGGGCGGGGACCACGGCGTTCACCCCCGTTCCGGCGACGTAGGCGCCGAACATCGTCAGCCAGGGGACGGCCTGCTCGGGATAGGCGGCCTTGACGATGTTCCGCCAAGCGCGGGAGACGGCGACCAGCTTGCAGAGATGACAGGCGATGCCGATCGCAAGCCACTTGAAGTCCACCGCGGCCAGGTGGCCGAAGAAGACGCCGATCGCGTGGAAGACGGAGTCGATCACTCCGCCGAAGTGTCCCCTACGCCGCTTTCAGGAATCGAGCGCGGCGCCCCGCTAGATCCCGCCTCTGCCGTCCTCCGGAGCCATGAACGGATAGCGATAGTCGGTGGGCGGGACGAACGTCTCCTTGATCGTGCGGGGGCTGACCCAGCGGATCAGGTTCCACATCGAGCCCGCCTTGTCGTTCGTCCCGGACGCCCGCGCCCCGCCAAACGGCTGCTGGCCGACGATCGCTCCCGTCGGCTTGTCGTTGACGTAGAAGTTCCCGGCGGCGTACCTCAGCTTCTGATCGGCAAGCTCGAGCGCGTCCAGTTCGCGTGCGAAGACAGCGCCCGTGAGCCCGTACGGGGCGCCGCGGTCGATCAGGTCCAGCGTCTCGTCGTACTGACCGTCCGGGTACACGTAGGTCGTCACGACCGGACCGAAGAGCTCCTCGCGCATCGTCCGGAAGTTCGGGTCCTCCGTCTCGAGAACCGTCGGCTCGACGAAGTAGCCCTCGGAGTCGTCGTAGCCGCCGCCGACGAGGACGTTCACCTTCGCGCTCGCCTTGGCTTCCTCGATCGCCTCGCGCTGCGTCCGGAACGAGCCGGCGTCGATGACGGCGCCCATGAAGTTCTGGAAGTCGCTGACGTCACCCATCCGGATCGTTCGCACCTCTTCGACCAGGCGTTCCCGGATCTCCGGCCACAGGTTGGACGGAGCGAAGATGCGTGACGCTGCCGAGCACTTCTGGCCCTGGTACTCGAAGCTCCCGCGCACGATCGCCGCGGCGACCGCCTCGGCGTCCGCCGACGGGTGGGCGACGATGAAGTCCTTGCCGCCGGTCTCGCCGACGATGCGCGGGTAGTTTCGGTAGTTCGCGATGTTGGTGCCGATCGTCTTCCACATCGACTGGAAGACGGGAGTCGAGCCCGTGAAGTGCACTCCGGCGAGGTCGGGGCTGGCGAGTGCGGGGTCGCCGATCTCGGATCCCGACCCGTAGACGAGGTTGATGACGCCCGGCGGCAAGCCGGCCTCCTGGAAGAGCTTCATCAGGTAGTGCGCGGAGTACGCGGCCGTCGACGCAGGCTTCCACACGACGGTGTTGCCCATCAGCGCCGCGCTGCCGGGCAGGTTGCCGGAGATCGCGGTGAAGTTGAAGGGCGTGACCGCGAACACGAACCCTTCGAGCGGCCGGTACTCCATCCGGTTCCAGGTGCCGGCGGCGGAGCTCGGCTGCTCCTCGTAGATCCGCAGCATGAACTGCACGTTGAAGCGGAAGAAGTCGGTCAGCTCGCACGCCGCGTCGATCTCCGCCTGGTGTGCGGTCTTCGACTGGCCCAGCATCGTGGCCGCGTTCAGCGTGGAACGCCACGGGCCGGACAGCAGCTCTGCGGCACGAAGGAAGACGGCGGCCCGATCCTCCCACGGTGTTCGATGCCAGTCCTCCCAGGCATCAGCGGCGGCCTTGATCGCCCGTTCGACGTGGCGCGCGTCGCCCCTGTGCACCTTTGCGAGCACGTGGTCCTTGTCGTGCGGCATGACGGCGTCGAACGTCTCTGCCGTCTGCACCTCGTCGCCGCCGATGACGAGCGGTGCCTCGACCTGCTCCGAAGCCATCTGCTGGAGGCGGAGTCGAAGCTCCTCTCGCTCCGGCGAGCCCGGGGCATAGGACTTGACCGGCTCGTTCTCGGGCGGCGGCGGGCGGAAGAGGCCTGGTGCAGCGGACATCGGAGGCGATTGTAGGCTGAAACCGTGTCTGTGACGCGTGTCCCGTACTCGGTCGACGAGTGGGGAGTGGGGGAAGTGTGGTTCGAGGATGACCGCCTCGTCTGGCACGAGCTCCCGCGCCCGCAGTCCGCGAAGGCCGTTACAGGTACACACGCGCGCGCGCGTCAAACCCCCACCCAGGGTGGGGCTGACTTCCCGCCTCCCCTGCGGTCGACGGTACCGGCGAAACGCGCACGCCGGAGTGACCGTTCAGAGCCGATTGCGGGACGGCTCGTCCAGAGGATCCGGGCGTACTTCGGCGGCGCGCGGGAGTCCTTCGGGGACGTCCGCCTCGAGCTGGACGGGTGGACGCCGTTCCAGGTCGCCGTCCTCGAGGCGCTGCGGAATGTTCCGTACGGCGAGATCGTCTCGTACGGCGAGCTTGCGCGCCTCGCCGGCTATCCGCGCGCACAGCGGGCGGCCGGCACGTTCTGCGCCCGCAACCGCTTCGGCCTCGTCGTCCCCTGTCACCGTGTCGTCGGGGCGGCCGGCCCCGGCTCATACGGCTCGCTCGGGCTCGACTACAAGCGGCGGCTGCTCGCACTCGAAGGTGTCACTGTCTGACGACCTGCGACACGAGCTCGCGGCGATCACGCCGCGCAGCGAATGCGACCGGCTTGCGGAGCTCTCCGGTCTTTTCCACTCCGCCGGCAGTGTCCACCTGCGAGGTCGCGGAGAGGTGTCCGTCCAACTCGATGTCGCCGACCCGGCCGTCGCGCGCCGCGCTTTCCGGCTCCTTCGCGCGTTCCGCGTGGGCGCGGAGATCCGCACCTATCGCCGGCGCGCATTCGAGGGCGCAACTCGCTACCAGTTGCAGGTCGCCGGGACCGGCCGCGCGCTCCAGGTGCTGCACGAGGCGGGAATTCTGAGCTCCCGTCTGACGCCGCTCGAGCATCCCCCGTGGAGGGTTGTCGCACGCTCGTGTTGTCGCGGGGCATACGTCCGCGGCGCGCTGCTCGGCGGCGGCTCCCTGAGCGGGCCGCGCTCACCTCACCTCGAGATCAGAAGCGCCTGGATGGACGGGGCGACGTTTCTCGCTCGCATCGCGAAGCAGGAGGGAACTCGGCTCCGCGTGCTCGACCGCGGGCGACACGCGCTCGCGTACGCGAAAGGCGTGGAGACGATCGCGGACGTGCTCGCCCTTGCCGGCGCAAACGAGACCGTCCTCTTGTTTCAGGAGCGGGCCGTGATGGCGGCGACACGCTCTCGGGCGAACCGCCTCGCGAATGCCGACCACGCGAACCTCGTCCGCACGAGCCGTGCCGCGCACGATCAGTTGCGTGCAGTCGACCGGCTCCGCAGATCGGGTGAGCTCGAACGGTTGCCCGAGCGTCTGCAAGAGATCGCAACGCTCCGTGAGCGTCACCCGACGCTCTCGCTGCGCGACCTGGCGCTGAAATGTCGCCCTCCGGTGACGAAGGCGGCAGCGCACCGGCGTTTGCGCAAATTGCAGGACCTCGCAGCGATGTGATTATCACAGTGCACTGTCTTTCGCGTTGCGCTTTGCGTCATACTCCGACTGCGGCGGGTCCGCGTTCGTCCGGCGCCGGATTCAGACCCCGTCCGACGCCACGGTCCTGAACGTGGTTCAACCCGGGGGAGGAGGTCGTCCTCGGAGCTTCTCCTCCGGCCCGCCGCCTCGCCGAAAGATCCGGCCGCTTCGCGGCCATGATGATCTTTCGGCGATCGCCGCAAGCGGACAGCGGCTGCGGCCAACGCGGGCCAAGCCCGCATCGGCGGCGAATGGAGACCTAACACCGACCGAGGCTCCGTCTCAATCCGATCTTGACGCTCGCCGCTCACCGGTAGGACCCTCGTTCAAGATCATCATGCCGCGCCGGAGGCGCGGCATGATCTTGAACGACTATTCTCGCTTTATGGCTAAGACACGCGTTGGTATTAACGGGTTTGGGCGGATTGGGCGGAACTTCTTCCGTGCTCACCTCGAGCGGGGTGGGGACTTCGACATCGTTGCGATCAACGACCTCGGCGACGCCAAGACGATGGGACACCTCCTGAAGTACGACTCCGTGCTCGGGCAGCTCGACGAGGACGTCCAGGTCGAGGACGGCGTCATCAAGGCCGGGAACAGTGAGCTGAAGGTGCTTTCCGAGAAGGATCCTGGAGACCTTCCGTGGGCTGACCTCGGCGTCGAGCTCGTGATCGAGTCGACGGGTTTCTTCACGAAGCGCGAAGGAGCCCAGAAGCACATCGACGCCGGGGCGAAGAAGGTCCTCATCTCGGCGCCGGCGACGGACCCGGACGTGACGATCGTGCTCGGCGTGAACGACGACGCCTACGACGCCGACCAGCACCACATCGTCTCGAACGCCTCCTGCACCACGAACTGCGTTGCGCCGCTCGCCAAGGTCCTACACGACGCCTTCACCATCGAGCAGGGCTTCATGACGACGATCCACGCGTACACGAACGACCAGCAGATCCTCGATCTCCCGCACAAGGACCTGCGGCGCGCCCGCGCTGCCGCGATCAACCTGATTCCGACGTCGACGGGCGCCGCGCGCGCGATCGGCCTCGTCATGCCGGACCTGAAAGGAAAGGTGGACGGAATCTCAGTTCGTGCGCCCGTTCCGACCGGCTCGATCACCGACCTCGTAGTTCGCGTCGGGCGCGACGTGACGATCGACGAGGTGAACGATGCCTACCGGGAGGCTGCGGACGGTGCGCTCGACGGCATCATGCGCTACGCGAACGATCCGCTCGTCTCCACCGACATCATCCACTCGCAATACTCGTGCATCGTGGACAGCCAACTGACGATGGCGAACGGACAGATGGTCAAGGTGTTCGGCTGGTACGACAACGAGTGGGGCTACAGCTGCCGGCTCGTCGACGTCGTCGCGAAGATCGCGGCCGACATTCCTGCCGCCGTCTCCGCGTAGAAGATGCAGCGGCCACGCTCGGTCCGCGACGCCGACGTCGCGGACAAGCGCGTCCTTGTCCGCTCCGACCTCAACGTTCCGCTCGAAGAAGGACGCGTCGCCGACGACACGCGTATCCGAGCTTCGTTGCCGACGCTGGAGCTGCTGCTCGAAGGCGGCGCGGCGGACGTCACCGTGTGCTCGCACCTCGGGCGGCCGAAGGGCCAGGATCCTGCCTTCGCGGTGCGGCCGGTCGAGGAGCGCCTGCGCGAGCTGCTGCCCGATGATCGGCTGAAAGTCCTCGAGAACACCCGCTTCAACCCCGGCGAGACCAAGAACGATCCGGCGTTTGCGCGCGAGCTGGCCGACGAGAACGATCTGTTCGTCGAGGATGCCTTCGGGTCGGTGCACCGCGCACACGCGTCGACGGTGGGAGTGGCGGAGCTGCTGCCGGCGTACGCGGGCCTGCTGCTCGAGCGCGAGCTGACCGAGCTCGGCAAGCTCCTCGGCAGCGTCGATCGCCCCTTCGTGCTCATCGCCGGCGGCGCGAAGGTCGAAGACAAGCTCGGCGTGCTCCGGAACCTCGGGGGGAAGGCGGACGCTGTCCTCGTCGGCGGCAAGATGGCCGAGGAGATCCGAGCGGACAACCCGCTGCCGTTCGACGTCGTGCTGCCCGTCGACGTCGTCGCGGCCGCCTCGTTTGCGGAGGACGCCGAAGCAAAGGTCGTTCCCTATGACTCCCTGCCGGACGGCTGGCTCGGGCTCGACATCGGGCGGGAGACGTGCACGCTCTTCGCGCGCCACATCGGCGAGTCGCGAACGATCTTCTGGAACGGGCCGATGGGCGTCTTCGAATGGCCGCGGTTCGCCGCCGGCACGAAGGCGATCGCGGAAGCGGTCGCCTCGTCCGACGCGTACTCCGTCGTCGGCGGGGCCGACTCGGCGAGAGCGCTGACGGAGCTCGGTCTCGCCGATCGCGTCTCGTGGTTGTCGACCGGCGGCGGCGCCTCGCTCGAGCTCCTCGAGGGCAAGGAGCTCCCAGGCGTCGCAGTGATCCCGTCTGCCTGACGTTGCGCCGTAAGATCTGCGCTTGGCCTTGATCGCCGGCAACTGGAAGATGTACAAGGGCCCGGCCGAGGCAGCCGAGTTCTGCGTCGCCCTACGCGACGAGGTGCTCGATGACGTGGATGTCGTCATCTGTCCGCCGTACGTGTCCCTCGCCGTCACCGTCCAGCTGCTGGCGGGCACCGAGATCGGCGTCGCGGCACAGAACGTGCACTGGGAAGAGAACGGCGCCTACACCGGGGAAATCTCCGCGCCGATGTTGCGGGAGCTCGGCGCCTACGGCGCAATCGTCGGCCACTCCGAGCGCCGCCTGTACTTCGGTGAGACCGACGACACCGTGGGCCGCCGCGCGCATGCTGCGCTCGAAGCGGGCCTCTTCGTCATCGCCTGCGTGGGCGAGACCGAGGACGAACGTGAAGCGGGTCGAACCGAGGACGTCCTTCGTCGGCAGCTCTCCGTGCTCGAGCCGGACGACAACCTGGTCGTTGCGTACGAGCCGGTCTGGGCGATCGGGACCGGGAAGACGGCGACACCCGAGCTTGCCCAGGACGCGCATTCGTTCGTGAAGTCCCTCCTCGACGTTCCCGTGCTCTACGGCGGCTCGGTCAAGCCGGACAACGCCGCGGAGCTGCTCGCACAGCCCGACGTCGACGGGGCGCTCGTCGGCGGCGCGTCACTCGAACTCGACTCCTTCACCGCCATTTGCCGAGCCGGCGCACGTACCCGCTCGTTGCGCTGATCATCCTCGACGGGTGGGGCTGCGCACCTCCCGGCCCCGGCAACGCCGTCGAGCGCGCAGACACGCCGAACTTCGACCGGCTGTGGGCGACGCTCCCGCACACGACGCTGCAAGCCTCCGGTGAGGCCGTCGGGCTTCCGCCCGGTCAGATGGGGAACTCCGAGGTCGGCCATCTGACGATCGGGTCCGGCCGCGTGCTCTTCCAGGACCTGATGCGGGTGAACAAGGCGATCGAGGACGGCTCGTTCTTCGGGAACCCGGCGCTGAAGGGTTCATTCCAGCGCGGCGAACGGGTCCACCTGCTCGGGCTCGTCTCGTATGGCGGCGTGCACTCGCACATCGACCACGTGAGGGCGCTCCTTCGCTTCGAGCCGGAGAAGACGTGGATTCATGCCTTCACCGACGGGCGCGACGTGTCACCTCACGCCGCCGTGTCAGACCTTGCGGAGCTTCCGCAGGAGCGGATCGCGACCGTGGTCGGCCGCTACTACGCAATGGATCGCGACGGGCGCTGGGAACGCACCCAGCGAGCGTTCGACGCGCTCGTCGCCGGCGACGGCGAGCACGCCGCGGATCCGATCGACGCGATCAGCAGTAGTTACGAGCGAGGCGTCTCGGATGAGTTCATCGAACCAATCGTCGTCGAGGGATCTCCGCGCTTCGACCTGCAACGAGACTCTGCGGTGTTCTTCAACTTCCGTCCCGACAGGGCGCGTCAGTTGACGGCGAAGCTGATCGAGGCGGGCGCCGACATCACCACGATCACCAAGTACCGGGCCGATTTCGACGTGCCGGTCGCGTTCCCGGAGCGGGACGTTCACGAGACACTCGCCGAGGCCCTGTCGGAGCACGGTGTCGGTCAGCTGCACGTCGCGGAGACCGAGAAGTACGCGCACGTCACGTACTTCTTCAACGGCGGGCGCGAGGAGAAGTGGAACGGCGAAACCCGGGTCCTCGTCCCGTCGCCGCGCGACGTTCCGAGCTACGACCACAAGCCCGAGATGTCGGCCGACGAGGTCGCCGATCGCTTCGTCGACGAGCTCGACCGCGGGGACTACGCCTTCGCCGTCGTCAACTTCGCCAACCCGGACATGGTCGGCCATACAGGATCGATCCCCGCTACGGTGCGCGCAGTCGAAACGGCAGACCGGTGCTTAGGGCGCGTCGTCGAGGCAGTGGAGCGGCACGGCGGCGTTGCGCTCATCACCGCAGACCACGGGAACGCGGAGCAGATGCTCGAGGCCGATGGCGAATCCGCGCACACCGCGCACACGACGAATCCCGTGCCTCTGGTCGTCACCGGCGACGAGCTGACGCTGGTCAACAACGGTGAGCTGGCCGATCTGGCTCCGACCGTGTTTGAACTTCTCGGCTTGCGACAACCTTTACAGATGACAGGAAAATCGTTAACGACTGCCCGTTGATCCGGGCTATACTCCGGAACCTTTGTCGCTTCAGCAACCTGATTTCGGCGTACTGCGGAAGGCACAAAAAGGCGATGATCGGGCGTTCTCCGTCATCGTTCGCGCCTACCAGGTTCCCGTTTTCAACTACGTGCTACGCCTCGTCGGCGATCGCGCCCTGGCGGAAGATCTGACGCAGGAGGTTTTCCTTCGGGTCTACCAGGGCCTCCCGCGTTTCTCGCTGCGCTCGAAGTTCACGACCTGGCTCTTCCAGGTCACGAAGAACCGCGTGCTCGACGAGCTCCGGGCGACGGAGCGCCGGCCGCGTGCGGTCGTCGCGCTCGAAGACGTGCCGCCGCTCGAGGTAGTCGACGCGCCGATGGAGCGGCTCGAGGCGATCGACGCCGTGTGGCGAGCGGTGGAGGGCCTGAACGTCGACCTGAAGATGGCGCTGCTGCTGCGCGACGTGGTCGGCCTGTCCTATACCGAGATCGCGGACTCGCTCGAGATCACGCTCGCCACCGTCAAGTGGCGAATCTACAAAGCGCGGGAGGACGTCCAGCTCGCGCTCGCCCGTGAGGGCATCACCTTCGGCGAGGAGCAGCAGGCGCCGAAGGTCGCCGGCTCCGCCGGCGCCTAGCCTGCGTGCTTACGTAGCCATGCGCTGAGGTTCCGTGCCTCCTGCTGAGGCGTCGCGCCACGTGCCGGTGGCGCGACGGGACGCGGGCGCGGCGGCGCGGACGCTTCTGTACCGCCGCCGAGTCTCAGGATGCCGACGACCGCGGCCGCGACTGCGACCGCGATCACGGCCGCGGCCACTGGCCACAGCCTCTTGAGCCGCGCCCTTTTGGACCGCCGCGAGTCGGAGGGCTCGATGCGCATCGTCCGAGGCGTCGCGGCGGGCACGTCGATCGAGCCCGCAAGCTCCTGCGACAGCTCGGCCGCGGAGCGCGGCCGGAATCGCGGGTCACGAGCGAGGCATTGCATGACGGTCGACTCGAGCGGCTCGGGCACCGAAGGTTCGAGATCCCGCACCGGAACGATCAGAGCCTGCCTGTGCTTCGCCCCGACCTCGCTCAATGATCCGAACTCGAGCGGCATCCGACCGGTGAGGAGCTCGTACAGCACCGCTCCGAGCGCGTAGAGGTCCGCGGCGGCGGTTACCTCCTCGCCCGCCGCCTGTTCCGGCGAGAGGTAGGCAGCCGTTCCCAAAACGGTGCCGAGCTCCGTCAGCCGCGTCGCCTCGGCCGCCCGGGCAATGCCGAAGTCCGCGATCTTGAGGACGTCGTCGTCGCCGACCAGGAGGTTGGCGGGCTTCACGTCCCTGTGGACCAGGCCGGCGTCGTGCGCGTGCTGGAGCCCGGCGCAGGCCTGGATGGCCAGCGGCACCGCCTCGTTCGCTGTGAGCTTCCCGAAGTCCGCGAGCGTGCGTCCCGCGACGTACTCCATCACGATGAAGAGCCCGTCGTCGGTCTCTCCGGCGTCGTAGATCCGCACGACGTTCGGATGGGACAAGCCCGCGGCGAGTCGGGCTTCACGTAGAAACCGCTTGCGAAGAGTCGAGTCACGGCCCGCTGTCGGCCTCAGCACCTTGATCGCGACCTCGCGCTGAAGCTCTCCGTCCTGTGCGAGATAGACGACGGCCATCCCGCCGTGTCCGAGTACTCGCTCGACGCGGTACCTGCCTTCGGAGAGGGTCTCGGTCAGTCGTGCTCCTTTCCGTGCTTCTTCTGGCCTTTGTGCTTGCCCTTGTCGTGCCCTTTTCCGTGTTCGTCCGGTTCCGCCGCGACTGTTGGAGGATGCGGCGGTGGGACACACTCGATGCGGCGCGCCAGATCGTTCGCCGCCGCTCGAAGCGTCGGTCGCAATGCCGAAGGGGCAACCGCGGTGGACGCCTGCCGCCGCAGTGCCCGCGCGAGCGTCAGGGCGCGGCAGTCGTCGCCGGCGGCCAGGGCGGCCGCAACGCCGTCGCTCGCGTCTGCGAGACGGAGAGCGACGTCGCGAGGGAGCGTCGGCCGGGGTGCTGCGCGACGCTCGCTACCGCTACCGCAGGCGGGCAGGAAGAGCACTGCCGCGAGGCCGACAGTCAACGCGCTTGCCCGAGATCGTGTTCTCCCGCACCGCATGTCTACTCACCGCGTGCCAAGCGAGCCGCGAGACTGCGAGGCAGCCCCCGCTCGCGTAGCTCGCTCTGCGTCTTATCAACTGGGTATTCGACGCGGCGAAAAACGGCAAACCTCCGGTCGAGATCGAGCAACAGCCATGCAGCCCGCGGATCGCCGTCACGCGGCTGGCCGACCGAGCCCGGGTTGAGCAGCCAGCGCCCCTCGAGCTGCACCTCGGTCTCGGCGGGCGCGAGCCCGCCTGCGACGTTTTCGCCGTCGAGCGTCAGCGCGAGCGCGACATGGCTGTGGCCGACGAGAATCAGCGGGGCGTTGGAGAGCTGGAACGTTGCGAGGGCCGACTCCTCCGTCAGCACGTACTCCCAGATCGGGTCTCGCGCGCTCGCGTGGAAGAGGTCGACGCCGTCGGCTGCGGCAGACGGCTTCAACCCTTGCAGAAACCGGCGCGATTGCTCGGATAGGACCTCGGCCGTCCAGGCTGCCGCGGCCGCGGCTTCGTGATTGAACTCGCCGACCGACAACTCGCCGAGGACGACGAGGTCGTGGTTGCCGACGAGACAGATGCGCGCCCTTCGCTCGACCTCCTCGCAACACTCGTTCGGCAGCGGGCCGTATCCGACGGTGTCGCCGAGACACCAGACCTCGTCGACAGCGTCCTGGTCGATCTCGTGGAGCACGGCTTCGAGCGCGCGATAGTTAGCGTGCACGTCGGAGATGACCGCGACCCGCATCAGGATCGCGACATTAGCCGCCGCGGCGTTCGTGTGGACGGTCGCCGTGCTCGTCCTCTTGCGAACGAAAGTCCCGGGCGATCTGAGGCTGCCATCGCTCGACGAGCACGCGGTCTTCGGCGCGCGCGTCATCGAACGCGCCGTGCATTACGAACGCTTCTTCTACGTGGAGTGGTGGTTCGCGACCGCCGCGTCCCTGGCCGCGCTGATCCTGATGATGCGGCGCGGCCCGCGAATCGCCACGTCGTTGCGTCTCGGACGCGTGAACGCCGGGATCATCCTCGGTGTCGTCACGTTCACGGCGGTGTGGGCAGTGTCGCTCCCGTTTGGCTTCGCGGAGTCATGGTGGCGGCGCCGGCACGGGCTTTCGACGGAGTCGTACGTGCAGACGCTCGGGGCGGCGTGGGGCACTCTGCTCAGTCAGACCCTGCTGGCGTTCGTCATCCTCGCGTTGCTCCTCCTGCTCGCGAAGAAGATCGGCCGGAACTGGTGGATCGCCGCGAGCGGCGTGCTCGTAGCACTTTTCGCAGCACTGCAGTTCCTCGTGCCGTACCTCCTGACGATCGGCACACATCCCCTACGGAACCGCGAGCTCGTGACGGCAATCAAGAAGTTCGAGCGTCGCGAGCACGCAGGCTCGCCCACCGTGCGCGTCGAGAAGGTCAGCGACACGACGACGCAGGCGAACGCGTTCTCCGTGGGATACGGGCCGAGCGAGCGCATTGTCTTCTGGGACACGCTGCTCGACGGACGATTCAACGACCGCGAGGTGCAGTTCGTCGCGGCCCACGAGCTGGCGCACCTGGCGCGCGACCACATCCCGAAGTCGATCGCCTGGTTTGCGCTCTTCGTCGTGCCGATCCTCGGCGTGACGGCGTTCGTCACCGAGCGCCGGGGCGGGCTACGGAACCCCGGAACGGTTCCGCTTGCTCTCCTCGTGATCACCGTCGCGCAGCTCCTCGCGCTCCCGCTCCAGAACGCGATCACGCGCGGCTACGAGGCCGAGGCGGACTGGGTCGCCCTGACGGCGACACACGATCCACGAGGCGCGCGAGAGCTCTTCCAGGGATTCGCCCGCACGAGCCTGTCCAATCCGGACCCGCCCCTCTGGGCGCACATCCTCTTCGACGACCATCCGACCGAGCTCGCTCGGATCGAGCAGGCGGAGGCCTTCAGGCGCTTACGGCGCTAGGCGCCGTTCTCGGGCGGTGTCTCGGGAAGGTTGCGAATGCCTTCCTGCGTCGACCACTTCGAGAGGGAGTCCTGCATCGCCGCGAGCAGCTCCTGGAAGAACTGGGTCGACATGTTGACGCGTGAGACGACGACACCGGGGACGTCGCCCTCCTCGATCTCGTGGTCGATGCGCGCGAAGGTCACCGTGAACTCGTAGGGCGAGAACGTCACGTTCGCGAAGTTCGCGTAGACGCCGGCCATCTGCTCCGGGTCCAGGTGAATGTTCAGCTGGCGCTCCTGCGGCTCGTCCTCCACGGCATCACGATACTACGGGGGTGGCGAAGGAGGTTCTGGCGCGAAACGCAGTCAGCCGGCTCGAGGAGCGGCTGTCGGAGCTTGCCGGCGCCCCGGTCGCGCTCGAACGGCCGAACGACCCGGCGCACGGCGACTACGCGACGAACGTCGCCCTCCAGTCCGCCGCCCAGCACAGGCGGGCTCCGCGCGAGCTCGCGGCGGAGCTCGCCGAGCAAGCGGTGGCTCTCGAGGAGATCGAGCGTGCCGAGGTCGCGGGCCCGGGATTCCTGAACCTCTGGGTCACCGACGCCTGGCTCGCGGACGCCGTTGCCGAGATCGGCCCGAACTACGGAGCCGGCGATCCGCAGCCGCCGCAGCAGATTCAGGTGGAGCTGATCTCCGCGAACCCGGCGGGCCCGCTCACCGTCGGCTCGGCGCGAAACGGCGCTTACGGCGACTCGGTCGCGCGCCTGCTCGAGCACGCCGGCCACGTGGTCGCGCGCGAGTACTACTTCAACGACGCCGGACGGCAGGTCGATCTCTTCCGCGCTTCCGTCGAGGCGCGCCGGCGCGGCGAGGAGCTCCCCGAGGGCGGTTACCAAGGCGAGTACATCAGCGAGCTCGCCGCACTCGACGTGGATCCGGTGGAGCACATGCTGGGCGAGATTCGCCGCGAGGTCGCGGAGTTCCGGATCGACGTCGACACCTGGCGGCACCAGGGCGCAATCGAGGAAACGGTCGCCGACGTTCTCCCGAAGCTCGACACGTACGAGGCGGACGGAACGCTGTGGGCGCGCACGAGCGCGTACGGCGACGACAAGGACCGGCCGCTGCTGCGGTCGGCCGACGGGTCGTATCTCTACTTTGCCGCCGACGTCGCCTACGTCAGGGACAAGCTCGAGCGGGGGTTCGACCGCGCGATCTACGTCCTCGGCGCCGACCACCACGGCTACGTCGGCCGACTCAAGGCCGCGGCGGCGATGCTCGGCTACGACCCGGACCGCGTCGAGGTGCTCATCTATCAGCTCGTTCACATCGTCGAGGCGGGCGAGACGAAGAAGATCTCGAAGCGTCGGGGCGACGTGGTCTTCCTCCACGAGCTCATCGACAAGATCGGAGTGGATGCGTCCCGCTGGTACCTCGTCTCCCGCGGGCCCGATCAGCCGATCGACATCGACGTCGACCTCGCGGCGGAGAGGACACAGAAGAACCCGGTCTACTACGTCCAGTACGCGCACGCGCGCATCGCGGGGATCCTGCGCAACGCCGGCGCCGCTGAGATCGGAGGCGAGACGCCCGCCGAGCTCGCGCGCGAGGAGCGCGACCTGGTCAAGCGACTCGCCGAATTTCCGGCCATCGCGGCCGAGGCGGCCGAGCGGCGGGCGCCGCAGGCGATCCCGGTGTATGCGATCCGCGTCGCCGACGACTTCCACCGCTTCTACCACGAGCATCGCGTCCTCGACTCGAACACGCAGGCGTTTCGCCTCGAGCTCGTGCGCGCGACGCAGCACGTGATTGCGCGCTGCCTCGACTTGATCGGAGTGGAGGCGCCCGAACGGATGTAGGGTCCCGGGCCGGTGAGTGCCCGCCCTCCCGACCGAAACCTCGCGCTCGAGCTGGTTCGTGTGACAGAGGCGGCCGCGATGGCAGCCGGGCGTTGGGTCGGGCGCGGCGACAAGAACTCCGCCGATCAGGCTGCGGTGGATGCGATGCGCGCGATGCTCGACTCCGTGTCCATGGACGGCGTCGTCGTGATCGGCGAGGGAGAGAAGGACGAGGCGCCGATGCTCTTCAACGGCGAGTCGGTCGGCGACGGGACGGGGCCGCAGGTAGACGTCGCGGTCGATCCGCTCGAGGGGACGCGGCTCACGGCGCTCGGCCAGCCGAATGCGATCGCCGTGATGGCGGTCGCCGAGCGCGGGACGATGTTCTTTCCCGGCGCAGCCGTGTACATGGAGAAGATCGCGGTCGGGCCGCAGGGGATCGGCGTCATCGACATCGCGGCGTCGCCGACGGAGAACGTCGGCGCGGTGGCCAAGGCGAAGGGCGTCTCACCCCGGGACATCTCCGTCGTCGTCCTCGAGCGCGACCGTCACGACGATCTGATCGCCGAGCTGCGGGATGCGGGGGCGAAGGTCTCGCTGATCCGGGACGGCGACGTCGCCCCTGCGATCGCGGCGGCGCAGGCCGGGACCGGGGTGGACATGCTCTACGGAGTCGGCGGCACGCCCGAGGGTGTCATTTCGGCTGCCGCGCTCAAGTGTGTCGGCGGCGGCATCCAGGGACGGTTGTGGCCGCGGAACGACGAGGAGCGCACCGTGCTCGAGGAAGCGGGGCTTTCGCCCGACCGCGTGTTGACAACGGATGATCTCGTCGCGGGCGAGGACGTGTTCGTCGCGGCGACCGGTGTGACCACCGGCTCGCTTCTGCGGGGCGTCCGATATCTGCCGAACGGTGCGATCACCGACTCGGTCGTGATGCGCTCGCGTTCGGGGACGTCGCGCCGCATCGAGGCGACGCACCTCCTGGACAAGCTAGAGGCGCTGACCGGCCGCGAATATCGCTGAACCCGTAACGCCGCGCCGGCGGCCGCGACTGTAGGGCATGAAAAGGCTCGCCCTCCTCCTCGTGGCCGGCGCGGCACTCGTCGTCACGGCCGGCTCGGTCGCGTCCGGCAGCGCGCCGGCGATCAAGTACAAGGACGATCAGTTCGGCGCGATCCTCGCAACGCCGAAGCAGCAGGCGCTCTACTACTGAAACGTCGAGAAGCGTGCCGGCGGCAAGGTCCGCTGCACCGGGTCGTGCGCCAGGTTGTGGCCGCCGCTCCTCGTCAAGTCACCGGCGTCGGTGCGGAAGCACGTCGCGGGGATCAGCGGGGCGTTCGGCGTCGTCCGCCGCCCCAACGGCCGTCTGCAGCTGACGCACAACGGGCTCCCCGTCTACACGTACGCGCACGAAGGACCTAGGCAGGTCCTCTGCAACAACGTCGACGGCTGGTTCGTCGTCCGCCTCAAGTAGCGCCAGTACGCTGCCGAGCCTCCGTTCCCTCCCCGCAGTAGGCGAACAGGTCTCAGCGGATGACGATCCTCCAGCTACCGCTTGGTTGCTCTGGCTCTGTTGCGTTGACGAACAGGCGATAGCGCCTGAGTGGGCCGACCCTGTTGCGACAAGAACCGTTACCGCGGCAATGCAGAAGGCAATCGCCGTTGAGGTGTAGCCAAAACGATGCGCGGTCTTTCGAGACGCTCGCGCCTCAGCCCTCCGGAGTCTCCACGACGTCGCCTGTCCGGTAAAGCTCGCCTTAAGCCGGGACCGCTTCCTTCTCCATCTCCGGCGCATACATCCCGGTGCGCGCGGCGCTGTTCATCTTGGCGCGGTGGTAGTACGCCCGCTGGCCCGCCTCGACGTTCTCGGGCTTGCCGCCCCAGGCCTTCAGTGCCGGCGCCTGCAGAGCACGGCCGTACGAGAACGAGAGCTGCCACGGATGCGGCCCGACGGCATTCATCGCACTGAGCCGCGCGGTCGCCTGCTCGTCCGATTGTCCGCCGGACAGGAACACAATGCCGGGAACAGCAGCGGGGACGTGACGCCGGAAACAGCGCAGCGTCTCGTGCGCCACCTCGTCGTCCGACGCCTGCTCGGCGCAGTCGTACCCCGACAGCACCATGTTCGGTTTGAGCAGCATCCCCTCCGGCTGCACACGCTGGTCGCGAAGCTCGGTGAAGACCGCGTGCAGCGTTCGCGACGTGACCTCGAAGCTGCGCTGGATGGTGTGGTCCCCGTCCATCAGGACCTCGGGCTCCACGATCGGGACGAGCCCCGCCTCTTCTGAGAGCGCCGCGTAGCGCGCGAGCGCGTGGGCATTCGTCCAGATGCAGTACTCACTCGGAATGCCCCTGCCGATCGTGATCACCGCGCGCCATTTCGTGAAGCGCGCACCGAGCTCGCGATACTCCGCCAGGCGGTCACGCAGCCCGTCGAGGCCTTCCGTGATCGTCTCGCCTTCGGCGAGCGCCAGAGGCTTCGCGCCCTTGTCGACCTTGATGCCGGGAATGATCCCCTTCGATGCGAGCAGCTTCGGGAACGGAGTCCCGTCCGCCGACTTCTGGCGGATGGTCTCGTCGAAGAGGATCACGCCGCTGATGTACTCCTCGACCCCTTCGGTCGTGAACAGCAGATCGCGGTACGCACGCCGGTTCTCTTCCGTCGACTCGACCTCGATCGAGTCGAACCGCTTCTTGATCGTCCCGTCGCTCTCGTCGGCAGCGAGGATCCCCTTACCCTCGGCGACGACGGCGCGCGCGGTCTCGTGTAGCTCCTGAGCAGCCATTTTTGTCCTCCTCACTCTTTTCCGCCCGGAAGTATCGCTCACCGCAGAGGTCTTAGGACCTTGTGTCCGCCGTGCTCGTAAGTACGATTCCGGAACGTGATTCGCCGTCTCGCGTTGTTCGTTCTCGTCATCGCCGCCTTGACGCCGGCTCTGCGCGGCGACGCCGCGCCGCCGGCGCTGATCGCTCAGGGCGTGACGATCGCCGGCGTCCCGGTCGGCGGAATGTCCAACGAGCAGGCACAGGCCGCTGTGCGCCCCGTGTTCGCACGCGCGAAGCGGATCAGCTACGGGGGCGTGAGCTGGCGGTTGCGGCCCGCACGGTTCGGGGCGAGCGTGGCGATTGCGGACGGAGTTCAACGCGCGTTCGCTGCCTCTCCCGATACCGCCGTCGAGCTCGCGCCGAACGTAAATCCGACAGCGGTCCGCCGGTTTGTCAAGACGCTCGACAAGCGGATCTCGTATCCCGCAACGGATACCCAGTTCGTCGGCCTCTCAGGGCTCGTCCCGCAGTTCACCGAGGAGAAGCCCGGCCTGAGGGTTCTCAGCCAGCTGACAGCGCAGCGCATTGCGCGTGTGCTGCGTTCCACGAACCTCACGCGCACGCGCGTAGCTGTGGAGAGCGTTCAGCCGACGCTGACCCGTGACAACTTCGGCCCGGTCATCGTCATTCGCCGGGGCTCGAACGAGCTGAGGTACTACGAGGGAGCGAATCTCGTGCGCAGCTTCGGCGTCGCCACCGGCCAGTCGGTCTACCCGACGCCGACCGGGACCTTCAGCATCGTCGACATGCAGCTCAACCCGTGGTGGCGCCCACCCGACTCGTCGTGGGCGCAGGGGCTCAAACCGATCCCGCCCGGGCCCGGCAACCCGCTCGGTACGCGCTGGATGGGGCTCTCGGCGCCGGGCGTCGGCATTCACGGCACGCCGGACGACGCCTCTATCGGCTACTCCGCCTCGCACGGTTGTATCCGCATGCACATCCCCGACGCGGAGTGGCTGTTCCAACACGTCCATATCGGGACGCCGGTGGTCATCACCGACGCTTAGCGCTGGTTTTCACCAAGCGCGTTCTCGGGAATCCCAAGGAATGAGCCGGCCCTGCCGAGGGTGGCCGCATCCGCCGGTGGGGCCGGCTCGCATCGCCTCGGGAAGAACAAGCCGTCTCACTGGTAGACGAGGCCGTGACGACATTTCGCGCGTCTCTTGCTGCCGCGGGAAGCGGCTACGATAGAGGCCTCGCGGACGTAGCTCAGTTGGTAGAGCATCAGCTTCCCAAGCTGAGGGTCGCGGGTTCGAACCCCGTCGTCCGCTTCAAGAAAGCCCCGCAATCGCGGGGTTTTTGTTGTCTCGGGAGGCGGATGCCGGTCGGCGCTGCTAAGGGATTGCTAAGGAAATCGGCGTCAGCGGGCGCGGAAAGTACGCTCTTCGACCGCTTATGGTGGATGCTGAGTACCTCCCTCGCGCCGACAGCGCGGTCGTGCCGCGCGAGAAGCTCGAGGGCTACCTCCTCAACCTCGGCCACGAGGTCGGCCGCCACAAAGCCCGCGTCTTCGGCACCGCACTCGGCATCCATCGCGGTGACTGGGAATACCTCCGAGACGGAATCGTCGAGGGCGTCAGCTCCGCGCCCGTCGGCGCTGTTCGCGAGACGCCGTGGGGTCGCCTCTACGAGGTCGTTGTCCCAATCGAGGGGCTGAACGGCCAAACTCGGCGCGTGAGGACCGTCTGGCTCGTCGCGTCAGTTGGCGATCCACCGCTATTCGTCACGGGCTACGTGGTCGAGCCACCTCCAAACGCATAATGGGAGGAGCGATGAACCCCAACCTGGAACTACTCGACGTCGTCGAGCTACGCGAACCCCGCGGGGGCCACGCGGCCGGAACGGTCGGCGCCGTGGTCGAGCTTCTCGACGGCGAGGCACTCGTCGAGATCGTTGACGAGACCGGCTCGACACGTGAATTGGTACCGGTCCCCCTCGAGGCGCTGCGGGTGCGGTCGCCGCAGCCCGCCAAGCGGCGCGCCGCCGGTTAGCCCGGCCCGCTACCCAATCCGAGCAGGGTCGAAGCGGTCGGCCGCCTCGGCGATTCTCGTATCGAGAAGGTGCGAGTAGCGCTTGAGCGTGATCAGCGGACTCGCGTGGCCGGCAACCGCCTGGACGAGCTTGACGTCCGCCCCCGCAGCGACGAGACGCGAGACACACGTGTGGCGGAGGTCGTGGAAGCGATACCCGAGGTGCGCGAGGCCTGCGTGC
Organism: Actinomycetota bacterium; assembly: GCA_046727655.1. Classification (GTDB taxonomy): domain Bacteria; phylum Actinomycetota; class Thermoleophilia; order Gaiellales; family Gaiellaceae; genus 3-1-20CM-4-69-9. The sequence goes on from JBKPDB010000039.1 coordinate 28,154, forward strand.
TCGAGCGCCGGCCGCCACACGCGTCGATTGAAGTTCGACTCGTGCAGCGAGGTGCCGCGGACCGTGGCGAAGACGAGCTCGTCGGGCGCATACCTCCCGCGCTCGACAGCTCGTGCCGCGATGGCACGCAGAGCATCGTCGACGGAGGCGAAGAGCGGCACAGCGCGAACGCCTGCCTCGCTCTTCGGACGTTTGATCTCACGCCGCGAATATGCGCGCTCGACGCGGATAACGCGTCGGTCGCGGGCGACGTCGCGCCAGCGAAGGGCGCGGAGCTCGCCGAGACGCAGGCCGGTTCCGAGACCGATGTCGAAGAAATGGACGTAAAAGAGATCCGGTTCGTTTCGCAATTGGTCGCCTGGGGCGAGCGTGACGAGTGATGCTCGGATCGCATCGGTGTGCTCGCGCGGGATCTCCTGTCCAATGAAGTCCTGAGCCGGCGGCAGGTCAGCGCCCGCCGCCGGATTGGCGAGAAGCTTCCCCTGACGTACTGCGTCCGCGAGCATCCTGCGCAGCGGCGTAATGATGTTCCGCACCGTTCCCGGCGCCTTGCCCTCGGCCTCGAGCGACGAAATGAGCGCGTCGACGTCTTCGGTCCTCAACGAGGCGAGCGTTCGCGACCCAAGCTTCGGCGCCGCATGAACGAGCAGCGCTCGACGGTATTCGGCGTAGGTCGAGGGTGCGAGCCGCGTCCTCCCCGCGGCGACGCGCGCCGGGTCGCGGTGGGCGAGCCAACGTTCGGCGTAGGACGCGAGTGTTTCGCTGCTCGGCTCGCGCCAGGTGCCGGTGTCGACTTCGCGCTTGCGCGCGGTGAGGGCACGTTCGGCCTCGCGTCGGCTGGGGCCGATCGTTTCCCATTTCTGTTTGCCGTCGACGTAGTAGACGATCGCGTAGTTGCCGCTGCGGCGTTTGACGATCGATCCTCGTGCCATCTTGCTCCTCCTATTTCGTGGCTGTCGCTCCCGCGCGCAACCAGGCGAGCGCCGGCTCGCGCTCGAAGAAGAGCATGCCGCCGAGCTTGACGCAGCCCGGGATCTCGCCGCGGCGGGTGCGCTCGTAGAGCCAGCGCTTCCAGGTCTGCGGACGCTTCGCGCTGGGCAGTTCGGCGACCAGGTCGTCGAGGGTGAGGAGCCGGGCGGTCGCCGGCGATTCGGCAGCGGCCGCGGGCGCTCGCCCGACCTGGGCGAGCTTCTCGGCGATCCGGGGTGCGAGCGCGTCGGCGAGCGCGGCGACGGCCTCCGTCCGCGCCCAGTCGTCGAGGGTCAGTTGCCGAGCTCCAGAGTCTTGTTCCGAACGGGCGCGTGCCATGAAAAGCATCTCCCTGATCGCGGCACGAGCGAGCTAGGAAGCATATCAGTCACGGATGACGTGATCGGGTAGAGCACCTAGAATGATCCCGTGCGGAGCGGCGATTTGATCCGGGAGGCACGGCTGCGGGCCGGCCTCACCCAATACGACCTCGGCGAGCGAACGGGCCGCGACCGTGCGGTCATCGCGCGCTGGGAGCAGGGAGCGGTCACCCCGAACGTCGAAACGCTGGTCGAGCTAGTACGGGCGTGCGGCTTCGACCTGCCGCTCGAGCTCGTCCCCTACGAACCCAAAAGCGGCGAGCGACTGCAGAAGAACGCGCTGCTCTCACCCGAGCGCCGCGTACAGAGGTTTCTGCAGGCCCACGGCAGGGCGGCCCGCGAAGCGTGAGCGCGAAACACGCTCGCTTCGACCCGTACGCGATCCTGACCGCCCTCGAGCGTCAACGTGTCACGTACGTCCTGATCGGCGGCTTCGCCCGCATCATCCAGGGGACCGAGGAACTCACCCACGGCCTCGACCTCACGCCCTCGCTGCGGGCCGAGAACGTGCGCCGGCTTGGGCTCGCGCTCGACGACCTCGACGCGCGCCTCCCGAACGGCAAGCGGCCCGAACTCGAACGCGACCTCGCCCACGGCCCGGCGCTCGAGCTCGAAACCGACGCCGGCGAGCTGAAGGTGGTTCCCGAGCCGGCCGGCACTCGCGGCGGCTACGACGACCTCCGCCGCGCCGCCACCCGCGAGCCGATCGGCAGAGGCCTCCGGCCCAGAGTCGCGTCGATCGGCGACCTCGCCCGCATGCTCGCCGCGCTTGGCCGCGAACAGGATCTGCCGCCGCTCCAACAGCTCCGCACGCTCGCCGAACTCGAGCGCAGCCTCCTCCGCGAGATCGGCCGCTAATCCGCAAATCCGATCCGGTCGCAGGGATCGGCCATAAAGCAGCTATCAGCCTCAATAGCAGGCCGGACACAGATGCATCATCGATGCAATACGGACAGAGTTTGTGTACGGTTGTACGGAATGTCGCGCCGCCAGAGGCGGAAGGTGGAGAAAGCGAAGCGGCACGCGCCGTCGGGGCCCCCGTCTTCCGACTCACCGGTACCTCGCGTTCGGCAGCTAACCCAGGTCGAGCGGCTCACGTATACGCGGTCGCAGGCCGCGGAGGCGCTCGGGGTGAGCCAAACGACCTTCAGCCGGCGGGTGCTGCCGTGGCTCGAAACGATCGACCTGCCGTGGGGTTCCCGGCTCGTTCCGGTCGACGAGCTCGAGCGGTTCGTGAGGGCGCGGCGCCGGCCCGCTCGCGGGCGCGCGCCGACGGCGCCTCCTGGACGCCCGGCCGCCGTCTCGGACGAGCTCGTGCGTCACATTCAGGCAGAGCACGCGAAGGGCAAGAGCCTGCATCAGATCGCCCGCGAACTGAACGCGAGCCTGACGCCCACCGCCCATGGCGGTGCGCAGTGGTGGCCTTCGACGCTACGGGCCATCCTCCGCCGCGAAGGCGTCTGAGGCCGAACCAGCGGCGCCGGTCACCTGAAGCTCTCCGAGAGAGACGTCGCGCGTATCGCCTCCGGAAGCGGACACGTATCACACCGACCTGCATCTTGTCTGTGCCAAACATCCGCGGCTAGAAGCCGGCCTGTCACGTCGAAGGCCTGGTAGCTGTCCCAGGCGGCGAAGAGCTCGCGCGCGATCTGGAGGCCGTCGCTGCCGAACCGTTTCTGCTCGGCCATCCCTTCGCCGTGGGCGGTGAAGTCGCGGAGCAGGTGCGCCCAGCAGAGCTGGCGCCGTTCGGGGTCGAGGTAGTCGTAGCCGCGCCAGCGGTCGGAGCAGACGATCCCGCCGTACCGCTCGCCGAGCAGCGTCCTGGCCTCGAAGCCGTGGCGGCCGGCCGCGACCCCGAAGACCGCGGTGCGGCGGTCAGGGCGGCCCAGAGCGTCCGGTTGCCGCCGGCGGTCTTCCAGCCGGTCTCGTCGATGTTGACCACCGGCGCCGACTTGATCTCCTGCTCGAGCCTTGTGTGGGGCGCGGCGAGCGCCTCCCCGGTGCGCTGCACGATCGCGTCGACCGAACCGGTGGAGAGCTCGACGCCGAACAGCTCGCGGGCGAGCTCGGTCGCGCCGCGGCGAGAGACGCGGTTTTCTGGCCGCGAGCGTCACGACCGCAGCCTGCAGCCTCGACACGAACGATGATCGTGGCACCTCGCCCAGAAGCCCGGCGCCTGTCCGGGTGGCGCACCTGGGGCAGCAGACGCCGTGCAGCCGATGCTCGCTGACGCGCACCGCGATCGCTGGCAGCCCCGCGGTCTGGTGCCGCCATGGCTGCGCAGCGTCGACCAGTTCCCGTTCGGTGAAGACGTGCGCACACGACCGGCAACGCTCGGGCCAGTGCTCGACGACCTCGTCCACCCGCTGGGGCGCAAGCAGCTGCCGATGGCTGCCCTCATGACCGGGCTGGCCGCCGCGCTTGCCGCCCCAGCCCGGCCGACGTGGTCGCGGCGGCGCCGAAGGCGGATCCTGAGAGGGCGGCAGCGACGGGCTGCGCGAGCTGCGCTTGAGCCGCCGCTCGAGCTCGGCCACCCGTGCCCCGAGCCGCCCGTTCGCCTCAACCAGCTCGCCGATCCGCAAAAGCAGCGCGACTGCCATCTCCCGCTCGCCGTCGAGGATCGCCTCCGCCTCGGCCCGCCCCACACCTCGCCTGTTCGCCGCACACAAGCGGGTCCCTCCAGGGGAGGTGAACGCTTACGCCTAGCGTTGTCCTCGAAGACAGCGGTGCTCGGTTCGTGGCAATGACTGAGGCGAACGCGAGCTGAAGATCGACTGAGGACGTCGGTTACGCAAGCTTGCAGCCGCGCGGGCTCCGAGTAGCTCACCGTGCCGGAATTTGCAGCTGTGATGGCTTGAGCGATGTGTTCGCCGCGACGCGGACCCGGGCCATGTTCTCAGAGACACGCCAATCTCTCACTCGAGGCCGGCGCATCGACGATCCTGCCGTGGCAACGACCGCTCCCCGGGTGAGTGGTTCGCCTCGGCCCGCCGCGTACTGCCCGCGTGAAGGACAGCATTCTCGCCGCGCTGAATGCCGACGTTCGTGTCAGCAGTATGCGTGGACAACCTGGCGGGCTCCTGAGCGGATGATCGATACTCGCCGCGAGTGACGGCGATTTGACCGGGCAGCACCGGTACGTCGGGAAGCAGCGCGCGGCCGCAGCACTACCTGGCGAGGTGGGAATTGACAGCATCGGGCGTGAGTCGGGAAGAGCGGGCCGTAGCGGCTGACCGCTCGTGGAATGTCCGCTTGTTGACGGAGACCGAGCCAGGTCGCCGCAACAGGCGAACCATCGACTCGGTCTTTCTGGCCGCTGCTGCGCTTGTGATCGGTCTCTCGGCCGTGATCGCATCGTCGGCTCGCGACCACGACGAAGAAATCGCACAGGCGCTGGCAACGGTACTGGGATGGGCGGCACCGTTCTGGCGGACGGTTTTTGTGTGTGGGCTCGGGCTTGCGCTGGCCGTCGTCGTGGAGGTGCTGCTGCGGCGTCGCTGGGACCTCGCACGTGACCTGCTCGTTGCCGCACTGCTCCTGGGAGGGGCGGCCCCGATCCTGAGCGGCGTCGTCGAATCCGACTGGCTCCCGGTCGAGCCCCACGTGCTGTCGCAGTGGGGGTACCCCGAGCCGCGGCTTGCTGGTGCGGTCGCTGTGCTGGCGGTGGTTGGTCCGGAGCTCGTACGGTCGGTGCGCCTGTTCGCGACCTGGGTCGTTCCGCTGGCGGCTCTCGGTGCGGTCGTGTTCGCCGCCGCTCTACCGTCGGCAGTGCTCGGCGCCTTGGCGCTCGGTCTCGGCGCTGGTGCACTCGTGCGACTGGCGTTCGGCACCGCCGCAGGTGTCCCTCCGACTGACGACGTTCGAGGCGCACTCGCCACCCTCGGCGTGCAAGTGGCCGATCTGAGGCCGTCTGCCCGACAGCGGATCGGCGCAGCGGAGTACGTCGGGCACGACGATCACGGGCGACCGCTGAGAGTGCGAGTGCTCGGCCGCGATGCCCAGGACACCCAGCGGATGGCTCGACGCTGGCGCTCGCTTGCCTACCGCGATCCGCCGAGGAGCGTCTCCGTCGGGCGGCTGGACCAGGTCGAGCACGAAGCGTTGGCCACGATGCTCGCTGCCCAGGCCGGAGTGCGCGTGCCCGAAGTCGTCACCGCCGCTCTCGGCTCTAGCGGCGATGCGCTCGTCGTCACTCGGCAGCCCGACATCGAGCCGCTCGAGCGCTTCTCGGCCGAACAGGTGAGCGACGAAACGCTCGAGAACCTATGGAAGCAGGTTGCGCATCTCCATTCGGCGGGCATCTCGCACGGAAGGCTGAACGCGAGCAACGTGCTCGTCGTCGACGACGGCCCCATGATCGTCGACTTTTCCGCTGCGACCCTCGGCGCCCCGCAGTCGGCGCTGGACATCGACCTGGCCGAGTTGCTCGTCGCGTGCACCGTCCTCGTCGGCCCGGAGCGAGCTCTGAGCAAGGCCGTCGACGCGGGCTGGGAAAGCGCCGTCGGTCGGGTCCTCCCGTACCTTCAACGCGCCGCCCTGACTCCGCACCTTCGAGACCTCGCGCGTTCGCACGAGGTGGGTCTCAAGGACCTTCGCGCCGCAGCTGCGGCCGCGACTGGCCAAGCGGCGCCCGAGGTCGCGCCGATGTGGCGAATCCGCCCAAAGGACCTCCTGCTGACGGCAGCCCTGATCTTCGGCGCCTACCTGCTGATCAGCAAGCTCGCCGCAATCGGTTTCGGCACGATCGCCCACGAGGTAGCCAAAGCCGATCCTGCCTGGGTCGTCGTGGCGCTCATCCTCGCTCAGTCCACCTTCATCGCCTCGGGAGTCTCGGTCCGCGGAGCCGTGATGACGCCGCTGGCCCTTCTGCCCTGCATCGTGCTGCAGTCGGCGATCAAATTCATCAACCTGACCGTGCCAAGCTCAGCTGGTCGCATCGGGATGAACATCCGTTTCCTGCAGCGAATGGGGGCACCTCTGCCGGAGGCCGTGGCCGCGGGCGCTGTCGACGACGCGTCGGAGACGATCGTGCAGGTCGCGCTCTTTCTGCTCGTCCTCCCACTCGTCCATGCCAGCCTCGATACGAGCCGCTTCCACGGCGTCGGTCCCAACAGTCGCCTGGTCGCGGTGCTCATCGCCGCCCTCGTGGTCAGCGTCGCGGTCGTCATGGCGGTGCCCAAGCTCCGTGCCAAGGTCGTGCCCCCCTTGCGCCAGGCGCTCTCCGGTCTCTGGAGCGTCGCGCGCAATCGGCACAAGCGGCTGGAGCTCTTCGGAGGCAACCTCGCGTCGGAGCTGCTCTACGCACTTTCCCTCGGCGCCACCTGCCTTGCCTACGGCGTCCACCTGAACCTGGCCGAACTCGTCTTCGTCAACACCGCGGCCTCCGTCCTGTCGAGCCTCATCCCCGTGCCCGGCGGGATCGGCGCCGCCGAGGCGAGCCTCGCGGCCGGTCTGATCGCGATGGGAGTCGATCAATCAACGGCCTTCGCCATCGCAGTCACCCAGCGCCTTTGCACCTTCTACTTGCCGCCGATCTGGGGATTCCTATCCCTGCGGTGGCTGACTCGAAAAGGGTACGTTTAGCGACACTCGTCTGAAAGTGCCTCGCTATCGGCGAGCTCGGCGGGCCTCTCCACTTCTCGACGCCGTCCGGCGCGGGCAAGACCGGCCTCGCCGCCGTCGCGTCGCGGAGGGTAATGGTGATCGCTATCGCGCCGCGCGGTGCCGATTGCTTCGGCACGCTAGGGGCGACGAGCAGCCGATGGCTTCGCGCCGGTTGACATCGACTCGGAGCCCGCGTATACCCGCGCTGACGTCAACCTTCGGGAGGCCCCATGTCCTCGATCGCAGTTGCCCAGCGCACGCTCGGGCGTGTGTTGCCACCGTGGTGGTTGATGCTGATCACCGGAATCGGCTGGATGCTGGTTGCGCTGATCGTATTGCGCTTCGACTACACCTCCGTGAGCGCGATCTCGATCCTGTTCGGGTTCGTCGCGATCGCGGCAGGGGTCCTCGAGATCGGGGTGCTCATCCTCGCCGGCGGCTGGTGGAAGTTGCTCCACGGGCTCCTCGTGGTCGTCTTCATCGCTGCCGGGATCGTCGCCTTCATCCATCCTGGCGACACCTTCGCGGCACTCGCCGCAGTCTTCAGCTTCTTCCTCATCTTTGCCGGGACGTTCGACATCATCATCTCGATCTCCACCCGGCGCGAGATCGGGGTCTGGTGGCTGCAGCTGATCGGCGGAATCATCGAGCTCGTGCTCGGCTTCTGGGCGGCGGGCTACTACGGGCGCAGCGCCGTTCTCCTGATCGCCTGGGTGGCCGCCTTCGCCATCATTCGCGGCGTCAGGGATATCGTGCTCGCGTTTCGCGTGCGCGAGGTCCAGCATGCGGCTGCGACCTGACGGGTATCTGCAAGTGAACTCACGACTCAGGCTCGTCGGCGCTGGCCGAGGACGGTTCCTGCACAGGCGCAGCCTCACGGTTGTACCCTCGGAACCGGTGACCGACGCGGAAGCCAAGCGCAAGGGGAACAGCCACTATCCGAGCCTCTTCGACCTGGTGAGGTTCGCCCTCTTCTTGGGCCTCACGCTCGTTGCGGCTTGGATCGCCGGGACTGGCCGTGTCGCCTACGTCTTCATCATGCTTGTCATCGCGGGGGCGCTTGCCTATGCCGTTCTCGATCTCGTCGACTACGAAATCGTGAAGAGAAGGAGACGAGGCTAAGAACGCAGGGCGTTGTGCCGTGGCGGAGGTGGCCCCGCGGACTGCCCGCCGTGAGTTCCGGCTCATCAACCCGTTCAGGCAGGAGCGCGCAGCGGTGCACCGCCTTCTGGCGCGGCGACTTGTCCGACGCCGACCAGGATCCGCGCGGCGACGACCCCGAAGACGAAGCCGCCGACGTGGGCAAAGAAGGCGACGCCGCCGCCGTTCGCGGCCGCGCCGAAGAGGCCGAAGTTGGCCTCGATCAGTTGGTAGAGGAACCACGCACCGAGGAAGAACCAGGCTGGCAGCTGGATCGGGACGATGACGATGAGCCCGCGCACGGTCGAGTGCGGGTAGAGAACGAAGTAGGCGCCGAGCACGGCGGCGATCGCGCCGCTCGCGCCCAGGTTCGGCACGTGTGCCTCCGCGGTGGTGCCGAACAGGAGCGTCATCGCCGTTTGCGTTAGCGTCGCGACGAAGCCGCCCGCGAAGTAGAAGGCGAGGTAGCGGATCGGGCCGAAGGCATCCTCGACGTTCTTGCCGAACACGGCCAGGAAGAGCATGTTGCCGAGGATGTGGTCCCAGCTTCCGTGCAGGAACATCGAGGTGATCCAGCTGACCCCCCACGACTCGGGCCCGTGACACGAGTTGTTGACTGTGCAGGGATAGAAGGAGGCGTGGAACACCGCCGATTGCAGGTGCGGCAGCTCGTAGAAGAGCCAGACCGCGAAGTTGGCGACGATGATCGCGACGTTGACGATCGGAAACCGCCGAGCCGGGATTCCATCCGAGAGGGGGAGCACCTGCGAAGTTTCTCAGCCGCAAAGCGGCGGCGCGGAGCTGGCAAGAATGATCCACCTCATGGGCGAGCGCCGAATCCGCCGGCGCTCCCCAGGGGCGGCGCTCGGCATTCGCCGTCGCGACCGGTGCCGGCCGCAGCAGGCGAGCCGATCGGCCCGGAGGCAGTGGACGACGACGTGCTTTCGAAAGGAGCGGTCTGACATGGCGCAATCTGTCCTCCTGCAACGCCTATCGCACCTTCCGCACGAGCCGAACCCCGCGCTCGTCGCACACGCCGAAGAGCGCGCGCAGAGCGTGCAGAACCGGATCGCCGATCAGATCACGGCGTTCGCGGGCTCGATGTGGTTTGTCTACATCCACATCATCTGGTTCAGCTGCTGGATCGGGCTCGGCGTCGAGAAGTACCCTTATGGGCTGCTGACGATGATCGTCTCGCTGGAGGCGATCTTCCTTTCGACCTTCGTGATGATCAGCCAGAACAGAGCGGACGCCAAGCGGCAGGTGATTGCCGACCAGCAGTGGCAGACGGTCAAGGAAGAGGACCGGCAGAACGAAGAACTGCTCGATCTCTCGCGTCAGATCCTCGACCTGACCAAGGCAATTCACGCCGTAACGAGCACGCCACCGGCAGCGAAGTAGTGCTCCAGCGGGCCCGACCTCACCGGACCCTCCTTCGCGTGCGCCGCGCACGGCCCTCACAGCCCAAGTCGTTCAGAGGGAAGGCCGGGCCGTCTCTCCGCGCTCCCAGCTCCGGGCCGAGACGAGCTCAGGTTTCTCTCGCGGTGCACATGCGCGGGAAGAGCTGTCGGGAGCGAGCTCCGCGCCTTGTCCTCGTTGGCGCAAGGCGTAAAATCGTGGCACATACGAAGGGGGTAGCGAATGACGGTGACGGAGAGCTTCGCGAAGCTCAAGGGGGAGATCGACAAGGCGGACAGCGAGATCAGGGCTGCGGCTGAGGAGGATCAGACAAAGATCCAGGCGAAGGTGGACGATGCGCGGCGGGACGCCGACACGCGTGCGGCCGAGCTCCGGGCCAAGAGTCGCGACGCCACCACGGAGGCCAAGAGCCACTGGCAGGAGATGCAGGGCGAGTGGGACCGCCACATCGAGCACATGCGGCAGCGCATCGACGAAACCAAGGCGGCAGTCGACCGCGACGTCGCGGTGCGTGACGCCGAATCGGCTTACGCGGACGCGATCGACGCGATCGATTTCGCGCAGTCAGCGATCGTCGAGGCCGAGTACGCGACGCTCGCGGCGATGCGCGCAGAAAAGAACGCCCAGGGTTTGGGAGCCCCGCTCTAGACCGGCCTGTCACCGGGTGACCCCGACACTCGGGTCTGCTTTGAGCTGACGGGAAAGGGACGGCGCCCGTGTGGGCGCCGTCCGGTCCTCGGCTCACTCTCGCCTTCGACTGCCACGTCGGAAGGAGACGAGTGAGCGCATGTCGGACGATGTCGTGTTGTTCGGCTACCGGCTAGGCGTATTCGATTACGAAGCGGAGGTCGGTGCGCGACGCCTGCCGGGTGAGCTGCTAAGGGATTGCTAAGGAAGCGGTTGCAAACGGCCTTCCACGCATCTCTGCCGCCGGAGCACTGAAGACCGCCGAAGGCCGCATGAATATGGGCGTTTGACGGAACCGCACCGAGTCAGACGGAAACCGCCAGAACGGCCTGATTCAGCTTCCCAAGCTGAGGGTCGCGGGTTCGAACCCCGTCGTCCGCTTTCGCGAGCCCCCGCGAGACGCTCAGGCAAAAGGCCCGCATCATGCAGGCAGAACACGAGAAGGTTTGCGACTTCTTTCTAGAGCGTCTCCGGTGAGGCCCTCCGGCTCGCACGAATAAAAAGTGGGGGCGACAGCCGCACGCCGCCCCCATCCTCCGCCAGGGTCAGCGCAGAAGGCTTCGCCTGGACGAGCTTGCTCGAGCTCGTTCCAGATGACGCAGAAACGCGGCGTTTCTTGTGGTGTGCCGGGGTCAGGCGGCCGCGGCGCCGACGTGCGTCAACACGTCCGCGACCTGTTCGGCGTCGGCAACCATGCCGTAGAGGCTGCCTGAGGCCCGGTGCGTGAGCCACGGCGCGCCCACGACGTGAAGGCCCGGCAAGCGGGGGCTCCAATCGAGGTCGAGCGCTCCTGCCGGAAGCCACCCGATGCTGGCGTCGAAGCCGGTCGCCCAGACGATCGACGAGATACCTTCTGCGGCGAGATCGAGGGAGGCCGGACCGTCCGCCCCATAGAGATGCTCAGCGGGCTCGTCCGCGGCTTCGTGATCCCGTTCCGACGCGCCGTCGCCGCGCATCCACGCACGCTTCTCCCACGCGGCACGAAAGCGAGCGGCGACTTCGTCGGCAAACCGCACGTTGGCGCCGAGGTCCGGTGCGAGCTCCAGGCGCCGGCCGTCCGAGCCGAGGGCTCGGCCGAGCAGGATCACGCCCCGCGAAGCCAGGTGCTGGTAGCTGACCGTGCGCCCGCCGCCTGCTCCGGACACCTGCGGCGGTGTCGCCGCGATCATCGCCGGGTCGGCGTGCTCGCGCGCGAGGTGGAGATCGCCGCTCTCCATCAGCCAGTCGTAGGCATCCCGGCCTCGGTACGTCCGTGGCAGCCGCCCGACGCGGCTGGTCGAGAGGTAGACGCGGTGTCCGGCCTCGAGCAGATCTTCGGCGATCTGCACGCCGGACTGGCCGCCGCCCACCACGAGCACGGCGCCGTCGAGCTCATCCGGACGCCGGTAGTCCGCCACGTGGAGCTGCTCGACCTCGGCGGGCAGCCCAGCGGCGTAGTGCGGCTTGCGCGGAACGTTCTGAAAGCCGCTCGCGACCACGACCGCGCCTGCGACGAGCCGGCCGCGAGACGTGTCGAGCTGCCACACCGGTCCCATGCGCTCGGCCCGATACACCTCGACCCCCTCGTGGACCGGAAGGTCCTCGGCGAACCGCTCGAGCCCGCACACGAGGTTCCGCCCCGTGGCGAACGTTCCTGCCGAGGCGTCGAGGAGCTCGCCCGGCACGAGATTCGCCCACCGGGGTGTGTTCAGGCGGAACGAGTCCCAGCGCTGCGTCTGCCAGGTCCAGCCGATCCGGCCGCGTTCGAGGACGACATGGTGAGAGCCCGCTCGAGCGAGCCGGCTGCTCACGGCCAGTCCGGCCGGGCCGGCTCCGACCACGGCCACGCGGACCCAGTCAATGACGCCTTTGCCGTTCGTCCTCATGTTCTCACAGGACGCCCTGCGACCGTGGTCCTCGGTGCGGCTGACACGACTCATCGGGTTCGGGGAACAGGCAGAGTTCGCGTATGAACGGCGACGCTGTCGAGATCCGCGTCCTCGGCTGCCTCATCGAGAAGCAGCGGACGACGCCCGACGCGTACCCGCTGTCACTGAACTCCCTCCGGCTCGCATGCAACCAGTCGACCAATCGAGATCCCGTCGTCGACTACGACGAGGCGGAGATCAGGGCGGCGCTCGACCGGCTGTCGAATCGCGGCTGGGCTCGTCTCGCAAGCGGGCCGGGGAGCCGCGCTGTCAAGTACCGGCACCTGCTCGACCAGGCGCTCGAGCTTTCCGACGAGGAGCTGTCCGTCCTCGCAGTGCTCATGCTCCGCGGTGCGCAGACCATCGGCGAGCTCAAGCAGCGGAGTGACCGCCTCCATTCATTCACCTCGCTCGATGCGATCGCCGAGACGCTGGATCGGCTCGCACATCGTGAGCTCGCCGCGCGCGTTGCTCGCCGTTCAGGACAGAAGGAGGACCGCTACATGCAGCTCCTCGGAGGAAGCGAAGACGCCCCGCCCGCGGCGGAACGACACGCTGCTCCCGCCAACGACCGCCTCGAACGAATCGAGGAGAGGCTCGAACGCCTCGAGCGTCAGTTCGACGAGCTGCAGAAGGCCCTCGGTAATGTCCCCGCCTATGACTGACGCCCTCACGCAACTCAAGGAACGCCTCGGCAAGATCAGCGACCTCGAACGGATCAGCCGCGTGCTCGGCTGGGACCAGCAAACGATGATGCCGCCCGCCGGCTCCGAGCATCGTGCCGACCACCTTGCGACGCTCAGGCGCGTCGCCCACGAGCTTCAGATCGATCCCGAGACGGGTCGCCTCCTGGACGAGCTGAGCTCGCTCGAGCAAGACCTCGACCCCGAATCCGACGATGCCGCACTGCTGCGTGTCACTCGCCGTGACTTTGAGAAGGCCGTGCGCGTGCCGACGGAGCTGCGGGCCGAGATGACCCGTGCCGCCGCGCAGGCCAGGCCGATCTGGGTGCAGGCCAAGTCCGAGTCGAGCTACGAGCTCTTTCTCCCGGCGCTCGAGCGAAACGTCGAGCTGCGGCACCGCTACGTGGAGTGCTTCGACGATGTCGACGAGCCATACGACATCCTGCTCGACGACTTCGAGCCCTACGCGAAGACCGCCGAGGTGACGGAAGTCTTCGACGAGCTGAAGGCGGAGCTCGTCCCGCTGATCGCCGAGCTTCGGAACGACGACGTCGACGACTCGTTCCTGCGTGGCAACTACCCGGTCGACCGGCAGGAGCAGGTCAGCAAGGAGGTCGTCGCCCTGTTCGGCTATCGGCCGGACACCTGGCGGCTCGATCCGACCGAGCATCCGTTTGCGTCCGGCGCCGGCGTCGACGACATCCGGATCACGACGCACTACGACGCGGAGACGATCAAGTCGTTCTTCTCGACCATGCACGAGTACGGCCACGGCCTCTACTCGCAGCAGCTTCCGCGCGAGCTCGAACGCCTACCGATCGGCGGTCCCTGCTCGCTCGGGATCCACGAGTCGCAGAGCCGCCTCTGGGAGAACCTCGTCGGCCGGAGCCCGCAGTTCTGGCGTTTCTTCTACGAGCGGCTCCAGGACACGTTCCCCGACCAGCTCGGCGGCGTGGATCGTGACGCCTTCGTTGCCGGCATCAACCGGGTGCAGCCGTCGCTCATCCGCATCAAGGCAGACGAGGTCACGTACGGGATGCACATCATCCTGCGGTTCGAGCTCGAGCAGGACATCATCAACAACCGCGTCGAGTTGTCAGACCTGCCGCAGATCTGGAACGAGAGGATGCACGAGTATCTGGGCGTCGAAGTCCCTGACGACGCGCACGGCGTCCTGCAGGACATCCACTGGTCGGCGGGCTCGATCGGGTACTTCTCGACCTACCTGCTCGGAACGGTGATGTCCGTGCAGATCTGGCAGAAGGTATTGGAGGACGTCCCCGATCTCGACGATCAGATCGAGCGCGGCGAGTTCGGAGCGCTACGCGAGTGGCTCGGCGAGCACGTGCACCGGCACGGGCGCAAATACACGCCGCAGGAGACCCTCAGGAAGGCGACGGGACAGACGCTCGACGCGAAGCCGTATCTCGCGTATCTCCGCGCCAAGTACGGCGCGGGCGTGGCCGCTTAACTCGTCCAGACCTCGGCCAGCCGGCGCCGCGTCTCCTCGAGGTGCTCCGGGAGCACCTTCGTGTCCGCGAGCACGGGCATGAAGTTCGTGTCGCCCGCCCACCGCGGGACGACATGGAGGTGGACGTGGTCGACGATGCCTGCGCCCGCGATCCGGCCGAGGTTCCAGCCCGCGTTGTAGCCCTGCGGCGAATACGTCTCCGCGAGCGCGCCCATGCCCGACGAGGCCATCCGGTGCAGCTCAACCACTTCGTCCTCGGTGAGGTCGCCGAACTCGCCGACATGCCGCACGGGCGCGGCCATGAAGTGGCCGGACGCGTACGGGTACTTGTTGAGCAGGGCGATCGTCCGCTCTCCGCGGCTGAGCACGAGCCCGGCTTCGTCGTCACCCTCGACCGCTGCGCAGAAGACGCAGCCCGAGCCCTCGTCGGCCGACTTGATGTACTCGAGCCGCCAGGGCGCCCAGAGCTGCTTCACACGGGCGCTTCTATCAAAGGGCCGGTAAGCCCTCCGCGGTCCGGGCTCAGACTCGTTCGTCGTGCGCCTTCACCGATGCCGCTTCAGCCTCGCGTATCCGCGCCGCGGCGAGCCACATCAGAGAGACGCACATTGCCAGCACGAGCAGGAGAGATGAGGTGAGGAGGACCGCCTGGAGCATCGCTGGTGCCCCCTTTCTCTTGCCAAGGAAGGACTCCTTTTACGGCCAGCTCCGTCCCGGACCGCCCGGTTTCCGGTCGGGTTGCCCGCCGATTCTTGCCCTCGTTCGCGAATGGTGCTTTAACGAAGGAGCATGCGGAGCCGGTACGAGCAAGTCATCAACCGCGGCGGCGAGTGGGCGGGCTTGGCGTCTCTCGCTTCCGGCGAGGCGAAGCGATCAAGCGCGTCACGCCGCCGTGCTCGTGGGGGTCTACGGGTTCTTGCTTCTTTTCCTCGTCCAGGTGAAAGCGCTCATTGACGCGCCGCTCTGGCTCGTAGCCACTTGCACCGGGCTGGGCGGCCGTACTGTTTCTCTTCTTCGTCTGGGCATCGAGGTTGCTGACCTACAACCTCGTCCCGGTGCGCGACCTCGCGCCGGCCGCCGCCGCGACGGCTATCGGCCTCGTGGCGCTGACGGGTCTCTCGCGCCTGGTCTTCCAGTTCTGGATCAATCTTTACGGGCGCGACTACGGCTCCTTCGGCGGCCTCATGGCCATCTACTTCTGGATCCTCTTCAGCGCCGGCGTCATCGTCGGGGCTGCGAGCCTCTCACCGGCCCTCGCCGAGCGACGGAGGCTACGCGCCGCTCGTCAGGCTCGAGCCGCCCCGTCACGAACCGCGGGCTCACCTGATCGTTACGCGGTTCCGCTACAGCCAGCGCTTGTAGTGGAAGAAGGCGATCATGGACACGATCGTCCCGATCATCAACCCGACGATCACCCAGAAGGCGACGTGGGTGTGCTCGCCCGGGAAGAGCACGTTCATCCCGAAGACTCCGGTGATGAACGTCAGCGGCAGGAAGATGGTGCCGAACACGGTGAGGATCCGCAGGATGTCGTTCTGGCGGTGCGAGATCAGCTGCTCGTTGGTGCTCTCGAGCGCTTCGACGACCTCCTTGTAGTTGTCGAGGAGGTCCCAGATGCGCTCTGATGCGTCGACGAGGTCGTCGAAGTAGAGCTCGAGGTTCTCCGGGAGGAAGCGCTCCATGCGACGCTCGAGCAAGCGCAGGGCCGGACGCTGCGGCTTGATGATCTTGCGGTAGGAGATGATCTCCTGCTTGGCCTTGGAGATGTCGGTGACGATCTCCTCCGACCGACGGTCCTGGATGTCGTCTTCGATCGACTCGAGCTTGTAGGCGATCTTGTCGAGGATCGGGAAGCAGTAGTCGTAGAGGTCGTCGAGCACCTCGTAGAGCAAGCGCCCTGATCCCTTGCTGAAGAGCTGCTCGCGGAACCGCTCGTCCTCCCGGACACGGTTGAACAGGCGAGTGACCGGGAGGAGCTCGACGGTCGAGATCGTGATGAGGTAGTCCGCCCCGAGGAAGAAGTCGATCTCACCGGAGTTCAGCCGCTGGACGTTCTTGTCGTACGCCGGAAAGTGCAGGACGCCGAAGAGGTAGCCGTCCTCGGGGTACTCGTCGATCTTCGGCCGCTGGCGTTTCGACAGGACGTCCTCGACGTCGAGCGGATGCCAGCCGAAACGCTCCCGGAGGCTGTTGACCGTCTCCGGATCGATCGGCGGATCGAGGTGAATCCAGGTGAGACCGTTGGCGCTGAGCTCAGCGACGCGTGGTTCCGGGCGCGGTCCGACTGCCTCCGCGAATCCGCGTGGCCTCGCTCGCCGGATGCGGGGAAGGCTCGGCATCGGTACTGAGAGGTTCGTCGGTCGTCAGCGCCATGTTCGGCATGGTACCCGGCACGCCTGCGACCGAATCCACATATGGCGTGACGCGAAGCCCAACTGGGATGCGTCGCTCGAGCGCCAACGCATAGGCGGACGCGAGGACACAGATCACCGCAGCCGCGGCCCAGAGCGTGAGCGGCTCGTGCTGGAGGACGAATCCGCCCGCCGCCGGACCGACGAGCCACCCCAGCTGCCAGGAGACGCTCGAGAAGGCCATGTACCTCCCGAGCAGTCGCGGCTCCGCCAGGTCGACGGCGAGCGGTGCGTAGATCGCACCGTGGAGGCACTCGGCGAGAGCGAAGGCCCCGACCGCGATGCCGAAGACCACGGCGGCCTGCGTGCCGGTCAGCCACGCGCCGCCCGCGAGCACCATGACGAACGTGCCGGCCCAGATCAGTGACATCAACGCGAGGCCGTGCATGCGTCGCTTGCCCTCCACGAGCTTCACGACCGGTAACTGGCCGATTGCGACGACCGCCGAGAAAATGAACCAGATCACGCCGATGGCAGGCTCGCTGACGTCGGCCGTGTTCTTCGCAAACGGCGGCAGAAGCTCCGCCATCACGGCGATCCCGGCGCCGATCAGCACCACGTTGAGCGAGATGTAAGCCAGATAGACACGGTTGCGGAGCACGTCGCGGTAGCGCCCGGGCTCGTGATGCGGCTCCACGCGGCGCGGCGCCGGGACAAGCCTGAGGACCGCGACGAACACGAGGAACGTCACCGTGTTGAGGAGGAAGAGGAAGGTGAACGTTCCCGGTTTGTCTGTTCGTGCGATCGCACCTGCGGCAAGGCCGCCGAGCGCGATGCCGAGGTTCATCGTCATGCGCTGCTGCGCGAAGGCGGAATGCCTCCGCGCCGGCGGCGTCAACGAGCTGAGTAAGGTCGATTGGCTCGGCCAGAAAGAGCCGCTGCCGAAACCGACGATCACGTTCACGGCAACCGCTTCCCACGGATCGCGGATCAGGGGGAAGAGCGCGAAGCCGATTGCCATCGTGATCAGCGCTCCGCTGAGAACGCGACGCGGGCCGACGCGGTCGGAGAGAGCGCCGCCCACGAACGCGGAGACGAGCGCCGCGGCTGAGCTCGCCGCCACGACGAGGCCCGCGATCCCGAGCGAGATGCCGCGGACGTTGTGCAGGTAGATGATCAGGAACGGCCCGATCACCCCGTTCCCGAACATGTTCGCGAGGCCACCCGCCTGGAGGATCCAGACGTCGCGGGGCAACTGGGGATTGAGACTCTGAAGGTACGCCCGCACCGACGCGAGCCTAATCACCGGGCTACGCTCGCGCGGTGGGTGAGACGGCGGTCGCGGCGGGCCTCGAAGTCGCGCGGGCAAAGGGACTGCACTACGAAGACCCGGTGGTTTTGCGCGACGCGTGGCACGTCCTCATCCACCTGCGTCCGCTACCGATCGTCGTCCGGGTCTCGAGCTCGCTGCCGTTTCCCGAAGGGCCGCACCCGAACGACGTCGTCCGAGAGCTCGAGGTCGCGTCTTACGCTGCGCGCGCCGGCGCCCGTGATCCCGCCTGCGGACGAGGTCGAGGCGGCGCCGTACCGTCACGGCGGCCACGTCGTGACGTTTTGGCGCTACATCGAGCCGTCCGGCGAGGTCGATGCCTGCGTGGCGGGGCAGGCGCTTCGGGTCGTACGAGGCACTCGCCGACTACGACGGCAGGC
The DNA here is from genome assembly GCA_046727655.1 of Actinomycetota bacterium. Lineage (GTDB taxonomy): Bacteria > Actinomycetota > Thermoleophilia > Gaiellales > Gaiellaceae > 3-1-20CM-4-69-9. Next base: position 46,475 of record JBKPDB010000039.1, read on the forward strand.
TGCCCGAGATCGGCCACCCGGATGAAACCGAGGCGATGCTCGCCGCCCTGCCGCCGTCGACCGACATCGAGTTTCTGCGGGACGTGATGTCGCATCGGCCGGAAGTGGCCGGCCAGGGGCTCAACGGCGATGTGCACCTATGGAACTGTCTCGCCTCCCCGGCAGGCCCGTTGTGGCACGACTTCGAAACGGCGTGTCGTGGGCCCCGCGAGTACGACCTCGCCGCACTCATGTCTTGCGATCGCGTCTTCGACGACCAGCCCGAGGCGAGAGATGCGCTTGCAGCCTACGGCGCGCATGACCCAGAGCTGCTGGAGACGATGCTCCCGGTCTACACGGCCTGGGTCGCCGCCTCGATGCTCACCGCGCTGCCAAGGCGGCCGGGGCGGTGCCCGGCGAAGAAGAGGCTGTCGTGCACACCGACGACTTCGACGTCGACCTCGCGGCGAAACGCGTGACGATCTCGAACGGCGAGATTCGCCTCACGCCGACGGAATGGGCGATCGTCGAGATCCTCGTCCGCAATCCGGGCAAGCTCGTCACCCAGCGCCAGCTCCTCCAGGAGGTGTGGGGGCCGCAATACGAGAAGGAGACGAACTACCTACGCGTCTACCTCGCCCAGATCCGCCAGAAGCTCGAGCCCGATCCGGCGAAGCCGCGGTACTTCATCACGGAAGCCCGGATGGGCTACCGGTTCGAGCCGACATGATCGTCGCGCCGATGCCTAGGGCGCCGGCGTGAAGGTGAAGCGACTGACGACGACCTCCACGCTCCTGCCGTTCAGCGGCGGTGCACCCCGGTAGAGCCAGAGGTTCATGCGCACGTGCTCCGAGCCGGGCTGGGGCAGGTCCGAACCGGCGTACGTCCAGGACGACGGCGCGGCGGCCGAGCTACCGAATGTCACTGCGTTCGCCTGCCGGTCGAACCAGTGCGCGGATGAGGAGGCGGCCGGTTGCGTGATCCTCTGCAGGGTCCCGGCGTGATCGTAAGGCTGGACGACGTACTGACCGTTCGTCCGGTCGGCCGCGTTCCCCCAGCGGCCGAACTCGATGTCGAGCTCGCGGTTGTTGTAGGCCGGATCGTCACTCCAGGTGAAGAGGCCCAGGACGACGTTTGGGTCGAGGGCATCCACCGCCGAGTCGAGCTCGAACCGGTAGCACCCGCGGCCGAGGCTCTGCGTGTTGATCACCTCGGCGCTGTACCAGCGCCGCTTCGAATGGGTGACCTTCAGGTGCAAACGGCCGAGGCCGTCGACCCAAACGTTGTCGACCGAGTTGGAGAAGTAATTCGGTCCGGGCCCGACAACGCCTGTGCTCGACTTCACCCCCCAGGTGTACCCGGAGAAGTCAACGGTTCGCGATCTCGTCATCGAATTGCCTGCGACAGCGGAGGCTCTACGATTGGACCAGTGGGCTCCGCCGCTCCGGAAGCAGCGACCGTTCTCAGCGAGCTCGAGGCGTCGAACCGGCTGCTCGTCCAGCAGGTCATCAAGCCGATTGCGAACGAATACCGGATCAGCGTTCCGACTCCGGGCTCGACAGAGGAAGGGCGGCCGCTCGTTTACGTGAAGCAAAAGAAGATGAAGATCAAGGAGGACATCCGCTTCCGCCTTTCGCCAGACGACACCGACCACCTGTTCATGATCAAGTCGAAGTCGGTATTCGAGTTCCGAGGCCGGCACGAGGTGCTCGACGCGGACGGCGCGGTGATCGGCATGCTCGAGAAGGACTTCGGCCGATCGCTCCTGAGGAGCCATTGGCACGTCCGCGACCCGTCGGGGACCGAGCTCCTCGAAGCGCACGAGTCGAGCTGGATCATCGCCCTACTACGCCGGTTCGGCGAGATCGGCATCGACTGGTTCTCCCTGCTCGAGTGGCTCCCGTTCGACTTCGTCCTCCGGAAAGGCGATCAGCGAGTCGGGACGTACAAGCGCGTGCTGGGAAAGATGCGCGACCGCTATGTCCTCGAGGTCGAACCCGAGCTAGAAGAAGTAGACCGGCGTCTTCTGGTCGCATTCACCATCGGCCTGGACGCCCTACAAGACCGGTAAGCAGTTCGCCGCGAACGGCGGCGGTGCCGGCGTTCACCGCAACCGGTCTCCGACAGCGCCCTGGCAGTGACGACTCGCTGCAAACGGAACGGTTGTGACTCGCCGCGTGACTCGGCGTGTGGCTCTGCGTCGACAAAATGAGGTCATGGCCACGATCGCGACTTCGGCCTGTTGGGGGCTCGTAATCGTGACGTGGATCGCGGCAGCGCTGTACTGGGGACGCAATTCGCGAAGGAGGCGCCAAGGCCCCGCCGGAGCGCTCTGGGGCATCGCGTTGGTCGCGGGCGCGATCCTCGTCGTTCGGCTGGCCTGGCATGACGTAGGTCGGCTCACGGATCACTCCTGGTGGATCGAGCTTCCGGGCCTCGTGCTGCTCGTCATATCGACAGCGTTCACGATCTGGGCACGGCTCAGACTGGGAAGGATGTGGTCGGCCTCGCCCAACATGCTCCAGGAAGACCACGAGCTGCGAACCGAAGGGCCTTACGCGATCACGCGACATCCAATCTATACGGGCCTCCTCGGCATGGTGCTCGGCACAGTGCTCGTGGACGGCTTGGGCTTCTCGCTCGCCTTTCTCGTCGTCGGCGCTGTCTTCCTGGCCACGAGGATTCCGATCGAGGAGCGCCTGATGATCAAGACGTTCCCCGACGAGTACGCTCGCTATCGCGAGCGCGTCCCCCTTCTCGTCCCCGGCCTCCACCTACACCGCCGGTCGCATTGACTGGCGCCGACGAGTTAGCGTGCACTGGCCCCGAGATGTAGCGACGGTTGCTCATCTCGTGGCTTTCATTTTGCGGGCGCCGTAGACGATCTCGGCGGGGATGCGGCCGTTGGTGAGGCGGCGGCGTCACACTGGTCGAGTGCCGCCCGCCGCTACCGTGGTGATGTGAATCAGCTCGCCGCGATCATCCTTATTGTCCTCCTGGCGGTCCCGCTCGTCATCGTCGGCGTGATGTTCGTCTGGGCTGCGATTCGCGACGGCGAAGAAGACCGCGCTCTCCAAAGGCGCCTCGGGATTCGCCGCCGCACCCGGCTCGGACGTTGACGTTCGTCCCGCCGGACTTCGACGTTCCGACGAGTCTCGAGACGCCGCTCTTCACGCTCGAGCCGCTCGGCCCGCAGCACAACGACGCTGACTTCGCCGCCTACCGTCCTCTCGAGGCGAACCGTCGCGACCTCGAGCGCCACGCGGAGGACTTCCGCAAGCGCGAGGGATTCACGTACACCGTGCTCGAGCCCTCGAGCGCCGACGTGATCGGCTGCGTCTACATCTACCCGGTGCCCGGGGGCAACGTCGACGCACGCGTCCTCTCGTGGGAGCGGGCGGATCGCGCCGACCTCGATGCCGAGCTCTGGTGCGAGGTCGGTGAGTGGTTGCGCGCCGAGTGGCCCTTCGAGAAGGTCGACTACGCTCCGCGCTGATCGCCACGCGGATGCTGTCTCGTCCCCGATGCATTTCCTGCGAGGCCGGGTTGCATGACGAAGCCGGTGTTCGGATCGCCTCCCGGCCCCGCGCGGTCAGCGCCAAATCCGACCTAAGCCGGCACAGCTGACCTGTGGAGGAATGCCCTCGCGCATTGCAGATGGGGGCGGGAGGATGGGGGGTTTTTGACGAGTCGGCGAATGATTTCGAGCGCAGAAGGAAACGAAGTTGGGGAGCCCACTTTTGGAGGATCACGATGGAAGAGAAGCCGACCCTTTTCGTTTGCCACGGAGACGACGGCGGGCCACGGTACCACCCCTGTCGGCGCGTTCAAGAAGCGCTCCGTGGCGCAGGAATCGAATATCAGAAAGTCATCGCCGGACACGGCAGCCCGTTTCCGTTCCTGCGCAAAGGCTCCCGCGATCAGCTATTTGAGGCGACCGGGACCAGAAAGCTACCGACGCTCAAACTCCCCGACGGCACGGTCATCAGCCATTCTCGGGCGATACTGGCTTGGGTGCACGAGCAGCCGGAGCAGGGAGGCGCGTTGAAGCAAGTCGCGTGAGCGCGCTCTGCCCGGGACATTCCCCCCTCGCTTTCCGGGTTCGGCAAATTCCCGAGGTAGCACGGCGTCACCACACGCGGTCGCAAAAAGCACATGGCTCGCCACACCGCCGGTCAGTCGGTGCTCGATTCCACCGGCAACCTGAAGGCCGTCCAGAAGCTGCTCGGCCATTCGTCGATCACCACGACCGGCGACATCTACACCGACTGGGACATGGACCAGCTCGAGGAGACGATGCGTTAGGTGGTCGGCGAAGGCTCCTCCGATTACTCCGCTGACAACGACTTGTAAATTCGTTCCGCCAGGGTTCTGGAAATTCCTGCAAACAAGCAGGTGATGCGGATGATAGGCAGTAATGCCTGTAAATCGCGGGGTCGTGGCACACGACGTGGCACATGTCTCGGGCATCGCGTCGAGCGTGTCGAGCACGCGCTGGCACAGAGGAACGGCTGGCGCCCCGGTCATGGGAGGGATCGCGCTTCCTCGACTCATGTGAGAATCTGGAATCGAAAGGAGGCTTGCGATCTCACGGGAAGCGAACAACGAGCTCCTGCGTCGAGGTTGGACTGCCTGGGCCACGTTCGACGAGACCACTTTTGCCAATGGCATAGACCCGAACTGGCGTGACCTCGACGCCGATGGAAACGTGACTGACAGCCTCGACCGCGCGTTGGCTCTTATGCGGCGGCTTCGCGTCGCGTTCCCAGACCAGCGAATCGAGATCCATGACATCTTCGGCGAAGGCGATCGCGTGGCGACGTTCGTGACGTTGACGGCAACACACACCGGCACCTACTTCGACGTGGAGGCCACTGGCCGAGAGATTCGCCTCCACTTTCTCAGCATCCATCGCGTCGTCGACGGTCGGGTCGTGGAGAGTCGAACGATGTCCGAGAGTCCCGGCTACTACGAACAAGTCGCTGGGCGCCCCCTCCCGGAGTCGCTGCGCTAGGCACGCCAACGCGTGTTTCTCACCTGGCAGCAGCGAGCGGCACCGGCGTCACAGGCGCCTGCCGGAACGCCTCGCCGCCGACGCGGCGCGATATCCTCGGCATGCCGTCCGGCCCCAAGGAAGGAGCACCGGATGGCATCCGCACTTACTTTCGAGCTTCGACGGGCAGACGGCACGCCAGCCGACCCGCCCAGGCTCACGACCGGCGCCCCGCTCCGGCGTCCGGGCGACACGATCCAGCTCGGGCCTCGCACCCTGCGCGTGGTCGATGTGCGCGAGGGCAACGTCGAGCAACCGACGGTGCTGGTCGTCGAGGACATGTCCGCATGAGCGTCTAGCGCCGTCACCGGGCTTGAGTCGCCCGTTCAATCCGACGCTCCCATGTGAGTGGGCGGCCTTGTTTTCGAGCCGCCCACTCATGGCATGGCTGCGGGTGCGCAGCTGCCGTGGCTTGGACATGACGCCGCTCGTACTCGAATTCTCCGAACTCCCTGTCACCGGCACGTCCGACGGCGGCCTTCGCCGCGTTCGCACCCTGATCGATGTCGCCGCAGTCGAGGCCAACGCGGAAGATCGATCCTAGAGCCGCCTTGGAGTGGCGAACCTACGGTCGTCGGTACTTGAGAGCGACGCGCCGCGCGAGCGCGAGCGTCCCGCCGTAGTCTTCCTTACTCGATGTCACTAGGACAACCTCGTCGAGCCGTGGAAACACGACAAGCGCCTGTCCAAGGTAGCCGTGTGCTGCGAAGAACGGCTGCCCGCTCGTCTCGACCCACCAGTTGTAGCCGTAGCCCTGCGTCAAGCCCTGACCGGGTGCTACGCGGATGTGCGTGCGGATTGATGTCCGCATCCAAGCTGGTGGGATGAGAGTCCGGCCGTTCCAGACGCCATGGTCGAGGTAGAGCTGGCCAAAAGCGAGCAGCTCGCGTGGTCGCAGCAGTAGTCCCGAGCCTCCATGCGACCCGGGCCATTGGACATTTCGGATGCCCATCGGCCTGAACAGGTGCTGACGCGCGTAGTCGGCTGCGGGCATCCCGGTGACGCGGGCGATGATCTCGGCGAGCAGGTCGCTCGACCCGCTGTCGTAGTTGAACGTCGTGCCCGGCCTGTTGACGAGCGGCCGCGCCGCAAGCGCCGACGGGTCCGTCTCGCCGAAGTTGAGCTGCCGTCCGTAACCAGCCGTCATCGACAACAGGTGCTCGATGCGGATGCGCGGGTCGGCACCCGCGATGAACTTCGATGCGCGCTCGTCAACGCTCTGCAGGTCACCTTCGGCGAGCGTAATGCCGACGAGCGCCGAGACGACGCTCTTGGTGATGGAGAAGATGGGAACGCGATCGGTCGCCTTCAGGCCGCCGTAGTAGCTTGAACGGACGACCCGGCCGTCCTTGGCAACCAAGATGCTCGTGACGCCAGGCACTGGGCTCTCAGCCGTGCCGCCGCTGGAGCATCCCGCGGCAATCAGCACGACTGCAACGGTCGAGAGGCAAGCCCGCATACCGTTTACAGTAGGTCGTTGTCGACGAGGGCTAGGTGTAAGTCCTAACCACGTTGTTCCACCGGGCCGCCTTGGACGCTGAGCGCTGTCGAGGCAGCTCAACTCCAAGGAGGCGACCCGGATGGAACAACGTGCACAGGAACTACATCTAGCGCAGCAACGCCACCGGCGTAGGTTTCGCGGGTCCGGGTTGCCTGACGAAATCGGTGTTCGGATCGCCTCCCGGCCCCCGGGCTAGAGCCGGAAGAAGCGGATGCTCTCCGTCGTCTCGTAATCGTGAGCCAGTTGATTGCGATCGGGAGGGTCGGGCACGTAGCGCCGCCGGAGGAGACGACCGACGACCTCCACACGGAGATTGCGCTTGTCGACCAGAGGATCGACGACCTCCGCACATACCGGGTGGAGTTGATCCGGGAGATCATCCGCCGCCAGCTCCGAGCGGCTACAAACTCTCCTAGGGTCGCTAAGGCTTCGAAGCAGCGTTAGCGGAATAACGAATCAGCGGAGCCGCGAGTTGCAACTTCGACATGAGGTGACGCACGCGAGGCAGAGGGCCTTCGTTCGATGCGCCTGGCAGGAATCGAACCTGCGACCTTGCGCTCCGGAGGCGCACGCTCTATCCCCTGAGCTACAGGCGCGGGCTGACTAGTCTAGCCGGGGTGGACGTAAGCGCCCGCATCGTCACCCTCGAGCTTGCGCAGACGTTCGTGATCTCGCGCGAGGCGCAGGACACCGCCGACGTCGTTCACGTCGAGATCCGCCACGGCGACGTGTCGGGCTTCGGCGAGGCGGCGCCGATCGAGCGCTACGACGAATCGGCGGAGTCGGCGCTCGCGTACGTCGAAGAGCACGCCGAGACCCTCGGCGGCGATCCGTTCGCGCTCGACGAGATCGAGTCACGCCTGCCGCCGCGCGAGTGGGCGGCGCGCTCGGCGCTCGACGCAGCGCTGCACGACCTGCAGGGGAAGCTGACCGCGCTGCCGGTTTGGCAACTGCTGGGTCTAAGCCGCGAAGGCCCCCCGACGAGCTGGACGATCTGGCTCGGCGACCCCGACGACATGGCGCGCCGGGCCGAGCAGGCCGGCCATAGCTTTCAACGGTTGAAACTCAAGCTCGGCGCACGCGACGGCCGCGATGTGGAGCGTGTCCGCGCCGTGCGCTCCGTCACCGGCGTTCCGCTCCAGGTCGACGTCAACGAGTACTGGACGCTCGACGAGGCGCTCGACGCGCTGCCTCAGCTCGCCGAGCTCGGCGTCGAGTACTGCGAGCAGCCACTCCCGGCGGGCGATCCCGGCGGCGTGCGTCTCAAGACTGACTCACCGATCCCGATCTACCTCGACGAGGACTGTCACCGGCTCGGCGACGTCGCCGCGTGCGCCGAGCGCGCGCACGGGGTCAACATCAAGCTCGCGAAGTCGGGCGGGATCCGAGAGGCAGTGCGGATGGCCCACGCGGCGCGAGCGGTCGGCCTCGGCGTCATGCTCGGCTGCATGATCGAGTCGGGGCTCGGAATCTCCGCAGGCGCGCAAGTCGCTTCGCTCTGCGATCACGTCGACCTCGACGGCAACCTGCTGCTGGCCGACGATCCATGGCCCGGTGTCGACTTCCGCAACGGCGTCCAAGTTCCCTCCGACCAACCCGGACTCGGTGTCAGACAAGAAGTACCTGATCCTCGCTGAAGGGTTCTCGGGCGACCCGCACTACGGGAAGACGCTGCGCGGCGTGATGCGTTATCGCCGCGACTCAGTCGTCGCGATTCTCGATACGGAGCGCGCAGGGGAAAGCGACGACGGTGTACCGATCGTCGGATCGGTGGACGACGCGCTTGGCCTCGAACCGAACACGGCACTCGTCGGCGTCGTGACGCAGGGCGGCCGCTTTCCGGGTGACTGGCAGGAGCTGCTGAAGAGCTGCGTCCTGAAGGGGCTCGACCTGGAGAACGGGCTGCACGTCCGACTGCGGGACATTCCCGGCCTGACGGAGCTCGCAGCCGAGCACAACGTCGACCTTCGTGACCTGCGCGAGCCGCCGCCCGACCTGAGCACCGTGACCGGCGCCAACCTCGACGTGGACGCGACGGTCGTCCTCACCGTCGGCTCCGACTGCGCAATCGGGAAGATGACCGCCACCTGCGAGCTCGATCTCGAGGCGCGCAAGCGCGGGCTTCGCTCCGTCTTCGTGCCGACGGGACAGACCGGTATCGCGATCGCGGGCTGGGGAATCGCGGTCGACGCCGTTGTCTCGGATTTCCTCGCCGGTGCGGCCGAGCGACTCGTCGTCCAAGGCGGCGAGCGCGGCGACCTGCTGTGGGTCGAAGGCCAGGGCGCGATCTTGCATCCGGTCTACTCGGGCGTGACGGTCGGCCTCATCCACGGCAGCGCGCCGCACCTGTACGTGCTGTGCCACGAGGTGGGGCGGACAGTTGTCGAGGGAGACGCGACGGAGTCGCCGATCCCGAGCCTGCGCGAGCTCGTCGACCTCCACGAGCGCATCTCCCTTCGCCTCCGGCCGGCGAAGGTCGCGTGCATCGCGCTCAACAGCTCGGGCGTGACCGAGGAGGAAGCTCGCGCGGCGATTGCGGCCGCCGAGGACGAGACGGGTCTCCCGGCTGACGACCCGGTGCGGTTCGGCGCCGGCAAGCTCCTCGATGCGGTGCTCGACCTGACCAGCGCAGTCGCGCGCGAACCGGTGGCGGCTCGCTGACGCGCGTCGCGATCATCTCGGATACGCACCTGCCGCGAGGGATGCGCGCGCTCCCCGAGGAGTGCGTTACGCGGCTCGCGCAGGCCGAGCTCGTCCTCCACGCCGGCAACTCCGTGACGGTCGCCGTGCTCGACGACCTACGCGAGATCGGGCCGCCGGTGGAGGGTATCCACGGCAACATGGACGAACCGCAGCTGAAGCAGCTGCTGCCGAAGCAGCGAGTCGTCGAGGTCGCCGACGTGCGCATCGGGATGGTGCACAACCCCGGCCCACGGAACGGCCGCGAGGCACGACTCGCCTCGCGGTTCGCGAATTGCCACGCGGTGGTCTACGGACACACCCACGTCCCACAGGTGGAGCGCTTCGAGGACGTGTGGATTCTCAATCCCGGCTCGCCGACGGAGCGGCGCACTGCTCCGGTCCACGCGATGATCGAGCTCACCGTTACCGGGAGTGAGGTCACTCCGGAGCTCGTGACGCTCGCGAGCTCCTGAGGTCGTAGACGCGGGCGAGGCGCTGCAGGATCGCGTTCGCGACCATGTCGCCCGCGGGCGCGAGGCTACCTTTCCGCGCGCGTTCCGGAGGTAGTCGGTGTACTTCCCTTGCGCGCTGTCGAACATGTGCCACGTGTCGATGTACACCGCTCCGTCGCGATGCCGAGCGGCGACACTGCGTAACACGCGGTTCACGACCGGAAAGCTGCGGCTGAAGCCGCTTCCCGCCGGGATCGGCAGGCCGATCCAGACGACATACGTGCCGGCTGCGTTCAGCTCCCGTGTGACTCCGTCGACGCGCCGCCGGTACTCGGCGATCCAGCTCGGGCTGCCGAGCTTGCCGATCGTGCGGCCGCTCGGGACGCCGCCGAGGTAATCATGCGCGTCGTCGGCACCGAACGACAGGACGGCGACCTTCGGACGGATCGACGAGATCACGTCGGAGGTCCGGGTGAACCAGTTGTAGAGGCCCGGCTGGCCGAGGCCGGTGGAGAGCCGGCTCTCGACGGCGACGACGTCGATCTCCTTGCGCGGGCCCGCCGCTCGCTCGAGCGCGTCGCCCGGGACCTGCGCGAGGGAGTCGCCGGCGACCCAGATCCTGAGCGGACGTGAAGGGGTGAAGACCGGCCGTGCCTTCACCTCTCGCCTCGGCTTCTTCCGACGCGGCGGGTGGGGAAGCGGTCCTGCGGGCCGTGGCAGCCGGAACGCGACGCGCGTGTCGATGCGATCCTCGGTCTCACGGCCGATCGCGACCTGAAGCTCGTGGCGTGGCCGGTCGAGGTAGAAGAACTCGCTCACGTGTACGAGGGGCCGCCGGGTGACGGCGATCGCCACGTTACGGTCGGTTCCACGGCGAGACTCGGCGTCCTTGCGCAGCCCGTGCGCATTCAGCAACGCCGCAAGTCCCAGCGAGAGGAAGGCCAGGACGATTCCGCGGATCGCAGGCAGGAGCTTCATCAGAAGCGGAAGTAGATGAACGGCGCGACGCCGGGAGGGCCGAGGGTGTCGACGAGCATGAGCCCGACGGCGAGGCACGCGGCCTGGGGGACGAGGCCGAGGCGGCCAAAGCCGCGCAGCAGCCCGGTGGTCACGGCGGCCGGCACGTACTGGGTGCCGATCCCGACGCCGATCGCGAGCAGCACGGAGCTGGTGACGAGCGGCGACGGCTGTCCCCATGCGGTGACGAGCTGCGTGATCACGGCCCACGCGCGACCGAACGAGTCAGCTCGGAAGAAGATCCATGCGAAGCAGACGACGTGGAAGGTGACGAGGCGGCCGACGACTCGCCGCGCGAGCGTGTTCGCCGGCTCGGGCCTGCCGCGCGCGCGCCGGAGGTCCTGGCGAAGCCGCTGGAGCACGAGGCCGGTCCCGTGAATGCCGCCCCAGGCGACGAACGTCCAGGCCGCGCCGTGCCAGAGGCCGCCGAGCAGCATCGTCAGGAGCAGGTTCCGGTATGTGAGGAGCCGCCCTTTGCGGTTGCCGCCGAGCGGGATGTAGAGGTAGTCGCGAAGCCAGCGCGACAACGTCATGTGCCACCGCCGCCAGAAGTCCTGCAGCGAGACCGCCGTGTACGGGGCGGCAAAGTTCTGCGGGAACTCGAAGCCGAGGAGGAGCGCGACGCCGATCGCGATGCTCGTGTAACCGCAGAAGTCCGCGAAGATCTGGACGGCGTAGCCGTAGATCGCGAACAGCGTCTCGAGCGACGAATGGCGATTCGGCGCCGCGAAGACCTCGTCGACGATGTGCGTCGCCAAGTGGTTCGCGATCACGACCTTGAGAAAGAGCCCGGTGAGGATCAGGTAGTAGGCGCGCGTCGTGTCCACGCGGCGCGGGTCGCGAGGCCGCTCGAGCTGCGGCAACAGCTCGCTCGCGCGGACGATCGGGCCTGCGACGAGGTGCGGGAAGAAGGAGAGGAAGACGGCGAACCGCGAGAAGGTCGCCGGCTCCAGCTCTCCGCGGTACGTGTCGACGACGTACGAGATCGCCATGAACGTGTAGAAGGAGATGCCGACCGGCAGCGCCACGTGGACGACCGACGATGCTTCGGCGATGCCGAGGCGCGTGAGGAAGTTCTCGGCGGAGCTGACGAAGAAGCCCGCGTACTTGAAGTAGGCGAGGACAACGAGGTCGTAGGAGATCGCCGCGACGAGGTAGGCGCGTCGGAGGCGCTGCCCTCCCGCGCGGAAGATCGCGACCGCCAGAACGTGGTTCACGATCGTCGACGACGCCAGGAGGAAGACGAACCTCCAGTCCCACCACGCGTAGAAGACGTAGCTCGCGTCGAGCATGAACGGGCGCCACAGCGGCTGGCGTGCCATCAGCGCCCACGACAGCGGCAGCACGACCAGCAGGAAGATCGCGAACGTGGGAGTGGGGAAGAGCATGGGTTGCGGCTTCGCCGCTAGGGACGGATTCGGAGCGTCACGTTCCGGGTGCTCCTCGCTCCGCGCGCGTCCCTGACGCGGAGCCTCAGCTCGAACCTGCCGGGCCGCGCCTTTGGAATCCCGCTGATCCAACCGGTCGAGCGCAAGTGCAAGCCGGCCGGGAGCCGGCGCGGTAGCGACCAGAAGTACGGCGGACGCCCGCCTGCCGCAGCAACCTTCGCGGCATACGACCGTTTGCGCCTCGCGTCAGGCAGATGCACGGTCGCGATCCGGACCGGTCCCGTGGTGCGCTTGACCGGCTTTGGCTTCGCTCCGATCCCGAGCTGCTGGAGCGTCGTGTGCAGGAGCGTTGCCATTCCCTTCGAGCCGCCGTCCAGCAGATGGATGCCGTCGTTCTGGAACCAGTCGGAGTGATTACGGGAATAGAGGTTCCAATCGACGACGATCAGAGATGGGTGCCTTGCGGCCGCTGCCACCAGAGAGTCGTTCATGTTCACGTACGGGTGGCGCGCGGCACGGAGCGTGAGCCACAGGACCTGCTTGACGCCAGCGTCCTCGAAGGCGTTCAACGAGACTTCGATGTTCCGCGCGAACTGATCCTCGAACTCGTTGTAGCCGAGCGTGACGATGACGGTCGGCCCGATCTTCGAACCGAGGGTCTTGACGACCTGCAGCACAGTGGGCGGGCGGACGCCGTTGTACGGACAGCTGTCCTATACGAGCCGCCGGCACGGTGCGACCTCGAAGTCGACGTCGACGCCGTCCGTGAGGATCGCCCGTGCTGCGTCATTCTCGACGATCGCTTCCGCGATCGAGTCGCCGAACACCGTGACGTGCGGCAGGGGTGCCCGGACCCCCGCCGGAGCAGCGGAGCCGCCGAGGAGCGCGGCAAATGCGAGGAGTGCCGCGGCGAACCCGAAGCGGGCGCGCATCCGCTCGATTCTAAGTCGCGGTCTAGGATGTATTTGACATACCGAACGTGTGTTCGCTAGGATGGCGAACGCATGTTCGCCAGAGCCGCAGTCCTCCTGCTCGCCGTCGCATTGCTAGTCGGCCTGCTCGCCCATCCGTCAGGCGGCGCGGGCAAGCCGGTCCGGTACGTCGTGAAGCCGACCGACACGCTGTGGTCGATCGCCGCCCGGCACTACGCCGGCGATCCGCGAGAGGGGGTGTGGAAGCTCCAGCGGCGGAACAATCTGACGAGCACGACGCTCGTGCCCGGCCAGCGACTCGTCCTGCCTTGAGCGGACGGCCTACCCGAGCCCGGCCACCGGCAGGCCGGCCGTGTAGACCTTCTCCCCGCGGAAGAGCCGCCGGTCCGGATCCCATGGGAAGAAGATCACGACCTTCCAGCTGAGGCGCTCGCCCGAGGGCGGGACGCCGAGCCACTCGGCCTGGTGCGTCGCGTTCATGTCTGCCTCCTCGCAGACGCCCTGGGGCCCGATGACGATGTCGGTGAGGTCGAAGTGAATGTCCGGAAATGCGCCGAGCAGCTCCATGTAGAAGCGCGCCGCGCCCTCGTGTCCCTCCCAGCGGTGCCCGGTTTCCGCGAGCTCGTACACGCAGTCCTCGGTCAGGGTCGAGATCAGGCCGGGTAGGTCGCGCTCGTCTTCGGCGATCGAGTGCTTCTTCCAAAGCTCCCGGATCTCGTCGTACTCGGCCGCCGACACCTCGCGGCGAAGGAGGTCTCGGACGTCGAACGGCGCCGTGTGCACCCGTTGAGCCTATCGTCGGGCCGAAAGACGCGAACCTAGAATCGAGCCGTGGACCTCGACGTCGTGTTCCTCGGCACCGCCGGCTCGATGCCGACGGCGCAGCGTTCACCCGCCGCTCTGATGATCCGGCGAGGCGGAGACCGGCTCCTCTTCGACTGCGCGGAGGGCACGCAGCGCCAGCTCTTGCGCTCGTCCGTCGGCCTCGTCGACCTGCGCGAGGTCTTCCTGACCCACTTTCACGCCGACCACGTGCTCGGCTTGCCGGGCATGCTCAAGACGTTCGCGCTCCGCGGTCGCGACCAGCCGCTCGAGGTGTACGGGCCGCGCGGCCTCGTCGAACTGATCGGGTCGCTCAGGCGTGTCGTCGGCAAGCTGACGTACGAGGTCCGCCTCGTTGAGCTGTCGCCGGGGGATGTGCTCGAACGCGACGGCTATCGGTTGGCGACGTTCGCGGTGGCGCACGGCGTGGCTGCGATCGGCTGGTCGTTGATCGAGGCCACGCGGCCCGGCCGGTTCGACGTCGAAGCGGCCGACGCCCTCGGCGTGCCGAGCGGACCGGAACGCGGCGCGCTTCAGCGCGGCGAGCGCATTGCTCTCGCGGACGGCCGGACGGTCGAGCCGGAACAGGTGCTGGGCCCGCCGCGTCCCGGACGGAAGATCGTGCTCACGGGGGACACCGCACCCTCCGAGGAGGTCGTCGAGGCCGCATGGGGGTCGGACCTGTTGATCACGGAGGCGACATTCTCCGACGAGGAGCGAGAGCGCGCCGAGGAGACGAAGCACCAGACGGCGATACAGGCGGCGGACGCCGCCCGCCGCGCCAATGTGCGGCTACTCGCGTTGACGCACCTGTCGAGCCGCTACTTCGGGCCCGAGATCGCGCGCGAGGCGCGGGCCCTCTTCGCGGAGACCGTCGTGCCGCGCGACTTCGACATCGTCGTGGCGCCCTATGCGGAGCGCGGCAAGCCGCATCTCGTCAAGGGAGGCGCGACCCGGCCGCGCGACGCCCGCGCGTCCGACGTCGGCGGAAACGCCGGCGCCCTTCCACATCGAGCCGGAGGTCGTATCATCGACGCCGTGGCCGAGATGGTTCGAGTGGCAGTCGCCGGCGACGTCGCCGAGGCGGAGGAGATCCAGGGAATCCTGCGTTCCGCGGGCATCGACTCCCATCTCGCGGACGGCGAGGACGACTCGGTGATCGTGTCCGTTCCGGAGTCCTCCGTGGAAGAGGCGCAGGACGCGATCGAGGCGATGACCGAGCCGGACGATCTCGTCGGCGAGCCGTAGCCGACCTGGCCAAAGCCTCCGCTTTCGTTCAGGCGCGCTCGCCGTAGAATCGTCTCGCGGAGGTGGCGGCACCTCCGGCTTCGTTCTTTGGACAAGGGAGAGCAATGAGAAAAGCTGTAGCGCTGCTCGCGCTCGCGTTGGGCCTCGGCCTGACGGGCGCCACCGCGGCGTCGGCGCAGGAAACGGCGACGTGCTTCGGCGAGCCGGCGACCATCACAGGATCAGGGACGATCGTCGGCACCGACGGGCCGGACGTGATCGTCGGCAGCGACGAAAACGACACGATTCTCGGGCTCCGCGGAGACGATCTGATCTGCGGTGGGCTCGGCAACGACACGATCGACGGAGGCGCCGGCAACGACACTCTCGTCGGCGACTCGAGCCTGTCGCTCCTGCTCGGACAGGGCGGTGGCATGAGCGTCCCCGGTGGCAACGACCGGATCTCCGGCGGCGACGGCGACGACCAGGTTTTCGGTGAGGCTGGGAACGACACGATCGACCTCGGCAACGGGAACGACTTCGGCACCGGCAACGTCGGCACCGACGTCGTCTCCGGCGGGAACGGCGAGGACGAGCTGTTCGGCGGCCCCGGCAGCGACACGCTGACCGGCGAGAACGGCAACGACCTGCTGATCGGGACGTTCGGCAACGACACGCTCAACGGCGGCCGCGGCGACGATCTCATCGACGGCGATCTTCCGCCGCAGGACGACAGCGACCTGCCCGTGCCCGACCCGAATCCGAACTTCGACACCTGCGACGGCGGTCAGGGCAGTGACACCGCCTTCGGGTGCGAATCGGTGACGGAGATCGAGACGATTCTCGGGGCTTGACCCCGTCGAACGAGCGCGCCGCTTTCTGCGGCGCGCTCGTTGCTCTACAGTTCGAGCCAGTCATGGGCACGGTGGTCTTCCGTGGCCGTCCGGCCGCAAACGCGCGGTCGCGGGCGGCACTTCCTCCGCAGTAGCAAGCTCGCGGCGGAGCTCGTTCGCGCTGCGCAAGTTCAGCGTGACGACCTGGTGCTCGATCTCGGCGCCGGCGCCGGCGCGCTGACGGCTCCGCTCGCATGTCGCGCCCGACACGTCGTCGCGGTGGAGATCGATCCCGCCCTCGCCGCTGCGCTCGAGCAGCGGCTTCCGCACGTCGAGGTGCTCTGCGGAGACGCACGTCACATCGCGCTGCCGCGCGAGCCGTTCAAGGTCGTGGCGAATCTGCCCTTCGGCGGCGCCACGGCGATCCTCAGGCGGCTGCTCGACCCGCGAGTGCCGCTCGCGTCCGCCGACGTGATTGTCGAGTGGCATGCGGCAAGCAAGCGCTCCGCCGTCTGGCCGAGCACGGAGTTGAGCTCCTACTGGGGAGCGTGGTTCGGGCTCTCGACCGTGCGTCGCTTGCCACGGTCGGCGTTCGCGCCGCCGCCTTCGGTCGACGCCGGCGTGTTGCGGATCGTCCGGCGCGCGCAGCCGCTCGTGCCGCTCCGTGAGCGACGGCGCTACGCGGCGTTTCTCGCCCGGGGCTATCGCGACGGAGTGCGTGCGGTCGTGCCGCGACGTCAGCTCAGGCGACGCGCGGACGAGCTCGGGTTCACCCACGCCGCGCAGCCGCGAGACCTCGACGCCGGGCAATGGGCAGCGCTCTACGACGCCGCTGTCCGAAGGCTCGGTTAGAGTTCCGCGCGATCGAACCCTTTAACCCGGTCCAGTGAGGCCGGAAAGGAGTCGCATGAAGCTGCCTGCCCGCGCACCGTCGGCCCTGCCTGCGCTGTGAGCGTCGTGGAAGCCCCGGCGGGAACCGTCCTTCTCGACGCCGACGCGCTGCGACGGACGCTCTCACGGATCGCGCACGAGATCATCGAAGGAAACCCCGACCTCTCGCGGGTCGCCCTTGTCGGGATCCAGACGCGCGGCGTGCCGCTCGCCCAGCGGCTCCGGCGACTCGTCGAGGAACGGGCGGGAGCGGCTCCGGCGCTCGGGGCGGTGGACATCACCTTCTATCGCGATGACGTCCACGTCCGAAGCGGCGGCGCCCCTCGTCATCCGCAGCCCGTCGTGCGCTCGACGGCGCTCGACTTCCCGCTCGAAGGCAAGACAGTTGTCCTCGTCGACGACGTCCTCTACACCGGGCGAACCATCCGCGCCGCGATCGAGGCGCTGTTCGACTACGGCCGCCCGGACCGCATCCAGCTCGCCGTCCTCGTCGACCGCGGCCACCGCGAGCTCCCGATTCGGCCGGACTACATCGGCAAGAACCTTCCGACCTCCCGCGCCGAGCGCATCCAGGTGCAGCTCGTGGAAGTGGACGAGGTCGACCAGATCCTGCTCGTCCCAGTACCGGAGGAGAGTCACGATGGCTGACATTCGCGTGATGCGGGAGGACCTACGCCCGCCCGCCCCGCCGCCGAAGCGGCATTTCATCTCGATCGAGGACGTCACGCGCGACGACGTCGAACGGCTGCTCGCGACGGCCCGCACGTTCGAGCGCAGCCTCGAACGGGAGGTGAAGAAGCTCCCGACGCTCAAGGGGCGGCTCGTCATCAACGTCTTCTACGAGTCGTCGACCCGAACGTCGTCGAGCTTCGAGCTGGCCGCAAAACGGCTCTCGGCCGACACGATGTCGATCAAGTCCTCGGGCTCGTCCGTCGACAAGGGCGAGTCGCTGAAGGACACGGCGCTCACGCTCGGCGCGTACGACCCGGACGTCATCGTCATCCGGCATCCGCAGATCGGCGCCCCACACCTCGTCGCCCGAGTGATCGACGCACACGTCGTCAACGCCGGCGACGGCAAGCACCAGCATCCGACCCAGGCGCTCCTCGACCTGTACACGATGCGCCAGGAGCTCGGCCGGCTCGAAGGACTGCACGTCGCGATCGTCGGCGACGTCCTTCATTCGCGCGTTGCACGGTCACTGATCCAGGCCCTGACGCTGATGGGCGCGCACGTGACGCTCGTCGGTCCGCCAGCGCTCCTGCCGCGGGGCGTCGAGGCGATGGGTTGTGAGGCGACCACTGAGATTGTGGCAATCGGAGCTGCCGACGTCGTCTATGTCCTGCGCATGCAGCGCGAGCGCATGCAGGAGGGCGCGAACTACGTGCCCTCGCTGCGTGAGTACACCGCGCGGTGGGGCGTCACTCCGGAGCGGCTGCGTCCCGGCCAGAAGGTGATGCATCCGGGGCCGATTAACCGCGGCGTGGAGATCGACACGCGCGTCGCTGACCACGCGGACTCGCTGATCGAGACGCAAGTTCGTGCCGGTCTCGTCACACGGATGGCCGTCCTCTATGACCTGCTCACGAGCGGACCGGTCGGCGTCAAGTCGGATGCGGTGCTGGACGTGGTGGCCTGATGCTGTTCGCGAAGGACGCACCCAAGGAAAACATCGTCGTGCGCGGCGCACGCGTGCTCGACCCGGTCGAAGGGATCGACGAGACGCGCGACCTCCGCGTCGACGACGGCGTGATCGCCGCGCTCGGCTCCGAGCTCGACACGAACTCGCATCGAGTCGTCGAAGGCGGCGGGCTCGTCGTCGCACCGGCGTTCGTCGACCCGCACGTGCACCTGCGGACACCGGGCCGCGAGGAAGAAGAGACGATCGCCTCCGGGACCGCGGCCGCCGCGGCCGGCGGCTACTGCGCGATCCTCGCGATGCCGAACACGGACCCGGTCGTCGACTCCGCCGCGACGCTCGGCTCGCTGGTGGAGCGGGCACGGGTCGAGGCGGAGATCCCCGTCGGCTTCCTCGCTGCGATCACCAAGGGGCAGGCCGGGCGGGAGCTGACGGAGATGGCCGAGCTCGCCGATCACGGTGCAGCCGGTTTCTCCGACGATGGGCTGCCGGTCGCCTCCGCAGGCCTAATGCGCCGCGCGCTGCAGTACGGCACCGTCACCCGCAGGCGCATCGCACTCCACTGCGAGGAGCCGACGCTCTCGCACGCAGGGCAGATGCACGAGGGCGAGGTGTCGGCCGAGCTCGGCTTCACCGGCTACCCGTCGGTTGCCGAGAGCCTGATGGTCGAGCGCGATCTCGCGCTGGCGGCATACGAGCGCCGGCCTCTGCACCTGCTGCACCTCTCCGCGTGGGAGTCCGTCCAGGCTCTCCGCCGTGCCCGAAGCGAGGGCGTGAATGCGACGGCGGAGGTGACACCACATCACCTCTGCCTCACCGACGAGGCGGTCCGGTCGCTCGACTCGAATGTGAAGATGAATCCGCCGCTGCGGGCGGAATCGGATCGCACGGCGCTGATCGAGGGCCTGAAGGACGGGACGATCACCGCGATCGCGACCGACCACGCCCCCCACGCCCGGCACGAGAAGGAAGTGCCGTTCGAGGCGGCGCCGTTCGGAGTGACAGGGCTCGAGACGGCCTTCGCCTCGATCTACACGCATCTCGTCGAGCCGGGCATCGTCCCGCTCCAGGTCGTACTGGAACGCATGTCCGCCGGGCCGGCCCGCGTGTACGGCCTCGACGAGCCGCGCATCGCAGTCGGCAACCGCGCGAATCTCGTCCTGCTCGACCTCGCCGCGAGCCACCGGATCACGGAGGGCTCGTTCCGCTCACGTTCCACGAACTCGTGGCTCCTCGGGCAGACGGTCAGAGGCAAGGTTCGCGCCACGATCGCCGACGGCAGGCTGGTTCACGTCGCGTGACGGGCTTCCTCGCGCTCGAGGACGGGACGGTCTTTCGGGGCGAGTCCGTCGCGGCCGAGGGCTTCGCCGTCGGCGAGGCCGTCTTCACCACGGCGATGACGGGCTACCAGGAGATCGTCACCGATCCGAGCTTCTCCGAGCAACTCGTCTGCTTCACCGCGCCCATGGTCGGCAACTACGGCGTCGCCGAGGGTCGCTCGGAGTCCGCGCGGCCTCATGCGCGCGGCGTCCTCATGCGCGAAGCGCGCGGGCCGGCATGGACGGACTGGCTCCACGAGCGGAGCATCGTCGGGCTCAGCGAGATCGACACCCGCTCGCTCGTGCTCAAGCTGCGGGAGGCAGGTGCCATGCGGGCGGTCGCCGTCGCGGGCGAAGGGTCGGTGGAGCAGGCGGTCGCCGTCGCATGCGGGCAGGCGTCGATGAGCGGCCGCCCGCTCGCGGCGAGCGTCTCGACATCCCGGCCGTACGTCTACTCGGATGCCGGTCGCGTCGCCATCGGGGTCGTCGACTACGGCTGCAAGCGCTCGATCCTCCGCCGGCTGGCGACAGCGGGAGCGGCGGTGACCGTCTTTCCGCACAACGTGAGCGCCGACGAGCTGCTCCTCTTCGACGGCGTGCTGCTCTCGAACGGGCCCGGCGACCCGGAGCCGCTGCGTGACGAGACAGCGACGGTGTCGGACCTCCTCGGGCGCGTCCCCCTGCTCGGCATCTGCCTCGGGCACCAGCTGCTGGCACTCGCCGCCGGACACGAGACGTTCAAGCTGCCGTTCGGCCACCGCGGCGCGAACCATCCGGTGCTCGAACGAACGAGCGGCCGTGTGCTCGTCACCAGCCAGAACCACGGCTTCGCGGTCGCGCCGTCGGAAGCGCGTGAGGCCACGCACGTGTCGCTCTACGACGACACGGTCGAAGGGCTCGACCTTCCGCTCGAGCACGCACGTTCGGTGCAGTTCCATCCGGAGGCGGGGCCCGGACCGCACGACGCATGGCCGATCATCGAACACTGGGTGGAGGAGGTCGCGGATGCCGAGGCGGCGTGACCTCGAGTCGATCTGCCTGATCGGCTCGGGCCCGATCGTGATCGGCCAGGCGTGCGAGTTCGACTACGCGGGCTGCCAGGCGCTGAAGGTGCTGCGCGAGGACGGCTTCCGGACGATCGTCGTCAACTCCAACCCGGCCACGATCATGACCGACCCAGGGTTCGCAGACCGCACGTATCTCGAGCCCCTCGACCTCGATGGAGTCGCCGAGGTACTCGCGCGCGAGCGGCCGCAGGCGCTGCTGCCGACGATGGGCGGGCAGACCGCGTTGAACCTGGCACAGGAGCTCGCGGACGCGGGCGTCCTCGCCGAGCTGGGGATCGAGCTGATCGGCGCGCCTCTGGACGTGATCCGGCGCGCGGAGGACCGGGAGCTCTTCCGCGAAGCGGTCCGGGGCGTGGGGCTGAAGGTTCCGAGCTCGAGGATCGTCACGGACCTCGAGCAGCTCGCGGGCCTGTCTACGCCCGCGGTGGTCAGGCCCGCGTTCACGCTCGGCGGACACGGCGGCGGGTTCGTCGACACGCTGGACCAGCTCCGCGAGCAGGTGGATCGAGGGATCGCCGAGAGCCCGATCGGCCAGGTCCTCGTGGAGGAGTCGGTTCGCGGATGGGACGAGTTCGAGCTGGAGGTCGTCCGCGACCGCAAGGACAACGTCGTCATCGTCTGCTCGATCGAGAACATCGATCCGATGGGCGTCCACACGGGCGACTCGGTCACGGTCGCGCCCCAGATGACGCTGTCAGACGAGGCGTACCAGGAGCTTCGCGACGCCGCGACGGCCGTCATCCGCGCCGTCGGCGTCGAATGCGGGGGCTCGAACATCCAGTTCGCGCGTGAACGCCCCACGGGCGAGCTGCGCGTGATCGAGATGAACCCGCGCGTGTCGCGGTCGTCGGCGCTTGCCTCGAAGGCGACCGGGTATCCGATCGCGAAGGTGGCCGCGAAGCTCGCGGTCGGCTACACGCTCGACGAGATCCCGAACGACCTCACCGGGACGACGCCGGCGAGCTTCGAGCCGACGCTCGACTACGTCGTCGTCAAGTTCCCCCGCTTTGCCTTCGAGAAGTTTCCGGGAGCGGACACGACACTCGGCACGCAGATGAAGTCGGTGGGCGAGGCGATGGGCATCGGACGGACGTTCGTCGAGGCGTTCCGGAAGGCGCAACGTTCGCGCGAGCTCGACGGCGCCGAGCCGTGGGCGCTCGGGGAGCAGGTCCATCCGTGGTTCCGGACGGAGCTGGGGCGGGAGCTCGACGAGCTGCGGCTCGAGGAGCTCGTCACCGACGACCTCGTGCGCTTGAAGCGCGCAGGCTGGTCGGACGAAGCGCTCGCGGCGGCCTGCGGGACGTCGGAGGACGGCGTGCGCGCGCGGCGGCGCTCGTGGGGCGTCGGCCCTTCGTTCCGACGCGTCGACTCCTGCGCCGGCGAGGTCGAGGCAGCCTCGACGTACTACTACTCGACCTGGGGCGAGGCGGACGAAGTCCCGCCCGTAGGCGATCGAGCGCGTGTCGTCATCCTCGGCTCGGGGCCGAACCGCATCGGCCAGGGGATCGAGTTCGACTACTGCTGCGTCCACGCGGCGCAGAGCTTCCGCGCGCTCGGCTACGAGGCCGTGATGGTGAACTGCAACCCGGAGACGGTCTCGACCGACTACGACACGTCCGACCGCCTCTACTTCGAGCCGCTCCGGCTGGAAGAGGTGCTCGCCGTCTGCGACCGCGAGCGGCCCCTCGGCGTCGCCGTCCAGTTCGGCGGCCAGACGCCGCTCAAGCTCGCCCGTGGCCTCGAGGCTGCCGGCTTCCGGATCATCGGGACGCCGTTCGACGCCGTCGACCTCGCGGAGGACCGCGAGCGGTTCGCAGCGTTGCTCGAGCGGCTCGGGATCCGCTGCCCGGCATGGGGCATCGCGCGGACGCCGGCGGAGGCGCGGGACGTTGCGGAGCAGATCGGGTTCCCCGTGCTGATCCGGCCGTCGTACGTTCTCGGAGGACGCGCGATGCGCGTGTGTTACTCGGCGGACGAGCTCGGAACCGTCGACCGGCCGGTCCTCATCGACCGCTTCGTCGAGCACGCGATCGAGATCGACGCGGACGCCGTGTCGGACGGAACGCAAACGTACGTGGCCGCGGTGATGCAGCACGTCGAGGAAGCGGGCGTCCATTCCGGCGACTCCGCCTGCGTCCTCCCGGCGCCGTCCCTCAGCAGTGCCGAGGACGGGGAGATCCGCGACGTCGTCCGGACGCTCGCGCGGGCGCTCGGCGTTGTCGGCCTGCTCAACGTCCAGCTCGCCGTCGTCGACGGGGCGACCTACGTCCTCGAGGCGAACCCGCGGGCGTCACGCACAGTCCCGTTTGCCTCGAAGGCGACGGGTGTCAACCTCGTGCAGGCGGCTTGCAGAGTCATGGCCGGTGCGCGCCTGTCCGACCTCGGCCTATCCGAGGGACAGTCCCTCGGACACGTCTCCGTCAAGGCGGCCGTGCTGCCGTTCGCACGCTTCCCGGGCGCCGACCCGGTGCTCGGGCCCGAGATGCGGTCGACCGGCGAGGTGATGGCCACCGCGGCCGACCTGCCGACCGCGTTCGCCAAGGCGGAGCGGGCCGCCGGCCGTCCGCTGCCGCTCGACGGAACCGCGTTCCTCTCCGTCCGAGACGCCGACAAGCCCGCGGCAGTCGACGTCGCCTCGCGCCTGGCGAGGCTCGGCTTTGCCCTGCTCGCAACGTCAGGGACCGCCGAGATCCTCACTGCCGCCGGCCTCACCGTCGAGCGCGTCCGCAAGGTGACCGAAGAAGGCTCCGGCGCGACCGTGGTCGACCTGATCCGACGCGGCCGTTGCAACCTCGTCGTCAACACACCCCACGGATCGGGCGCCCGTACGGACGGCTATCTGATCCGGGAAGCAGCGCTCGGCGCGCGGGTGCCGTGCATCACGACTCTCTCGGGCGCAGCCGCCGCGGTCGACGCAATCGCGAACGCCCGGACCGAGGAATCCCTCTCGCTGCAGGAACGGATCGAGCATGAGACGCGAGCGGCTTAGCGTCGTCGGCAACGAGAAGGTCGGCCCGTACACGCTGCTGCGCGTACGCCGCGGCCGGCTCGATCCCGGCGCGCCGGGCCAGTTCTTCATGCTCGAGGCGCCCGGCCGCCTGCTGCCGCGGCCGATGAGCCTGTGTGTCGCGCCGCCGGGGGAGCTCGGCTTTCTCATCGAAGCCGTCGGGCCGGGCACCGCGGCGCTCTGCGCCCTCGGTCCGGGCGAGGAGCTCAACGTCCTCGGTCCCCTCGGCAACGGCTTCACGCTCGACGTGGAACGGCCCTTGCTCGCCGGAGGTGGCATCGGCGTCGCGCCGCTGCCGTACCTGTCGACCGCGCTCGCCTCGCCGCCGGCCGTCCTCGGGTTCCGCTCCGACTGGCACGCGCAGGCGGCGGAGCTCGTCCCGAACGCCCAGGTGTGCGTGGAGCCGACGCTCGTCACAGAGCTGATCCCTGCCGGCATAGACGTCTTGGCGTGCGGACCCGAAGCAATGCTGGAGGCGGTCCGAGCGTTCGCCCCGGCTGCCCAGCTCGCGTGGGAGGCACCGATGGCCTGCGGCTACGGCGCCTGCTACGGCTGCGCAGTCCCGATCGACGGGGAGCTCAAGCGCCTCTGCGTGGAAGGGCCGGTGCTCCATGCTGCTGCTTAACGCCTCGGGGTGCCTCGACGCGCTGACCGCGCCCGAGGTCGCGCGCAGCCTGGACGGCTTCGTCACGAAGACCGTGACCCCGTTGCCGCGCGAAGGGAGCACGCCCGTCCGCATCGCCGAGACCGACGTCGGGATGCTCAACTCGATCGGGCTCGCCAATCCGGGCATCGACCGCTTCCTGACCCGGAACCTGCCGCAGCTCGAGAAGCTCGGCGTCCCGCTGTGGGTGTCGGTCGGCGGCTTCGCGACCGACGACTACGCGGATATCTGCTCGCGCCTCGACGACCAGGGCGAGGTGAGCGCGATCGAGCTGAACGTGTCGTGCCCGAACGTCGACGCGCCGACGGAAAGTACCGCGCAGATCGTCTCGGCAGCGCGTCAGGCGACGAGAAAGCCGCTGTGGGCGAAGCTCTCGCCGGCGGTGCCGGAGATCGGCGAGGTCGCACGAGCTGCGCAGGCCGCCGGCGCGGACGGGCTGTCGCTCGTGAACACGGTCCGCGCCCTGAAGCTCGACAGGCGGACGCTGAGGCCCGCGCTCGGCCCCGGCCAAGGCGGTCTGTCTGGTCCGGCGCTGAAGCCGATCGCGCTCGCCGCGGTCGCGACGTGCCACCTCGCGACCGGTCTGCCGATCGTCGGCATGGGCGGCGTGGAGACGGGGCTCGACGCACTGGAGCTCATCGCCGCAGGCGCAAGCCATGTCGCACTCGGCACCGTGCTGTTCAGCGACCCGAACGCACCGGCGCGCGTGCGTGCGGAGCTCTTCGCCGCGGCAGCCGAACACGGCTGGAACTCGCCCGACGAGGCGTACGCTGTTGCCCATCGAGAAATCGTTGTCCATAAGGACAACTTCTCGACGTTCGAGCACATGAATAGCACTTAAAACACCTGCTCAGACGCGCAAAGTTTCACTCTTGACCGACCGAGGTCGCTTGTTAGACTCCCGCGTCTCATGGTGTCGCCCAAGACCCAGGCCGAGGCACCGATCCGCTCGCTCGATCAGCGCATGGAGGCGCTGAAGCGTGCGAACGACATCCGCGTCCGGCGTGCGAAGTTGAAGAAGGACCTGAAAGACGGCCGCGTCCAGATCGAGCAGATCCTCAGCAACCCGCCCGAGTACGTGTCGACTGCGAAGGTCTTCGACATGCTGATGGCGGTCCCCAAGTTCGGGCGGGTGAAGGCGGCGCGCTTTCTGAACATGTGCCGGATCAGCCAGTCGAAGACGGTTGGAGGACTTTCCGAGCGTCAGCGCACAGAGCTGATTGGCCTCTTCAACCGGTAACCCGCGTCTGGTCGTAGTCGTCACCGGCACGTCGGGCGCCGGAAAAGGGACACTCGAGAAGATGCTGCTCGAGCGGATGCCGGAGCTCGAGCTGGCCGTTTCGGCCACGACGCGCGAGCGGCGTCCCGGCGAGAAGGACGGGCGGGAGTACTACTTCATCACGCCCCTGAGATTCGCGACCCTCGTGGAGGAGGGCGAGTTCCTCGAGTACGTCGACCTCCCGTGGGGCGCGCGCTCCGGGACGCTGCGCTCGGAGATCGACCGGATCCAGGCCCACGGCCGCGTCCCGCTCCTCGACCTCGAGACCGACGGCGCTCTGCGCGTGGCGGAGACGATCCCCGGCGCCCTGACCATCTTCGTGGACGCGCCGTCCTTCGAAGAGCTGCAGCGGCGCCTGCGCGAGCGCGCGACGGAGAGCTCGGGAGAGATCCAGGTGCGCCTCGATCTCGCGCGGAGGCAGCAGGACCAGAAGCACCTCTTCGACCACGCGATCGTCAACGACGACGTCGAGCGGGCCGCCGACGAGCTCACGGAGATCGTCCGCCGGGCGCTCCACGCCACAGGTACCATGACCCGCCCATGATCCACCCTCGTATCGATGAGCTCCTGGACAACGTCGACTCGCGCTACGCGCTCGTGATCGTTGCAGCCAAGCGGGCTCGCCAGATCAACGACTACCACCACCAGCTGGGAGAGGGCATCGGCTTCGAGCACGCTCCGCCTCCCCTGGTCGAGTCCCGCTCGAAGAACTACTTGACGATGGCCCTCGAGGAAGTCTCCGAGGGCAAGCTCAAGTACAAGTACTCGAAGTAGCCTCGGCTGCGGTCGGGCGGGCTTCCAAACGGGCAGAATTCCGGGCATGGCCCGCGTGCTCGTCGGCGTCACCGGTGGCATCGCCGCCTACAAGACGTGTGAGCTGGTCCGGCTGCTCGTCAAGGGCGGCCACGAGGTGCTTCCGCTCGTCACTCCCGGTGCCGAGCGCTTCGTCCGGGCGGAGACGTTCTTCGCGCTCGCGAGACGCGCCCCCGCGGACGACCTCTATCCCCATCTCACCCGCGCCGACCTGCTCGTCGTAGCGCCGCTGACGGCGAACACGCTCGCGAAGCTCGCGAACGGGCTCGCGGACAACCTCGTCTCGGAGGCAGCCCTCGCGCACCGCGGCCCCGTGCTTCTCGCGCCCGCGATGAACCCGCGGATGTGGGAACACGCGGCGACGCAGGCGAACGTCGACGCCG
Source organism: Actinomycetota bacterium (assembly GCA_046727655.1). Taxonomy (GTDB): domain Bacteria; phylum Actinomycetota; class Thermoleophilia; order Gaiellales; family Gaiellaceae; genus 3-1-20CM-4-69-9. Next base: position 73,423 of record JBKPDB010000039.1, read on the forward strand.
TGCGGTCACGCGGAGCGGAGATCGTCGGTCCCGCGGAGGGCGACACGGCCGAGGGGGAGTGGGGGAGCGGGCGGATGGCCGAGCCGGAGGAGATCTACCGTCGCTGCCGCGAGCTCCTCGGCGAGTCCGATTCACTCGCCGGCCGGCGCGTGCTCGTCAGCGCCGGCGGGACGCGGGAGCCTCTCGACGCCGTACGTTTCCTCGGCAACCGCTCGTCGGGGCGCATGGGCGTCGCGCTCGCAGAGGAGGCTCGCAAACGCGGTGCCGCGGTGACGCTGCTGGCCGCGAATCTCGCTGTGCCCGCCCCGCGGGGCGTGCAGGTCGTCGAGACGCCGACAGCAGCCGACATGCTGGCGGCTGCGCTGGCCAACGAGGACGCCGATCTCGTGCTGATGGCGGCGGCGGTCGCCGACTACCGGCCCGGCGAATCGCTCGCCGAGAAGCGCCCGAAGGACGAGCGCTCCTGGCAGGTCCTGCTCGAGCCCACGGCGGACGTGCTCCGCACGCTCGGCGAGCGGCGCGAGAACGGCCAGGTCCTCGTCGGCTTCGCCGCCGACCGGGGCGAAGAGGGCCTCGAGCGTGCGCGCAGGAAGCTCGCCCACAAGCACGTCGATCTCATCGTCTACAACGATGTGTCTCGAGACGACATCGGCTTCGACGCGGTCGACAACGAGGTCGTGCTGATCACGGCGGACGGCGAGCAACGCGTCGCGAGGGCCGCGAAAGACCGAATCGCGGCCGCGATCGTAAACAGGGCGGAGGAGTTGTTACGTGAGCGAGCCCCGTAGCGAGCGAGTCGAGACCGCGCCGGCAGTGGAGACACTCCGCGCGCTCACGGACAACCTCGCCCGCGTCGTGCACGCGCCGGAGGAGACATTGAAGCTCTGCGTCCTCTGCCTCGTCTCCGAGGGGCACCTGATCCTCGAGGACTTCCCGGGCGTGGGGAAGACGATGCTCGCCAAGGCGCTCGCGCGCTCGCTCGACGTGTCCTTCTCACGCATGCAGTTCACGCCGGATCTGCTGCCCTCCGACGTCACCGGCGTCAACGTCTACAACCAGCGCTCGAACGAGTTCGAGTTCAAGCCCGGCCCGGTGTTCGCGAACCTCCTCCTGGTGGACGAGATCAACCGCGCGTCACCGAAGACCCAGGCGGCGCTCCTCGAGTGCATGCAGGAGCAGCAGGTGACGATCGACGGCGTCTCGTACGAGCTGGCGCGCCCGTTCATGGTCATGGCGACGCAGAACCCGATCGAGTACGAGGGGACATATCCGCTGCCGGAAGCGCAGCTCGACCGCTTCACGATGCGGATCGCGATCGGCTATCCGCCGCTCTCGGAGGAGGCGAAGATGCTGACGGAGCAGACGGCCGACCCGCCGCTCGAGAC
>JBKPDB010000040.1:0-24762 GCA_046727655.1 Actinomycetota bacterium
CGATCCCGAAGTCGGTCAAGCCACAACGCATCAGGGAGAACTTCGACGTCTTCGACTTCACGCTGACGACCGACGAGGTCACGGCGATCAACGCACTCGACACCGGCAGGCGTGGCGGCCCCGACCCCGCACTCATCAACACAGAGCGCTACCCGCTCAGAGTGGAGAACTGACCGATGCCGGTTCGTGGCCCGCTACGCGCGAGCGATCTCGAGCCTCTTGGCGCCTTCCAGCCGCATGCGCCGGCAGAGCGTGAAGAAGGCGTCGGCGTCGTGGAGCCGGGCGAAGACGTTCACGGCGATCGGTCCCTCAGGCATCGAGGGAGTCGCGTCCAGGTCGTAGAACCAGCAGACCTCCGAGTAGTCCTCTTCGATGCCGTACCCCGAGCCTTTCACGACCGTGAGAAAGCCGACATCGCCGGGCCCGACGATCGTTGTCGCGTGCTCGCGCGGTGGCGCGAGCAGCACGGGAAGGACGAGGTAGACCTCGCTTCCCGAATAGATGCCGTGGCGCGCGAGGCCGGCAGTGGGGAGCTCGTCCAATACCGCTTCGCACGTCTCGGGTGCCTGTTCCCGCAAAAGCCGCGCCTGCGCAGCGATGCCCTCGTCGAGGAAGCGAAAGACGATCTCGTCTTGCACGCGCCACGCATACCACGCCTTGCCGGGTGAAGCCAAGCCCGAGCTCGAGCGCGCGCAAATTGCGCAACCGCGACGCCACCAGACATCGTCTGCTGAACCGCGCTCCTAACGCCTCGAACTATTCGCGACGTAACAGAATTGGCAACGTGTAGTGGAGCGTTTATGGGGTCCCGCGGTTGCGGGCGGCGCGTCGACGGTCATCGCCCGGGTCGACCGCCACCGCGTCTATCTCGGCGGCGGCGTCGCCGGGCGAACGCGGAGCAGCGCCACGACTGCGAGCGCCGTCGTCAAGACGTCGCTGACGAGACACCACTGACAGACGGCGCCGACCAGATGGAGCTGGACGAAGAGGAGGTAAGCGCTGAAGATGAAGGCGCTCAAGGTCACCATGGCCTGGGCCAGCCGCGCGAGGTCGCCGGCGGCAACGGCGCAGCCGAGGACGATCAGGTAGCCAAACAGGCCAACGAGTGCAACGGGAACACCGAAGACCTCGGCGTAGCGTGAGCTCTGCACCGTCTCACAGCCGCCGGTCGCACAGGCCAGGGGCCGCCGCTCGCGCGGACGTAGACCAGGTACCCCGCCAGCGCCGCCCCGAGCAGTGCGAGAACCGCGGTCGCCACCCGCAGGTGCAGCTCAGCCACGAGCCAAGACCGCCTCGATCGCCGGGACGATCCCTTCCGGTCCGAGCGAGCGCAGATCGACCGGGCGCAGTTTGCCGCCGGTCGGCCCGAGCTCGAACGACGGCGTGCCGTTGACGCCGGCGCTTGCGGCGGCCTGGGCCGCGCCGGCGATCTCGCGAGCCACGAACGGCTTTCCTCTCGCCGCCGCGAGGCGGTCGTAGTCGAGGCCGGCTGCGGCTGCCACCTCGGCCAGCAGCCCCTCATTGACCCAGCCGCTGTTCTCGGCTGGCAAGCAGCACAGCTCCGGCGACGGAGGCAAGGAAACGTCGCTGCCGCTTTGCCGGCGACGGCGCGGCGGCCTTCATCATCGGCGTCGTCGTCCTCAGCTTCCCTGATCTCGACCGTGTGTTCGTCATGTCCTGTCTCGAGCGCAAGGAGCCGCTGACTGCGAGTCGGCGGCTCCTTGCGCGCACCCCGCCTTGGGTGCAACTAGTGGCTCATCGTCCCCTTGACGTTGCCGACGCGAAGCACGCCGACCTGGCCCTCGTCGACGGCGGCGAAGGCGTGCGAGACGAACGGGTAGAGACCGGGCTTGTCGATCTTGACGTCGAAGACACCGCCACCACCGGCCGGCACGGTCACGGTCTGAACGTTGTGCAGGGCGTCAGCCGGGTTCATGTCGCCGAACGGGTAGGCGGTGTTCAGGACCGTGCCGACGATGTGGAAATCGGTGTCGAGCGACGGGCCGGCGTCGACGACCCAGAAGCGCACCAGCTCGCCGGGCTCAGCCGTCAGCGGGTGCTTGACGTACTGACCGGCATAGCCGTTGAAGGTCATCCAGTCCGGCTGCCGGGCGTGGGCCTTGGCCATGTTGAACCGCGCCGGCGCTTTGAGTCCGTCCGAGGCCAGGTACCACTCGCTGGCGACCAGCACGTAGTCCTTGTCGGCCTTCGGCAGCACACCCGGCTTAGGCTCGACAACGATCGCCCCGTACATCCCGTTGGCGATGTGCATCAGGACCGGCTTGGTTCCGCAGTGGTACATGAAGACACCGGGGTCGTTGGCGCGGAAGGTGTAGCTGACCGACTTGCCCGGCATCACGTCGCCGAACGCCTTGTCGGGGGCGACGCGGGCGGCGTGGAAGTCGACCGAGTGGGGGATCGCCCCGTTGTTGGTCAGCGTGATCTTGACCAGCTGGCCCTGGCGGACGTGGATCACCGGACCGGGCGCGCCGCCGGCCCAAGCCCAGGCCGCGTAGTTGACACCGGGCGCGACCTCGACGTTGCGGTCGGTGAGTATCAGGTTGACGTTCGCCACCGGGGCGGCCGCGGCCGTCGGCAGTACGGCCGGGAAAGGCTTGTGGGCGGCGGCCAAGGCGTCAGCATTCGCCGGCGCGGCGCCGGCGTAGCTCTTGAGCCCTGCGGCAGCGACGTGGCTACCGGCTGTCATGCCGGGCATGTCGGCCATACCGGCCATTCCGGCCATGTCGTGAGCCCCGGGCTGGGCCGAGGCGGCCTTGGCTGCGCCGTCGCGGGCGTTGTGGGCGTCGACCCACATGAGGACGGCGGCCAGGCCGAGAGCCGCGACCAGCAGGCCGAGAAGCACCGAGGTCACGCCGAGGAGGGCGGTGCTGCTGTCGCTGTGGACGGTGCGCCGCCTGGCGGGAGCGGCGGACTCAGCCGGGCGGTAGGTGGAAGCGCGGTTGAGCGGCGGGGTGCGAGGCCATACGAGTCTCCTTCGATCGTTGTCTGGCTCGAAGGTAGGGCCGGTGCTTCGTTGGGACACCCTGGCCAGCCCGCAGATCCGATCAGGGCATGGCCGCAGACTTCGTTGCGGGTTTCCCGCAACACTGTCAGCGGCGTCGCACTCGTCGCGCGCTCGCTAACTCCTTCAGCGGTTCCAGGGGAGCTCGTCCCAGCAGTCGGGACGACCGAGTTGCCAGTGCGGGAAAGGTGAGTACGCCTCCTGCGGGGAGGACGTGTCCTCCTCGACGCCGGCGCCGTGCCCGAGCGCGACCTTATCGTGTGGGTAGAGGATGGTGCCGTGCCCGGTACGGGCGCCGACCATCACGATGACGCAGGGACCGTCGCCGCCGCCGATGAATGAGTGGGTCGTGTGAGGCGCGCAGTGGAAGAAGTCCCACGCGCGCAACCGGCGCTCCTCGCCTTCGACGATCAACAAGCACTCGCCGCTCAGGACGAGGAAGTCCTCCTGATCGGACTCGCGGTGGTACATGGTGCTGGGCTTGTCCGGCTGGAGGACGTGGAGCTTGAAGCCAACCTGCGCGTGGTGCTGCACCTCGAACTCCGGCCGCTCCTTCGCGAGGCGGCCGTCGGCCTCGAAGCCACAGCGCGCGCCGAAGATCTCGTGCCGCATCCACGCGGCATCGCGGACGTTGAGCACGAACCAGCCGTCGCTCTGCGTGACGAACCCTTCGCCGGTGTCCGCGAGGATCGCTTCCACGGCCACAGTCGCAGCGTACTGCGTCAGCTTCGCTCGCTATCCTCTGCGCATGACGTTGCTGCGGCCTCGCGTGGATGAGCTTCTGCCGGTTCCGGCGGTTCTCCCGCGGCCGCCGTTCGTGCACGTGCCGGCGTAGGCGCTCCCGCCGCTTCGGCCCGGAGCGCCGCGACCAACTCCGTCACCGCCGGTAGACGTCTACGAAAGAGAGGACGATGTTTGCAGTAGCCCTGCTCATGGGAGCGTCCCGATGAGCACCACCGCTTTGCCCAGCCAGTCGACCGACTTCCCCGCGTGGTACGGCGAGGTCGTCCGCCGCGCCGGACTTGCCGAGAACTCGTCGGTTCGTGGGGCGATGGTGATCAAGCCGTATGGCTACGCGATCTGGGAGGCGATCCAGCGCGAGCTCGACGACCGGATCAAGGCGACCGGTCATGAGAATTTCTACTTCCCCCTGTTCGTGCCTGCATCGGTGCTGGCGCAGGAGGGTGAGCTGGTCGAGGGCTTCGCGCCCGAGGTGGCCGTCGTCACCGAGGCGGGCGGCAAACAGCTGGAGGAGCCGCTCGCGGTGCGTCCGACGTCGGAGGCGCTGATCTGGTCGACGTATGCCCGCTGGGTGCAGTCGTACCGCGATCTGCCGCTGCTCTACAACCAGTGGGCCAACGCCGTCCGCTGGGAGCTGCGGCCGCGCCTCTTTCTGCGGACGAGCGAGTTTCTCTGGCAGGAGGGGCACACCGCGCACGAGACCGAAGAGGAGGCGGTGGCTGAGACGCTGTCGATCCTGCACGACGTCTACGCCGACACGATCGAGAGCGTCCTCGCGATCCCCGTGCTGCGCGGCCGCAAGAGTGAGAGCGAGCGGTTCCCCGGCGCCGTCGACACCTACACGCTCGAAGCGCTGATGCGCGACGGAAAGGCGCTCCAGGCCGCAACCTCCCACTACCTCGGCCAGGGCTTCGCGCATGCGTACGATGTTCGCTACACCGGCCGCGACGGCAGCGAGCAGTACCCATACGCGACCTCGTGGGGTGCGACTACGCGACTGGTCGGCGGCGTCGTGATGGCGCATGGAGATGATCGCGGGCTGCGGCTCCCGCCTCTCGTCGCGCCGCAGCAGGTCGTGATCGTGGCGATCTTCCGCGAGGAGGATCGCACCGACGTGCTCCAGGCCGCCGCTGCCGTCGGCGACGAATTGCGCGCGGCGGCTGTTCGCGTCCGGGTCGATGATCGGCCCGAGTACCGGCCCGGCTTCAAGTTCAACGAGTGGGAGTTGAAGGGCGTGCCGCTCCGGGTCGAGATCGGCGGCCGCGATCTCGCGGCGGGAGTCGTGACCGTCGCGCGCCGCGATACCGGCGACAAGCAGCAGATCCCGTTTCCTCGCCTGGCCGGCGCGATCGACGAGATGCTGAGCGACGTGCAGGCGTCGCTCTTCCAGTCCGCGCGCGACGAACTGGAGCGACGGACGCTCCGCGACCCGAGCGGCTACGAGGAGATGGTCGAGTACCTCCGCAGAGCTGCTGGGTTCGTCGCGGCGCCGTGGTGCGGTCGCCGGGAGTGCGAGGTGCGGGTCAAGGACGACAGCTCTGCGACGATCCGATGCCTGCCGCTGAACGAACAATCGGCGCAGTCCGGCGCTTGCGTCTGCTGCGGTCGGTCAGCGGTGACCGCTGCCGTGTGGGCGCAGGCGTACTGACACGACAAAGAGCCTCGCCGCCGCTGTCACAGGCAGCCGAGCAGTCTCGTCTTAGTGAATGATGGAGGCAAGGCTCTCGACGAGGAGGATGCGCGTGGCCGAGGCGTACGAAGACCTACGCTCCCTGCTGTTTTTCACGCTCCCTGCTGTTTTTCGATCGCCTACCGGATGCTCGGCAGCGTCGCCGAAGCAGAGGACATCGTGCAAGAAGTCTTCCTGCGCTACCAACGCGCGCTGGCCGAGCAGACGGCAGAGGTCGAGTCGCCGCGGGCATATCTCTCTGCGGTGACGACCCGCCTCGCAATCGACCACCTGCGCTCTGCGCGTGTCCGGCGCGAGCAGTACGTCGGCGAGTGGCTGCCTGAACCTGTGCTCACCGAGGTGACCAGCCTCGATGGGGCGCGCTATGTCGAGGAGGCGGACTCGCTCTCGACGGCGTTCCTGCTCGTGCTCGAGCGGTTGTCTCCGGTCGAGCGCGCAGTTTTCCTGCTTCACGACGTCTTCGACTACGGCTACGACGAGATCTCCCGGATCCTCGGGAAGAGTGAGGACAACTGCCGGCAGCTCGCCACCCGCGCCAGGCGCCACGTCCAGGAGGAGAACCCGCGCGTCGAGGCTTCGCGCCGACAACGCGAAGAGCTCGCGGCGCGGTTCTTCGACGCGGTCGGCGACGGTGACATGGAGAGCTTGGTCGAGCTGCTCGCCGCGGACGCGGTGGTCTACAGCGACGGCGGCGGCAAGGCGCCGTCCTGGCCGCGGCCGGTCTTCGGCCGCGACCGTGTGGCCCGGCTCATGCTCGGTCTCAGCGACGCGATCCACGAGTTCGGCCTCACCGTCCGCCGCACCGAGGTCAACGGGCAACCGGGAGCGATGTTCTTGGACCGCTCCGGCCTCCTGGTCGCGGCCTGGACGGTCGAGATCGCCGACGGGCTCGTGCAGACCATCCGCTCCGTCGTCAACCCCGACAAGCTCCGCCACCTGGGGCCGCCCGCCGACGCGTACGCGCTCGTTCGCGAGCGCGGCAAGCGCCGCCGCACGTAGCCGTTTCGCATCGATGCCGGGCACGATGTCATCGGGACCCATACCTCCCCCAGCAGCGGCGAGCGCGTTCGCGAACTCGGCACAAGACCGGTTGCTCTCGATCTCCTCGACGCACGCGCCGTGCGCAAAGCTGTGCGCGACGCCGATCCCGACGCGATCGTCCACCAGGGGACCGCCCTCGCGGACGCGCGCTTCGGCCGGAACTTCGACCGCACCTTCGCGCAGACCAACCGCCTTCGCACCGAGGGCACCGACAACCTGCCCGCCGCCGCCCGCTACAACGTCGTCGACGACGAGCCCGCCCCGGAGCGGGAGTGGCTGCCGGTGCTTGCCGAGGCGCTCGGCGCGAAGCCGCCCCGCCACGTCCCGGTCTGGCTCGCGCGACTGATCGCCGGCGAGTTCGCGGTGACGATGGACCGATGCGCGCGCCGCTCCAATGCGAAGGCCAAGCGCGAGCTCGGCTGGACGCCGCGCTACCCGACCTGGCGAACCGGCTTCTTCATTGCGTACGCGTCAAGTGCGCCGACAGCCGAACAAGCCTCTCATCCCGCCGCCGCGAGAACGCACACGGCGGCGTAGGCGCGTGCAGGCTTCACGCTTCGACGCTCTTCGCAGTCGAGGTGTCCCCTCGAGCGCCTCTCGTTCGTGGTCATCGAGAAACCCAACCCAACGAGGAGGAGCACAGTGATGCACGCAAGCGGAAAGATCGCAGTCACAGGCGCAACCGGGAGGGTCGGCCGCCATGTCGTCGACGTGCTCGAGGAAAGGGGACACGACGTCGTCGCGATCTCTCGCTCCCTCGGCGTCGACGTCGTTACCGGCGAAGGGCTGGCGGACGCGCTGGCCGGGGTGGAGACCGTGATCGACGCGGCTACTCAGCCCACGCCCGAGGAGGACGCGGCCACGGAATTCTTCACCACCGCGACACGTAACCTGCAAGCAGTCGGCGAGCAGACCGGCGTGCAGCGAATCGTCGTCGTCTCGATCATCGGCATCGATCGCTTCACCGCGGGCTTCCTCGCCGCAAAAAAGGTCCATGAACAGGCGATGCTGGCGGGTCCGATTCCGGCCCGGATCTTGCGCGCGGCGCAGTTCCACGAGTTCGTGCCGGAACTCCTCGACTGGGGCAGACAGGACGGAGTCAGCTACGTGCCGGAGATGCGCACGCAGCTGGTCGCCGCCCGCACCGTCGCCGAGGCGCTCGCCGACCTCGCGACCGTGCCCGACTCGGCGCCCGCAGGAACCGGCACCGCGCCGATCCCGGAGATCGCAGGTCCACGCGAGGAAAGCCTCGTCGAGATGGCGAGACTGCTCGCCGCCCGTCGTGGCGACCCGGTCCGGATCGAAGGCGCCACCAACCCAGCCGATCCCGACGGCGACCTCTACGAGGACGGTGCGCTGCTGCCCGGGCCGCACGCCACCCTCGCCGGCCCGACCTTCGAGGAGTGGCTCGAGAGCGAGCCGTCGAACTGATGTCGACGATCCTGACGCGCGTCCGGGTTGTCCCCTCTCGCGATGTACGTTCGTCGTAGAGGAGAGAACCCGCTCCAGAGGAGGACAACATGAAGTACTTGCTCCAGATCTATCCGGCCGGCTCGAGGGAGGATTTCGAGCGGTTGGCTGCAGACGAGCAGCAGGCGATCGTCGATGAGTACCTCGCGATCGGGCGGTCGCCTGGGGTCGTCGGCGGCGAGCAGCTGCAGCCGGTCGAGACCGCGACCACGGTGCGCGTCCAGGACGGAGAGACGTTGCTCACCGATGGTCCGTTCGTGGACGCCAAGGAGCACCTCGGCGGCTACCTGCTGGTCGAGGGGGCGGATCTCGACGCGGCGCTCGAGATCGCGGCGCGGGTCCCGGCGGCGCGGATGGGCGGCGCGGTCGAGGTGCGGCCGTTGGTGGAGAGGTAGGCGCTGCTCGAGCAGGTCTTTCGGGACGAGTGGGGCCGTGTCCTCGCCAGCCTGGTCGGCTTCCTCGGCGACTTCGATCTCGCCGAGGAGGCCGCGCAGGAGGCGTTCGCGGTCGCGGCCGAGCGCTGGCCCCGTGACGGCACGCCGCCCAACCCGGGCGCCTGGCTGACGATCACCGCCCGCAACCGCGCGATCGACCGCCTGCGCCGCGATCGGACGCTCGCCGAGAAGACGCGCCTGCTCGATGTGCCCGAGGCTGTGGAGGACGTGATGGAGGAGAGGAGCTTTCCCGACGAACGGCTGGAGCTGGTCTTCACCTGCTGCCATCCCGCGCTCGCGCTCGAGGCGCAGGTCGCTTTGACCTTGCGCGCGCTCGGCGGGCTGACCACGGAGGAGATCGGGCGCGCGTTCCTGGTTCCCGAGGAGACGATGAAACGGCGGCTCTCGCGGGCGAAACGCAAGATCAGGGATGCGGGCATCCCCTTCAGCGTCCCGGCCGAGCACCTGCTGCCCGAGCGGCTGGCGGCGGTGCTGGCGGTCGTCTACCTGATCTTCAACGAGGGCTACGGCGGCCGCGTCGACCTGGCGGCGGAGGCGCTCCGGCTCGGCACGGCGCTCACCGAGCTGATGCCAGACGAGCCCGAGGTACACGGGCTCCAGGCGCTGATGCTGCTCGACGACGCGCGCCGCGAGGCCCGCTTCGCGGGCGGCGAGCTCGTGCTGCTCGCAGACCAGGACCGCTCGCGCTGGGACGCCGCCAAGATCACGCGCGGGCGCGAGACGCTCGACCGTGCCCTCGCGCTCCAAGGTCGAGGAGCGTACGTCGTCCAGGCCGCGATCGCGTCGCTGCACCTGGAGGAGCCGCGCGACTGGCCGCAGATCGCCGCGCTCTACGCGGAGCTCGTCCGGATCACCGGCTCGGCGGTCGCGGAGCTGAACCGCGCGATCGCCGTCGCCGAGCTGGACGGGCCCGAAGCCGGCCTCGCCCTCGTCGACCGGCTCGGCCTGGACGGCTATCAGTACTACCACTCCACCCGAGCCGACCTGCTCCGCCGCCTCGACCGTGCAAACGAGGCGCGCACCGAATACGAACGCGCGCTCGAGCTCGCCCACACCGAGCCCGAACGCCGCTTCCTGCAGCGGCGCCTCGCAGAAACCGCGGCATAACCGGTACCGCTTTCCCGACGAAGGGAGTTCTGTCCCCTTCAACACTTCCGGCCGCAAGGCGCAGGCTCATCAGCCCGATGAGTTCGCCGCGTGGCTAGGGTCTTATTGCTGAACGAACCAGCGTCCGATCCGACGTTGGACTCGCTCCCGCCGGGAGCGACCGAGGCCAAGAGGAGGAAGAGATGCCTGAGCACAAGATCGGAACACGCGAGGATTGGCAGACCGCCCGGGACGAGCTTGCGAAGCTCGAGGCCGAGCAGGCGCAGCGAAACGAGGAGATCAAGAAGAAGCGGCTCGAGCTCCCTTGGGTGCCGGTCGAGAAGGAGTACGAGTTCGACACGGAGGAGGGCAAGAAGTCCCTCGCGGAGCTGTTCGACGGCCGCTCACAGCTCCTCGCCTACAACATCATGTTCGGGCCTGACTACAAGAATGGTGCCTGCCCCGGCTGCACGAACCTCGGCGACGGGCTCGATGGTTCGCTGATCCACCTGAACCACCGGGACGTGACTCTGATCTGTTTCTCGAGGGCGCCGATCGAACGCCTGATCGCCTACAAGAAGCGGATGGGCTGGCAGTTCCCGTATGTGTCGACCTACAACAGCGACTTCGCGTTCGACTTCGGCCTAGCGATGACCGAGGAGCAGGCCCAGCAGGTCTCCGAGGTGAAGGAGATGATCGACAACCCGCCCGAGTGGCTGGAGGAGTGGTCGGGCCAGATCGGGGCCGAGCTCGAGGACGGGCTGCGAGAGGGTCCGAGCTGGATCGCCTTCGCCCGCGAGAACGGCACCGTCTACCACACGTACACGGTGATGGCGCCCGACCCGTTCGTGGCGCCGTACTACAGCTCCCTCCTCGAACGGACCCCCAAAGGGCCGCCCGACGAGCCCCGCGCCTGGCGCAAGGATGAGTACCCCGACTGACCCCTGCCAGGACGCGCCGCGCCGGCCCCGGCCGCGCGGTGAATACCTGGAGGACTGAGAGGAGCAGCCGATGAACCTACCGCCCGTTGTCTCAGCGACCGAGTGGGAGGAAGCGCACGACGCGCTCCTGGCCAAGGAGAAACAAGCCACAAGAGAACGAGACGCGCTCGCCGCCGAGCGCCGCAGGCTGCCAATGGTTCGAATCGAGAAGAACTACGTCCTCGACGGGCCGAGAGGGAAGGCGCCCCTCGTCGACCTCTTCGAGGGGCGAAGGCAGCTGATTCTCTACCACTTCATGTTCGGGCCGAATCAGGACGTAGGCTGCGACGGCTGCTCGATGTTCATCGACCAGATCGGCCACCTAGCACACCTCCACACGCGTGACACGTCATTCGCCATCGTCTCCCGTGCGCCGATCGAGAAGCTCGAGGCGTACCGCACGCGAATGGGTTGGGAAATCCCGTGGTACTCGTCGTACGAGAGCGACTTCAACGTTGACTTCGGTCGCTCGCCGGAGACGCCGCAGGCGGGCGTCTACCAGGATGGTGAGTCGTTCGGTCTGAGCGTCCTCTTCCGCGACGGCAGCAACGTGTTTCGCACCTATTTCACCTCGAGCCGCGGCGTCGAGGCGCTCGGAAGCGTCTGGACGCTCCTCGACCTGACGCCGCTCGGCCGCCAGGAGGAGTGGGAGGACTCTCCCGCCGGCTACCCGCAGAGCAAGCCGTACGAGTGGTGGCGGCGGCACGACGAGTACGAGAACGCCTGACGGATTGCGGCGATCGGCTTGCCGGTCGGACGCTGAAAGGAGACAACTAGCCGAGCGGCAGTAGTGCGCCCTCGTGCTCGAGGAGGAAGCGCTTGACGTCGAGTCCGCCGCCGAAGCCCGTGAGCGAGCCGTTCGCCCCGACCACGCGATGACACGGCAGGACGATCGGAAGCGGGTTGCGGCCGTTCGCGGCGCCGACCGCGCGAGCCGCGTCGCTGCCGAGCCCGAGCCGGCGCGCCTGCTCGCCGTAGCTCACGGTTTGTCCGTACGGAATAGACGGCAGCGCGAGCCAGCAGCGACGCTGGAACTCGGTTCCGGACAGCTCGAGCGGCAGGTCGAACGTCACGAGGTCGCCGTCGAAGTAGGCGACGAGCTGATTTGCGGCCTCGGCGAGGACGAATGACCTGCCCTCCGGGCGGATCTTGTGGCCGTCGAACACCACTGCTCGCAAGCCCGCGTCGGACGCGATGAGGCCGAGCGGCCCAATGGGACTGTCTACGACAGTGCAATGCATCTCGCAGTCAGACCCTCGACGCGGTCGTCTTTCGGGACAGGAGCGGCACCAGGCACTCGGCGAGCTGTTGACGATGCTCGTCGGTGCCGAACGTGTGCAGGGGATGCGGAAGCAACGAGCTCTCCGTCAGACGTCCTTCCCGCCGGACGTACACGACCGGGATGATCGTCCCGTCGGCGTCGTACTCGACCGCGACCGCACAGGCATCGCCGCCGTCGCGATCCACGAAGTCCGCAAGCGGCACGATCCCCTCGTCGCGAATCCCGTCGGCTCCGTCGAACTCGACCACCCGCGCGAGGTACCCCTTCTGCGTCCAGAGCTCAGGCGCGTGCGCGAGCTCCCCGAGCAGATGCGGAACGACCTCGTCGTTGTCGAGCGGCCGCGGCTCACGCACGACACCGAAATGCTTCTCCGCGATGTGCTGCGCGAGGACGCGGGCGTTGTAGCGGAACCCGTTGACGGATCCGGAGCTGCTCGTCGCACCGTGCTTGCGCAGGCCGGGCGAAGCCTGGGTCACGTTGCCCGCGAAGTAGATCCCGGGGACCGAGACGCTCTCCCAGTACGGCGTCTGCGCCGGCATCCGGCCGTCGTTGACCATCGCCACGCCGATGCTCGGCAGGTCGCGCACGGGCGCGCGGAAGCCCGTCGCCGCGATGACCTCGTCGCTTTCGAGCTCGAGCTCCCCCTCCCACGTCGTCCCGCTCGCATGGATGCGGTACCCGTGCGCGTGGCGCTCCACGCGCTCGATCGCCGCGTCGACAACGTAGCTCCCGGTGCCGCCGCGGATGTGCTCGGTATACGGTGAGAGGTACCGCATGCTGAGCGGGGAGAAGGCCAGCATCGCGGTGTCCACCGGGCGTGGCGAGCCGAGCACGATGCGTCGCGCCCAGGGCAGGAGGCCCTGCGCGAGCTCGAACCCCGAGTTCCTCTTGCCGACGATGAAGACGCTCTTGCCCTGATAGCGCTGGGGTGTGCTCGCTGCGACGTAGTGCGGCGCCGCTTCGAGCCCGGGAATCGGAGCGACCCACGGCTCGGTCACGCCGATCGCAAACACGCAGACTCGGCAGCGGTACTCGCCGTCCGACGTCCCGAGCACGAAGCCGGCATCGTCGCGCCGCGTCGACAGCCACTCGCAGCCGTAGCGAACGCGAACGCCGCCGCGCACGGCGAACTCGACGAGGGCCGCCTCCATCTCGGAACGGGCCGGAACGTCGAACGCGCGGTCCATGAACTCCGGTGCGAGCGCCTGATGCTCACGCTCGTCGCCGACGAGGCTGTTGTGGTCGTACCACTCGTACTCGCGCGTGCCCCGCTCGAACGGCGCGTCCGGCTTCGTCCAGCTGATCAGGCGCTGGTAGACCGGGAAGCGCCGGAACATGCCGCCGGGCGCCCGGTCGCGCGAGATCACCGCGCACCGGGGAATCCCCGTGCGGGCGAGGCTGTACGCGGTCTGTAATCCGCCGGGCCCGCTTCCCACCAGCACGACGTCGTAGTCGCCCGGCGGGAACGGACGCTCGTCTAGCCGTTCCAAACGTTCGCGGCTCGCAACCGCCGCGCTTCGATCTGGAGCATTCGATACATCACGCTCGGCTGTTTGAGCAGAAACGCCTTCAGCTCGTTGTCGGGGATGATCAGGCAGCGCAGGAGCGACGTAGCGATCACGTCGGCGGTCGGCGCCTCATCCGTCAAGATCGCCATCTCGCCGAAGAAGTCGCCTCGGGTGAGACGCGCACGCTCCTGGCCGTCGATGACGATCTTCGCCTCGCCGTCCAGGATCACGTAGAAGCCGCCTCCGGTCACGTCCTGGCGGATGACCCGCTGTCCCTCGGCGAAGACCTCCTCGCCGAACGAGTGCGCGAGGGCCTCGAGCTGCGGGTGCGGCAGGTCGGCGAAAAGGCTCAGCCGCGCGAGCGCGTCGACGTAGCTGGCTGTCGGTGCCTCCACGGCGGCGAAGACTAGCTGCACCTCCTTTAGCCTCTGGGGCATGAGCGGAGTGAGCCGGATCCGCAGTCTCTGCGATCGGGTACTGGCACGTCTGGCGCGGATCGGCGCAGATCCGCACGACGACGCCGATACACGCGCCGGCAAGGCGCTTCTCGTGCTGATCTCGGTGCTGATCCTGCCGGTCGCGCTGCTCTGGGCGGTCCTCTATCTCGCGTTCGGGTCGCCAGTGGGATGGGTACCGCTCGCGTACTTCACGACCCTCCTCGCGGCGATCGTCTTCTTCTCGCGCACACGAGACTTCGACACGTTCCTGCGGGTCGGGCAGGTCGCCATCCTGCTCGCTCCCACGCTCTCAATGGTCCCGCTGGGGGGCTTCCTCGACTCCGGCGGGGTCGGTCTCTGGGGCATCCTCGCGCCGCTCGGGGCACTCGTGTTCAGCGACGTCCGGACCGCGGTTCGCTGGTACGTCGCATACGTCGTCGTGTTCCTCGGCTCTGGGCTCGCCGGAGAGCTGCTGGGTGGCGTGTCGCCCGCCGTCCCCGAGTGGTTCACCAGCACGATGCTCGGCCTCAACGTGGCGGTCGGCGGCACGATCGTCTTCACGCTGCTGGCCGTGTTCGCCCGCCAACGCCGGGACGCGCTCGCGGCGCTGCGAGAGGAGCAAGCGAGGGCGGAGAGCTTGCTGCTCAACATTCTGCCGCGGTCAATCGCCGACAGGCTCAAGGCCGAGACACGGACGATCGCGGACCAGTTCAGCTCGGCGTCGATCCTGTTCGCCGACGTCGTGGACTTCACGCCGCTCTCGGAGCGGCTCCCGCCGGCCGAGGTCGTGGGCGTGCTCGACCACCTCTTCACCCACTTCGACGTGCTCGCCGAGCGCTATGGGCTCGAGAAGATCAAGACGATCGGCGACTGTTACATGGTCGCCGCAGGCGTCCCCTCACCCCGGCCCGACCATGCGCGCGCGCTTGCCCTGATGGCGCTCGACATGCAGGCGGCGATGCGCTCGGTCGACGCAGTCGGGCATCTCGGCCTCGAGCTGCGCGTCGGGATCAACTCAGGACCGGTGGTGGCCGGCGTGATCGGCCGGAAGCGGTTCCTGTACGACCTCTGGGGTGACGCGGTGAACACCGCGAGTCGCATGGAGTCGCACGGGACTTCGGGGCGGATCCAGATCACCCGCGCGACGAAGGAGCTGCTCGAGGACGAGTTCGTCTGCGAGCCGAGGGGAACGATCCCGGTCAAGGGCAAAGGCGAGATCGAGGCCTGGTACCTCGTTGGTCGGCGAGTGGATCCCGCCGCCGAACCCTGTGCTCACCCGGAACCGGTCCGGCCGCCGGAGGCGGTACCGGGCGCCTGACTCTTTGTCGTTCGCGTGTCGCCTCGGCGTAAGGTAGCCGCAGGCTCGATGCAAGCCCTGGTGACGACCCCCGGCGTGCCCGGCTCGACTCGCGTAGCCGAGATCGCCGAGCCACGGCCCGCGCCGGGGACTGTGCTTCTCCGACCGCTGGAGCTCGGTGTGTGCGGCACTGATCGCGAGATCTCCGAAGGGCTCTTCGGCGTGCCGCCTGACGGGACGGACCAGCTCGTGCTCGGGCACGAGGTGCTCGCGCTCGTCGAGCGCGACGGGCACGGGTTCTCGCGCGGCGACCTCGTGACGGCAACCGTCCGCCGTTCCTGTCGTCGGTGCGAGGCCTGCGCGCACGGATCTCCCGACTCGTGCGAAACCGGCCAATACATGGAGCGCGGTATCACCAGGCTCGATGGGTTCGCGTGCGAGCTGATCGCCGAGTCCGCCGACGAGCTGGTAGCCGTTCCCACTTCCCTGGGGAGCCTCGGCGTCCTCGCAGAGCCTGCATCGATCTGCGCACGCGCACTCCGCCACGTCGAGATCGTCGGCAGCCGTCAGCACTGGTCACCGCGCCGTGCACTCGTCCTCGGCACAGGCGCGATTGGCATGCTCGCGACGTACTTTCTCCGACTCGAGGGTCTGGACGTGTGGACCGCATCACGCAGCCCGGTGACCAACCCCAAGAGCGAGCTCGTCGCCGCGTCGGGCGCGGAATACGTCTCCGTCGCAGAGACGCCGCTCCATGCGCTCGCCGACGCGACCGGAGGCTTCGACGTCGTGATCGAGGCGGCCGGGGACGCGCAGACGATGCTCGACGCGATCGGCGCGCTCGGACGGAACGGCGTCGCGTGCCTCCTCGGGCTCGACGGGCGCCCTCGGCGCGTGAGCGTCGACGGCACGGTCATCGCCGTCGACGTCGTCCTGCAGAACCGCGCAGTCTTCGGCAGCGTCAACGCGCGCCGTGACGACTGGCGCGCCGCCGTCGATCTCCTCGACCGTACGCGAACGCGGTGGCCGGACGCGCTCGAGTCGTTCGTCGGCCGCCGCGTGCCACTGGACGAGTTCGCGGAAGCGTTCGCATTCCGCGGCGTCAAGGCAACCCTCGTCCTCCCGTGAACGTCATCGACGCGCCGATCAGCGCGATCCGTTGACCCGCATGCCCGCTGGCGGCGGCATCGAGGAGGCCCGCCGGCGTGCCCGCGCCGACCTCGCCGACGGGGTGGACCGCGCGGGCGCCCGGTCCCACTTCCGCGCCATGGGCATCGAGCCGAAACGGCTGCGAGGCCCGATTGTCGGGATCGCCGCGTCGTGGACCGGGACGATGCCGTGCAACCTGAACCACCGTGTGCTGGCGGACGCGGTCGCGGAGGGCGTCACCGCGGCCGGCGGCGTCCCGCTACCGTTCAACACGATCGCGGTCTCCGACAACCAGACCCAGGCGACGCCGGGCATGCGCGCCTCGCTCGTCTCCCGCGAGGTGATCGCCGACTCGATCGAGCTCATGGACGTCGCGCACGACTTCGACGCCGTGGTCGCGATCGTCGGCTGTGACAAGACCGTCCCTGCTGCGCTGATGGCGCTGGCGCGGATCGACAAGCCGGCGGTCGTGGTCGCGAGTGGCCCGATGCGAGCGGGCACGTGGCGGTCGCAACGGGCGACGATCCTCGAGGTGTGGGAAGCGGTGGGCGCATACCACGCGGGTCGCCTCGACCGGGATGCGATCGACGAGATCGAGGCCGCCGCGTGCTCCGGGCCCGGCACCTGCGCCGGCCATTTCACCGCGAACACGATGGCGCTCGCGCTCGAGTGCCTCGGCATCGCGCTGCTCGGAACGACGCTCGTCCCTGCCGACGACGTGCACGCACGGAACGCGGACGCCGCACGGGGCGGCGCGCTCGCCGCCGAGCTCGCGAAGACCGGCGGACCGACGGCACGAACGTTCCTCGACCGCCGAGCACTCATCAACGCGATGGCCGGCATCGCGGCGAGCGGCGGCTCGACGAACGCGCTCCTCCACTTGCTCGCGATCGCGCGTGAGGCCCGCGTCGACCTGACCCTGGAAGAGCTCACCGACACTTCGGCGCGCGTCCCGATCATCGCGAATCTCACGCCCTCTGGCGTCCACGTCGCCACCGAGCTACACGAGGTCGGCGGTGTCCCGGCTCTGCTACGCGAGCTGATCCGGAACCGGCTCGTCGAGGGAATCGCACCGACCGTCGAGGGCGCGAGCCTCACGGAGGCAACCGCCGACGCGCCCGCCCCGGACGGGTCAGTGCTCTCCGGAGTCGATACGCCGTTCAAGCCGCCGGGCGGACTCGTCACGCTGCGCGGGAATCTCGCGCCCGACGGCTGCGTCGTAAAGGTGGCCGGCACCGACCTCAGACAGCACTCGGGACCCGCGCGCGTATTCGAGTCAGAGGAGGAATGCGAGGCGGCGATCGCCGCCGGGCAGGTCGTCGCAGGCGACGTCGTCGTCGTTCGCAACGAGGGCCCAGCCGGCGGCCCCGGAATGCGCGAGCTGCTGAAAGCGACCGCGGCGCTTGTCGGCGCCGGACTCGGACCCACGGTCGCGCTCGTCACCGACGGCCGTTTCTCCGGCGCGACCCGCGGGCTGATGGTCGGGCACGTCAGCCCTGAGTCCGTCCGCGGTGGGCCGCTCGCCGCTGTCCGGGACGGCGACCTGATCACAATCGACGTCCACGCCCGGTCGATCGAGCTCGGCGTCGGCGCCGACGAGATCCGCCGTCGCGTGGCACGGTCGCCGCCGCCGGGCCTCAGCCACGATAGCGCCGTCCTTGCGCGATACGCCGCGCTCGTGGGCTCGGCATCAGAGGGCGCGGTCCTGTCGCCTGGGTCCCGGCCGGCGCAGGACGCCATCACGGCGCCGTCGGCATAAGGATCCGCGCGTGGCGCTTAAAACGGCACAGTGCTGAAGGGAGCCGGCTAGGCCGGCTCACAGACAGCCCTCTGCTGCATGACGGTCACGGGCGAGGCCGCGCGGCGTTTTCCCGGTCACGCGCTGGTTCCCGAGCGGTCGGCGACCAGACCCGGGGCTCAGCGCGCGCCTCGCTCTACGATCAACGAGGTCGTGTTCACGGTTGAGCAGCGGGACGCCGTACGCGAACGGCTGTTAACCCTTGCCGAGGAGGACCAACGGGTCGTTGCGGGAGCTGCTGTCGGCTCGCTGGCGATCGGCGGCGGCGATCGCTTCTCCGACCTCGACCTGACCTTCGCGGTCGCCGACGGTGTGCCCGTTAGTGAAGTTCTCGACGACTGGACTCGTGTGCTGAGCGGCGATTTGGCGGCGGTGCAGCTCGTCGACCTCGAGCGCGGACCGACGATCTACCGCGTGTTCCTGCTGCCGGACGCACTCCAATTCGATCTGTCACTGACGCCGGCGGCGCGCTTCGCCGCTGCCGGTCCCCGGTTTCGCCTGCTGTTCGGCGAAACTGCCGAGGGCGAAGACCGTGCGCCCAAGCCGCCCGCCGCCGGCGATCTGTTCGGCTGGGGCGTCATCTACGGCCTGCACGCGCGCGCGTGCATCGAACGCGGGCGTGTCTGGCAGGCCGAGCACTACATAGGCGCGGTCCGGGACCACGCTCTCTCGCTCGCCTGCCGTCGCCGGGAACTACCGGCGATACAAGCACGCGGTTACGACGACCTAGCCGCTGACACCCTCGCCGGCTTCGACGCAACGCACGTCGGCTCCCTCGAGCCCGAGCGGCTCCGCAGCGCTCTCTCGGCGGCTCTGCGAGCGCTCCTACACGAGGGCAAGGAGGCCAAGGTGCCCCGCTGGGATGTTGTCGCGCAGCGGCTCGCGGAGCTCCGGTAGGGCGGTGCTGCCCCGGCGGCTGCGCCTACTCCGGAAGGGTTCGTGGCAGGCCGAAGTGCGGGAACAAGCTCCGGTCGCCGAACCAGGCGGCGAAGCGGGCGACGAGCTCACGCTCGCGAACGGAGCGGGGCGCGGGTGCGCGCTCGCCGCCACCGGGACGACCGCGCTCATCGACGACTAGCGGCTAAGCGGCAGAGGCCCTCAGGAGAGCGCGCGGTCGAGGGCGGCCCGGTCGTATGGCCCCCCATGCGCCCCGAGCAATTGCTCCACCGGCAACGCGAGCAGCGGGCGCAGGCCGTCGACGACCTGCTCGCGCGTCACGTCTGCGGTAAGCCAGCGGGGGTTGATCTGGGGGCCTTCGCCGAAGTCGGCGAGCGTGTCGCCGGCGACGACAGCGCGGTGGCTCTCGACCCAGAGCACCATGTCGTTCGGCTTCTGTCCCGGGAACGCCTCGACTCCGACGGGCAGCCGGTCGCCGGCGGAGTACGGGCGTGCCTCGCCCTTGTTCTCGCGGAGCAGCCAGATCAGGTCGGGGCTCCCGTCCCCAGCCTGCTCAGCGGTGATGCCGTACATCCGCATGAGGTCTTCTGCCGTATCGGGCAGCGGCGTGTAGACCGGCACGCCGAGCCGCTCGACCAGGCTCTGCGCGTCGCGCTCGTGCCACGGCGAGGTGAGGACGATGGCCGTCTCGCGGCCGGCGGCGCGCTCCTCGATCTCGCTCGGAACGGCCAGCGGATCGAAAAGCAGCAACCGCGCCCCGTCGTCGATCGCGTAGGACGACACGTTCTCGCTCCACGGCTCGGTCGGCCGCCAGTCGGGGTGTGGCGCCTCCCAGTGCCACAGGCCTGGTCGCAACTCGCGCACGGCGCGATCCTACTGAAGCCCGGGCTGCGCGCCGAGCGTATGGGTTCAAGATGATGGCAGGCCCGCCTGGTTACGGCCTCCAGCCGCCGGAGAGCGGCTCGCCGATCCGCAGACCGAAACGCTCTAGGAGCTCAGGTACCGTCTCCGGCTTCATCTCGACGCCGTAGCGCTCATTGAGCTGCGCCAGGGCCTCCGGGTCCGCCTGGGTCACGCCGCCCATGTCGACGAGCTCTTCGAAGAAACGCTCGAAGCCCGCCGGCGAGATGATCTCGAGGATCCTGCACGGCTCGTCGCCCGCGTTCCAAAACGTGTGCCACTGGTTGCGCGGCTTGAAGACCAGGTCGCCCGGCCCGGCTTCGAGCACCTCGTCGCCCAGGAGAGCGCCCATCCGCCCTTGAAGAACGAAGCTGTACTCGTCCTCACGCGTGTGGAGGTGCAGCGGCGCGGCGAGCGACCGCGGCGACATCGGATGCTCGACGAGCGAGAAGCGCTGGGCCGCGTCGGACCCGTCGATCATGAAGCGCACGCCAATGCTCCCGAGGAAGCCCTCCCTGCCGTTGTTCGGATCCACGACTTTCGCCCCTGTGACTGTCGTTTCCATCGTTCGCCCCTTTTCATCAGACATTAGTGTCTCGCCGAATATATGACGTCCTGCCGGATCTGTCAATATTCACAGGACTGGTATGTCCGTTCAAAAGCGTCCTTACCGGATGAAGAGACGCGCCGAGCTCGAGGCGCTGACGCGGCGCCGGATCACCGAGAGCGCGGTCCAGCTGCACGAGGAGCTCGGGCCAGCGCGAACCTCGATCGCGGCGATCGCCGAGCGCGCAGGCGTGCGCCGCTCGACCGTCTATCGCCACTTTCCCAACGAGGACGCGCTCTTCGACGCCTGCTCGTCACACTGGCGCGCCGCGAACCCGCCGCCCGACCCACGCGCGTGGGCCGCGATCGAGGATCCCGCCGAGCGAACGGAGAGTGCGCTTCGGGACCTGTACGCGTTCTACGGGCGCACCCACGAGATGTACTCCAGTCTGCTCCGGGACGAGCCTCTCGTCCCGAGTGTGCAGCGGCGGCTGCGGGACTTCTATCGCTACCTGGACACGGTCGAGGAGGTCCTCATGGCGCGCCGGGGACTGCGTGGGCGCGCTGTGCGCGGCACGCGGGGGGCGATAGCCCACGCAGTTGCATTCACGACATGGCACTCGCTCACCCAGGAGCGGGGACTAGGCGACGACGATGCCGTCGCCCTTATGTGCATGCTCGTCGAGAATGCCGCCCAGGCGCGCTCGAAACGTTGACGGCCCGTCGGCAGCCGCGCCAATCTGCCCGGCAGATCCTTCCTCTAGCCGTCGGCAGTGGCGTCGGCCGCCGCTGAATCAAGGTTGACGCAGGGCGAACCGCCGCAGCGCCACGACCGCCCAAAGGAGTTCCAATATTCCGAAGGGGAGACTTCCCAGAAGGAACCCGTAGATGCTGGAACACATGCAGCCGGCGGCGAACGTCAAAGTGAGCGCGGGGTGGTACTGCTCGAGAGCGTAGGCAACGACCATCAGCGAGACGGCCGCGCTACCGAAGACGGTCAGCATCTGCCGCCGCGAGATTCCTAGACGATCCGCTCCGGCAGTGGGACCTCGGAGGGCTTTCGCGACTCGGCTTCGTCCCAGCTCATGAGCGCCTCGGCGTCTCCAGCGACATGCGACCCGGTGGCGCCGATGGCGGGGAAGACGCGCCGCTCAACAGTCCTCGCAGCACTTCGGCCTAGCGCTTTCGTCGTCGACGAACATGCCGTGCAGAGCCGCGACTCCGTCT
Organism: Actinomycetota bacterium; assembly: GCA_046727655.1. Lineage (GTDB taxonomy): Bacteria > Actinomycetota > Thermoleophilia > Gaiellales > Gaiellaceae > 3-1-20CM-4-69-9. The sequence continues at coordinate 21,527 of JBKPDB010000040.1, forward strand.
CCTATCGAGCGGGCGTCCATGACGAGCGTTCCATTGGCGCGCGAGATTTCCCATCGCGCCCAGGAACAGCACGCGTTCTCGACGGCGACCAGCGCGCGCAGCTCCTCTTCCGCCGGTTCGGCGTCGACGAAGATCAGGCGAACGCCGTCAGCTGTCTCGATCCGTTCGCGCCCGGCCCACGCGCGTAGCTGCTGCCAACGCTTGGCCTGCCTACGCAGATCGTCGCCGGTCAGCGCGCAGGCGATCACGGCCGTAACTGCGTCTTGCGGAGTGGGTCTCTCAGGGTCTGAAGCACTCATTTCTTGCTCCTGTGGCGAAGATGGCTCAAGCTCTTGAAGCATGCATCTTCAAGTCGACTTGAAGTCAAGTGTCCAGTCCCGCCGGCCTTTTCAGGATCGGAGGGGTCGCCGAGCGCAGCGGACGGACCCCTCCTCGCTCCGCTACTACGAGCAGATCGGTCTCATCCCGCCGCCGACGCGCGTCAGTGGCCGCCGGCACTACCGACCGGACGTCTTTCGCAAACTCGCCGTGATCGACACCGCGCAACGCGCCGGGCTCAACCTCGACGAAATCCGCCTTCTCCTCGACGCCGCGCCCGGCGACAAGCCGGCTATCGAGCGACTGCGCGAAGTCGCCGAGCGCAAGCTGCCCGAGCTACGGGCGATGATCGAGCGCCCGAGCGTCCGGTCGCGCTCGCGTAGGCCGCCGCCTCAGCGCGCTAGCTGGGCTCGGCGCCTGAGCTTCTCCACTTCACGGACGACACCGGTGTGGTTGATGCGCCAACGGAAAAGCTCGACGCTGACGCCGAAGTTGCGTGCGCCTGCATCGACGTCATAGCTGTGGAGCATCCACCCGAGCGCGCCGGCGCGCGGAACGAGCAACGTGCTGCCGAGCCAGTCCGCCTCGGCCTCCTGCCCGCCGTCCCAGTGCCGGCAGCCGCCGACGCCGAGTGCGGGTGCAGCCTCGTGCTCGAGGACCACATGCGCGAGCTCGTGGGCGAGGCTGCTCGCCTTCCGGCCCGGCTCGTGGCGCTGGTTGTAGACAATCAGGCGCCTGGGCCCGACGACGATCGTCGCCGCCGAGAAGCCGGCATCGGGCGAGAGCAGTCTGCGGATGCTCGCGTCGGACGCCCCGTCCTCGCGTAGCTCGCCGAGCGAGACTACGGGTACCCCCCACGTCTCGGCAAGGGCGAAGCAGTCGAGCCGGTCGAGCGGCGCGAGACCGAGGTCGCGGCGGACGAGGTCGGCGATACGCTCCGCGTCGGCCTTGAAACCTCGCCGTAGCTCGGCTACCACGCCCGCCTCGCCTAGGTCTCGCGCACGAGGCGCTTGTACGCGGCGCGGAAGATCTCCTCGAGCGCCTCGGCGTCCTCCGGCTCGATGTTCCGCGCGGAGCGAAGGTACGAGGACACCATCGCCACTGGTTCCTCCTCGGCAGCGCCGCTTTTCTTCCGCGTCGAGCGCATGAAGGACTCAGCCGGCATCCCGAGCCAGTGGAGAAGCGTCGCGAAGGTGTCCACGTCCGGCCGGCGGCCCTGAGCCATCCGACTGAACGTCGACGGGCTGATCTCGAGCCCGCGCGCGAGTTCGCGCCAGCTCGTTTCCTGCGCTTTCCGTTTGTTGTCGAGGGCGGCGTACAGGGCTTCCACGTCGATCATGGTCTCGGGCATGTGTTCGACTCTAGCAGCGGCGTACGATTCTCGACATACGATGCTATAGTCGGACGACGTTCGAAATCCGCAACACGACATAGGAGGAAGCCTTGAGCACGACGAAGACGAACGCGGCGCCGATCGTACTGGTTCCCGGATTCTGGCTCGGCGCGTGGGCCTGGGAGGAGGTCGCCTCCGCTCTGCAAGCCGATGGGCATGACGTCACCGCGCTGACGCTGCCCGGTCTCGAGTCGGCCGACACCGACCGTTCCGAAATCACGCACTCGGACCACGTCGACGCCATCCGCGAGGCCGTGACGGCCGCCGGGCGTCCCGCCGTGCTCGCGGTGCACAGCGGCGCCGGCGCCGCGGGGTACGCCGCGAGTGACCGCATCCCGGAACAGATCGCGGCCATGGTGTACGTCGATTCAGGTCCGGCCACCGCTGCGCTCGACCCCTCCTTCGAAGGCGCCGAGAGGCCCCTCGACTGGGAAGAGCTGGCGGCGGAGGAGAACCTCGACGGGCTCAGCGAGGAACAGCTCGAGACCTTCCGGCAACGCGCCGTGCCCGAACCCGGAGGCGTATTGCGCGAGGCGCCTGAGCTGACGAACGACGCGCGCCTCGACATCCCGACCACAGCCATCGCAACGGGATACACGTCGGACCAGTACAAGGACGCCGTCGAGCAGGGCCAGACCTGGCTCGGAGGGTTCGCCGAGCTGCGCAACGTCACATGGGTCGACCTGCCCACGAGCCACTGGCCGATGTGGTCGCGCCCGCAGGAGCTCGCCGCGATCATCGGCGACACCGCACGGCGCACGTCCCGGGGCTGACGGGCGGTCGCCAACCGGCGGCCCTTGGTATCTTCGCGCTCGCCTCGTAGTCGGACGAGGCTTCACGCTCAGCAGAAGGGTTCTGCTCATGCCACGGAACGCCGCCCTAGACCGCGACGCGTCAGTCGCACGCCTCGCCGGCCGACGCCTGCTGATCCTCGCCGCCGCCGTCGCCTCCCTTCTGGTGCTGGGAGTCGGCGCGGCCGCCGCCGCGAAACCGCCGGCAGGGCCACCCGACTTCGGCCCGAACGTGGTGATCTTCGACCCGAGCATGCCGACGAGCGAGATCCAGGCGAGAGTCGACGCGATCGCCGCGCAACAGGTACCGAATCAGTTCGGCTCGCAGCGCTACGCACTGCTGTTCAAGCCCGGCACCTACGGCACGGATATGAATCCCCTGAACTTCCAGGTCGGCTACTACACCAGCGTCGCCGGCCTCGGCCTCTCGCCGAACGACGCGGCAACCAGTGCGTCGGGGACTTCTGCGTTGCGCTCAACAACTTCTGGCGGTCGCTGTCGAACCTGACTATCAACGTGAGCACGCCCAACTTCGGCTGCTACAACGGCGAGTTCTGGGCCGTGTCGCAGGCGGCGCCGATGCGCCGCGTCCATGTCAACGGGTTCGCCACGCTGATGGACTACTGCACCGGCCCCTCGTTCGCGAGCGGCGGCTTCATCTCCGATTCGAGGTTCGACGGCGGCACGATCGTCAACGGCTCGCAGCAGCAGTGGCTGGTGAGGAACAGCACGCT
>JBKPDB010000041.1:0-9200 GCA_046727655.1 Actinomycetota bacterium
GGCGAGGCCTGAGGCGGTCACTCCCGCTGCCCAGACGACCGTCCGGGTTGGAATTCGCTCCGGCGACCCGGTTCCGCCGTCGATCGTGACGCTGTCGTCGTCGATGCCGACAACCGTCCTTCCCGCGAGTACCGTCACTCCGAGCTGTTCGAGCGATCGCGTTGCCTTCGCCGAGAGAGACGGCGGAAACGTCGTCAGCACACGGTCTGCCGCTTCGACGAGCAGGATGCGACCGTCGCGCGGATCGATGGCGCTGAACTCGCGGCGGAGAGTGTCACGCGCCAGCTCGGCGATCTGGCCGGCCATCTCGACGCCTGTGGGCCCGGCGCCGACGACGACGAATGTGAGCCACGACGCGCGCCGCTCCGGGTCGGATTCCCCTTCGGCCGCTTCGAAGGCGCTGAGGAGACGAGTGCGAACGACGAGAGCGCTCTCGAGCGACTTCACCTCGGCGGCATGCTCGCGCCACTCGTCGTGGCCGAAGTACGAGTACTGCGAGCCGCCGGCAACGATGAGCGTGTCGTACGACATCGTGGCCGGTGTGGGTATCCCGAAGGCGGGCCGGAGCTGGAGCTCGCGTGCGTCCAAATCGAAATCGGCCACCTCTGCCATCAGGACTCGAACGTTTGCGTAGCGCTTGAAGATCGCGCGGAGCGGATAGGCGATCTCGCCGGCGGAGAGCGCTCCGGTCGCGACCTGGTACGTGAGCGGTTGGAAGAGGTGGAAGTTCCGGCGGTCGACGAGCGTCACCTCGACCGGTGCGCGCCGCAGCTTCCGGACGGCCTGGAGCCCGCCGAAGCCGCCGCCGATCACGACAACGCGGTGGGCGTTGCCCCCGGCTTGCGGTATGTCCAAGGAAGTCATGTCGCTGAAGGCTACGAACACTGACCGGTTCTGGGGCCCAACCACGACGTAACCGGCCGGCGATCAGTTTTCATGGTTGGCGCGGTCAACGGAAAGACACGACCAGAAAGAACGACGACAATGGACAAGATCACTCCTTGCTTGTGGTTCGACTCAGAAGGTGAAGAGGCCGCGGGCTTCTACACATCGATCTTTCCGAACTCACGGATCATGGACGTCTCTCACTATGGAGAAGAGGCCATGCTGAAGATGAAGAAGATCCAGATCGACGAGCTCGAGCAGGCAGCGGCGGCGGCATAACCGCGGGACCGCACGGAGTGGCCGATGTCGAGCGCTTCGCTCGCCGGGCGTCGTCGTACGAGCGCGGTCGGCGCGCAGAGTTCCATTCGCGCGTCGTAGCCGCTGCGCTCGAGACGGCGGTTCGGGTGGTGCCTCATCCCAGCGCCGTGCTCGACGTCGGCTGCGGTACGGGCGCGTTCCTGCGTGCGCTCGGCGACCGCCTTCCGCCGACGGTCCAGCTCGTTGGCGTCGATCCGGCGTCCGCGATGATCGACGTCGCGCGAGCGGCACGCGGCCCGCGCTCGAACGTGCAGCTAGAGGTGGCATTCGCCGAAGACCTTCCCTTTCCGGATGCGCAGTTCGACCTGGTGATCAGCACCACCTCGTTTCACCACTGGACCGACCAAGCCGTCGGCCTCAGGGAAGTGGGTCGCGTCGCGCGCCGGGACGGACGCCTCGTCCTCGTCGACAACTTCGCGATCGGCTGGCTCCGCGTGTTCAACGCGATCGCAAGGAGGAAGATGCGCACGCGAGGCGATGTCGAGCGCCTGCTGGCAAGCGCTCGACTCGTGCCTCTCGAGTGGGCCCGGATCTTCGACCTCGGACCGCTCCCACTGATCCAGGCGGTGGTAGCAAAGCACGCGCCCCAGTCGGCCTAGGCGGCCGCCGTCACTCGTTCTGCCGGCTCTGTCAGAGCGTGGGGGAAGCCCTCACGCCAGCTGCTCCAGCGCGGCTGCCAGCCGAGCTCCCGCTTGGCCTTCGCGTTCGACGAGCCGCGGATCTGCGTCATCATCGAGACGCCGACCTCGCCGACCGCGAGCCGCGCCAGCCACACGGGAACGTGGCGCGGGAGCTTCGCCCCGACGCTCTCTGCAAGCACGGGGAGCCATTCGGACACCGGCGCCGGCTCATCGTCGACGATGTTGTAGACGCCGGCGGCGCCGCGCTCGACCGCGGCCACCGCCGCGCTCGCCGCATCGTCGATGTGGATCCACGACCAGATGCCCCCGGCCTCGCCGACGAGCGGAATCTTTCGCTTGCGGACCACCTCGACGAGCTCGTCGGAGGCACCCGGGCCGTAGAAGCTCCCGTAGCGCAGGGCGATCCCGTGCGGAGACCCTTCGACCGCGGCTCGTTCGAGGTACCGGATGGCGGCAAGCGACCGTTCCTGTGCGGCCGGCGGGTGCTCGTCGAAGGGATCGTCCTCCGTCTTCACGGGACCGCCCTCACGAGCGTTCGGCCAACCTGTGTAGCTCGCGGCGATGAATCGACCGACGCCGAGTGCGTCGGCGGCAGCGAGCAGATGGTCGGCCCCTTTCGTGCGCAGCTGGTTCGTGACCGCGAACGTGTCGTCGAAGTGCTTCAGATCCTGGATGCCGGCCAGCGCCGTCATCTGGTGCACGATCACGTCGGGCTCGGCGCGGGCGACGGCCTCTCCGACCGAGCCTGCGTCTAGACCGTCCATCACCAGCGGTTCGGCGCCGAGCGCACGGAGATCGGCCATCTTGTCGGGGTTGCGTGTGGTCGCCGCCACCTCGTGGCCGCGCGCGACCAACTGTGGGAGCAACCGGCGTCCGATCGCTCCACCTGCGCCTGCAACAAAGACACGCATGAGAGCTCCTTTCCTTCTGTCGTCGTCGATTCGTCATTCCCATGACGACGATGCGGCCGACGCTGTGACACCGTGTCACGTGCGACGCAGGTTCCTCGTCTTCGGGAATGATGGAAAGGAGCCCGTCGAGCCGGAAGATGCCCCTGGCCGAGACATTCGAGGACCTTCGTCCACTCCTGTTCTCGATCGCCTACCGGATGCTCGGGAGCGTGGCCGAAGCCGAGGACATTGTCCAGGAGGCATTCCTGCGCTACCACGCGCTCGAGGACACGAGCCAGATCGATTCTCCGAAGGCGTACCTCTCCGCCGTCACGACGCGACTTGCGATCGACCACCTGCGCTCAGCGCGGGTGCGGCGCGAGAGCTACATCGGCGAGTGGTTGCCCGAGCCGCTGCTGACGGACGACAACGCACCCGACGGCGCGCGATACGTCGAAGACTCCGACTCGCTCTCGATGGCGTTCCTGCTCTTGCTCGAGCGGCTGTCGCCCGTGGAGCGCGCCGTCTTCCTCCTTCACGACGTCTTCGACTACGGCTATGACGAGATCTCGAGGATCGTCGACAAGAGCGAGGACAACTGCCGTCAGCTCGCAGTGCGGGCGCGCCGCCACATCGAAGAGCACAAGCCGCGGTTCGAGGCCTCGCGGGACCAGCGCGAGGAGCTCGCCGACCGCTTCTTCGAAGCCGTCGGCGAAGGAGACATGGACGGCCTCGTCGACCTGCTCGCCGCCGACGTCGTGGTCTACGGCGACGGCGGCGGGACGAGCCCCTCGTGGCCGCGTCCGATCTTCGGCCGCGATCGCGTCGTTCGGTTGCTGCTGGGGGTAGGGACGCAATCACGCGACCTCGGCTTGCAGGCCCGGCGCACCGAGATCAACGGCCAGCCGGGGATCATGGTCTTCGATCCCGACGGGCGCCTGATCAACGTCATGACCCTGGACATCGCCGACGGCGTGGTGCAGACGATCCGCTCCGTCATCAACCCGGAGAAGCTCCGGCATCTCGGACCGCTCGCCGACGTCCGCGTGCTCTTCCACGAACGGAGCAAGCGCCGCGGCATCACCTGAGTTTCGCTGACCCCGCGAAGCCGGCCAACCGAAGCTGACCAGGTTCACGGGGCGCAGTTCAGTTGTTGGCCGTGATCGAGCCGAAGAGGCCGTCCGCCTCGTCGTTCGGCCCGGCTGCGAAGTAGAGCGTCGTCGACGGTCCGGCGGCACCGTTGTTGCCGAAACCGATGCCCCACAGGCCGTCGATGGAGATCGCACGACCGGATGAGTCACGAAGCCCGCCGGCTCGCTCCCACGATCCGCCCGGCTGCTGTGCGTAGGCGTTGATCTGCCCATCGCCGAAGTTGCCGATCAACAGATCGCCGCTGAACGGACCGAAGTTCGCCGGCGCTTGCGCAATGCCCCATGGGGCGTTGAGCTGGCCGTGCGTCGCGATCCGCGAAATCAGGTTACCGTCGGTGTCGAACTCGTCGACGACACCGAAGCCCTGATGGTGAAGCTCGTCTTCGTTACCGGGCTGCTGCTTCGCGAACGTGACGACGAGCAGCCCGTTCACCGTCGCAATTCCGAATGGTGCGTAGCCACTCGGAAGTGTCGGATCGACGAATCCGCCCGTGGCGACTCCGGGCCCAAAGGACGAATTGAAAACGTCCACGTGGCCACCCACGAAGTCGGTCGCATAGAGCTGAGGCCCGCTGGCCGCGTTCGCGAGAGCGAGGCCCTTGTAGACGGCGCCGGGCTTCTCAACGGCAACGACGGAGTGGGTGGCGTCGACCGCCGGGCTCCACCCGCTGATCGTTCCCGTCTCGCTTGCGAAGATGAAACGCGCCGGGCCCGAGTTGGCGCCTGAGCTGACGGTAAATCCAGAGCCGCCGTTGAAGACGGTTCCTGTCGGCGCGCCATTTGCGATGTCGACGACAAGGCCCTGCTTCGTGCCGTCGGCCGCATACAGCGTCGACTTGTCGGTGCCGTTGTCGGCAACCCACCACGGGCCGCTCGCCGGCTCGGTGATTCCCCAGCCGTTCTGCAGGTCGGGGTCCGTGTGCGCGGCCAGGCCGGGCACATTCGAGCTCAGGTTGTGAACGGTGTACGTCCCTGGGACGTCACTGCGCGCGGACGTCGCCCCTACTACGAGCGCGACTCCGGTGAGGAGCAGCGCCCCCAGGATGATGCGGACGCTGCGGGAAAAATGTCCCCACATGCTGCCCCCTTTCTTGGGGTATGGGCCGGTACAACCAACCCACTACGCGGCTCGACGCCATTTGGATTGCGAGAACCGTCACGGCGGGGCAAGTAAGCGGAGTATGCACTCCGCTTACTGGCATACTGGTCAGGTGACAGCCCGCCCAACCACTCCCGCGAGGCCGCTGCGCAGAGACGCGCAGGCGAACCGCGACCGCATCGTGGCGGCCGCCCGCGCCGGCTTCGCCACCGACGGCATCGAGGTGTCGGTCGAAGAGATCGCTCGCCGCGCGGCCGTCGGGATGGGAACGCTCTACCGGCACTTCGCGACCAAGGAGGATCTCGTCGACGCCGTCCTCGAGGACACCTTCGACGAGATCGTCGGAGCCGCCGAGCAGGCGCTGGCCGTGGAGGATGCCTGGCACGGCCTTCGCGGCTTTCTCGAGCACTTCTTCGCGCTGCATGTCAAGAATCGCGGGCTCAAGGACATGCTCGCCACGCGGGCACACGGTCGTGAGCGCGCGGATGCGATGCGCGCGCGGATGCGACCCTTGATCCGCCGGCTGGTCGAGCGCGCGCAGGAGCAAGGAGCGCTGCGTGCGGACTTCGCCCCGGAAGACATGCCCTTTGTGATCTGGAGCGTCGGCCGCGTGATCGAGGAGACGAGGGCCGTTTCCCCCGAGCTGTGGCGCCGGCACCTCGGCTTCCTGCTCGACGGCCTTCGCGCCGAGGCGGCGACACCGCTCCAACAGCCGCCGTTGACGCGTGCTCAGCTGGATCGCGTGATGCAAAGGCGGTCCGGTTGAGCAACACGCAGACGGAGGGACGGCTCACCGGGCGCGCACTCTGGACCGTGTTCGGGGCGCTGATGCTGGGCATGTTCCTGGCCGCGCTCGATCAGACGATCGTCTCGACCGCGCTGCCGACGATCGTCGGCGACCTCGGCGGGCTCAGCCACCTCTCGTGGGTGGTGACGTCGTACCTGCTCGCTTCGACCGTCTCGACGCCGATCTACGGGAAGCTCGGCGACATGTACGGGCGGAAGCCCGTGTTCCAGGCAGCGATCCTGATCTTCCTGGCCGGTTCGATGCTGGCCGGCCTCAGCCAGAGCATGGGCGAGCTAATCGGGTTCCGCGCCCTCCAGGGCATCGGCGCCGGCGGCCTGATGGTCGGCGCGCAAGCGATCATCGGCGACATCGTGCCGCCGCGGGAGCGCGGACGTTACATGGGCTTGATCGGCTCCGTGTTCGCGGTGGCCTCGGTTGCCGGGCCACTGCTCGGCGGCTTCCTCGTCGACAATCTCTCCTGGCGCTGGGTCTTCTACGTGAACATGCCGGTCGGCGCGCTCGCGGTAGCGATCGTCGCGTTACGCCTCCACCTTCCGTCCGCTCGGAGTCGGCACCGCATCGACTACATCGGCGCAGGCCTGCTGGCAGCCGGCGTCGGCTCGCTCGTCCTGGTGACGACGTGGGGCGGCACCCAGTACGCCTGGGGATCCGACACGATCATCGGGCTCGCCGTCGCAGGAGTTCTGCTGCTGGCGCTCTTCGTCTGGCACGAAAACCGTGCTGCGGAGCCGCTCCTGCCTCTGACGCTGTTCCGCTCGAGCGTCTTCGACATCGCGAACTCGATGGGTTTCACGATCGGGATGGCGATGTTCGGAGCGATCGTGTTCATTCCGCTCTTCCTGCAGCTCGTCTACGGCTACAGCCCGACGAGCTCCGGCCTTCGCATGCTGCCGCTGATGGGTGGCCTGCTCGTTGCCGCGATAGCGTCGGGCCGGGCGATCAGTCACATCGGCCGATACAAGATCTTTCCGATCGCCGGCACGGCCACTCTCGTGGTCGGCATGTACCTGCTGTCGCGACTCTCCGTCGACACCGCTCCCTGGCTCGCATCCGTCTACATGGCGGTGGTCGGCATCGGCATCGGCCTGGTGATGCAGGTGCTCGTGCTCGTCGTCCAGAACGACGCGCGACCGGAGCAGATCGGCGTCGCCACGTCGACGGCGACGTTCTTCCGCTCGGTCGGCGGCTCCTTCGGCGTCGCGATCTTCGGCGCGATCTTCGCATCCCGGCTCAGCGATCAGATCAAGGAGTTGCCCGCCAACGTAGCCGGCCGCCTCACCGGCGGTGTTCACCTCACACCCGAGCAGGCGAAAGCACTCCCGGCGACCGTGCACGACGACTTCCTCCAGGCTTTCGCGCACGCGCTGCACGGCGTCTTCCTCTTCGGGATGGTCTTGGCGATCGTGCCGTTCGTGCTGGCGCTGTTCCTGAAGGAGGTTCCACTGCGCACGACGCTGGGGCGCACGACCGAGCTGGCCACCGAGGAAGCGGTCGCGGGCGCGACCGGCGCGGAGGCGATCATCGAGCCCGTCGCCGATGCGGCGGCCTCACGCTGACAACGTCAGCCGGTGGCGGGCGAGAGCGCGACGACCTCGCCGCCGCTGAGCACCACACCGTCCTCGCACCGGGCCTCGACGAGCCCACCGGCGAACTGCTGTTGGTACAGCTCCGCATAGAGACCGCCGGCAGCGAGGAGCTCTGCGTGCGTTCCCGATTCGACGAGGCGACCCCGCTGGAGCACGAAGATCACGTCTGCCGAGATGATCGTCGACAGCCGGTGCGCGATCGCGATCGTCGTTCGATGCTTCATCAACGGCTCGAGCGCAGCCTGGACGAGGCGCTCGCTCGTGGTGTCGAGCGCGGAGGTCGCCTCGTCGAGGATCAGCACGCGGGGGTCCTTGAGGATGACCCGCGCGATCGCGAGCCGCTGCTTCTCGCCGCCTGACATCCGGTAGCCGCGCTCGCCGACGACCGTGTCGTAGCCGTCGGACAGCTCCATGATCCGGTCGTGAATCTGCGCCGCGGAGGCCGCTCGCTCGAGCTCCTCCTGCATTGCCTCCGGCCTCGCGTAGAGGAGGTTCTCGCGAACGCTCGCGTGGAAGAGATACGTCTCCTGCGTGACCATCCCGATCGCCCCGGCGAGCGTCGCCTGGGTCAGGTCGCGGACGTCGTAGCCGTCGAGCTCCACCCGCCCTCGCGTCGCGTCGTAGAGCCGAGGGATCAGGTACGAGATCGTCGTCTTGCCCGCCCCGGTAGGTCCGACGATCGCCGCCAGCTGACCCGGCTGGACCGCGAGCGAGAGGTCTTCGAGCGTCCAGTGGCGCCGGCCGGCGCCGTCGGCCGCGGCAATGGCGGCGTTCCCGTCCACCGCCGCGCCGTCGAAGATCGGCTCCGTCGGCTCCTCGTACCGGAACCAGACGTCCTCCAGTGCGACTTCGCCTCGAACGTCCTCGGCAGGAATCGTCCGCGCATCCTTCCGGTCGACGATGTCGTGGGGGAGATCCAGGTACTGGAAGATCCGCTCGAACAGTGCGAGCGACGCTTGCACCTCGACCGCGGTCTGCAACGTCTGGCCGATCGGGAACAGGAGGCGCGTCTGCAGGGTGGTGAAGGCGACGATCGTCCCGGAGCTCAGGTCGGCGTGCCCGGCGACGAGATACACCAGGGCGGGAGCGACCGAGAAGAACGTCTGGATGAGCGCGAAGAACGAGCGACCGATCATCGACTGCCGGACCTGAAGGCCCGCAAGCCGCCGGCTCTCGCCGCGGTACCGCTCGATCACGTCGCCGCGGCGATCGAACACCTTAGTGAGGAGGACGCCGGAGACCGAAAGCGTCTCTTCAGTCAGCGCGGACAGGTCGGCGAGTGACTCCTGCGTCTCCCCTGATACGCGTCGGCGCACACGCCCGACGCGGTAGGTCAAGTACACGAAGAGCGGCACGATGCCGAGAGCCAGCAGCGTCAGCTGCCACGAGAGGATCAGCATCGCGACGACCGTGCTCAGAACGGTCACAACGTTCGAGAGCACCGACGAGGCCGTGTTCGTGACGACGTTCTGGACACCGCCGACGTCGTTCTGGAGCCGCGACTGGAGCTCGCCGGTGCGCGTGGCCGTGAAAAAGCGAAGCGACATCGACTGCAGGTGCTCGAAGAGCCTGTTCCGAAGGTCTTGCATCACACGCTGGCCGACGACCGTCGTGAGGTAGGTCTGAACGACGCCGATGGCGGACGCGACGATCGGGACGATGATCATCAAGCCGACGAGCACGTAGAGCAGCCCGAGGTTCGGACCGCTCTGGCCCGGCGGGAACAACGCCTTGTCGAAGACCTGCTTGGTAAGGAGAGGGTTGACGACTCCCAGGCCCGACGTGATCAGGATCAGGAGCACGATGATGGCGACGCGGCCGC
>JBKPDB010000042.1:0-19134 GCA_046727655.1 Actinomycetota bacterium
GCGATGGAGCCGGTTCGCGAGCGCCTTGTAGACGATCTCGTTCACGAGCGTGGACTTGCCCGAGCCGGACACGCCGGTGACGCAGACGAACTTCCCGACGGGGAACTCGACGTCGATGTCCTTCAGGTTGTGCATGGTGGCTCCGCGCACCCAGAACGATCCGTGGTCGTCCGTGCGGCGTTCCGGCACCGGGATCTCGCGTTGGCGCGAGAGGAACTGGCCGGTCACCGAGCCCTTGCTCCGCTCCACCTTCGTCGCCGGCCCTTCCGCGACGACGTGCCCGCCGTGCTCGCCGGCCCCAGGGCCCATGTCGACCAGCCAGTCGGACGAGCGCATCATCTGCTCGTCGTGCTCGACCACGAGCACGGTGTTGCCGAGGTCGCGCAGCCGCTCGAGCGTCCCGATCAGCTTGTCGTTGTCCCGCTGATGCAGCCCGATCGACGGCTCGTCGAGGATGTAGAGGACGCCGACGAGCTGCGAGCCGATCTGCGTCGCGAGTCGCAGCCGCTGCGCTTCGCCGCCTGAGAGGGTCGCCGATGCGCGGTCGAGCTGGAGGTATCCGACGCCGACGTTGTCCAGGAACGTCAGCCGCTCGCGGATCTCCTTGACGATCCGGGCCCCGATCAGCTGCTCGGTCTCCGTCAGCTCCAGCTCGTCGAGGAACTGGAGTGCACGCGTGACCGACATCTGCGTGAACTCGTGAATGTTCTTGTGGCCGACTGTGACCGCGAGCACCTCCGGCTTCAGGCGCGCTCCCTTGCACACCGGACAGGGACGGAACGACATGTACTCCTCGATCCGCTCGCGCTGCGTCGACGAGTCGGTTTCGCGGTAACGGCGCTCGAGGCTCGGGATGATCCCCTCGAAGGCGAGCATGTACGACCGCTTGCGCCCCATGCGATTGCGGTAGCTCACGTAGACGCGCTCGCCCTCCGTGCCGTAGAGGAAGAGATCCTGCTCCTCCTGGCTCAAGCTCTCCCACGGCTCGTCGAGCGGGATCTCGTACCGGTCCGCGATCGCCTGGATCACCGACTCGTAGAAGCCGGAGTTGCCGACCGACCACGGAACGAGCGCGCCCTCGCCGATCGAGACGCTCGGATCGGGGACGAGCAGGTCCGGGTCGATCTCCTGCTGCGCGCCGAGGCCGGTGCAGCGCGGGCACGCGCCGTGCGGCGAGTTGAAGGAGAAGATCCGCGGCTGCAGCTCCGGCAGCGAGACGCCGTGGTCCGGGCACGCGAACTTCTCGCTGAAGAGCATCGACCTCGGCTCGTCGCCGACGACGTCGATGCCGACGAGCCCGTCCGCGAGCTGGGCTGCGGTCTCGACGGATTGCGCGAGGCGCGTCCGCAGATCCGGCTTCATCGTCAGGCGGTCGACGACCACTTCGATCGTGTGCTTGAACTTCTTGTCGAGCGTGATCTCCTCTTCGAGCAGGCGCAGCTCACCGTCGACCTTGACGCGTGTGAAGCCCTCGTTCCGGAGCTCCTCGAAGACGTCCTTGTACTCGCCCTTTCGGTCGCGCACGACCGGCGCGTTGACAGTGAACCTGGTCCCTCCCGGCAGCTGCAGGATCTGGTCGACGATCGACTCCTGGCTCTGGCCGGAGATGGGTCTGCCGCAGACAGGACAATGCGGGCGTCCGACCCGCGCATAGAGGAGGCGCAGGTAGTCGTAGATCTCCGTGACCGTGCCGACGGTCGACCGGGGGTTCCTGGAGGTCGTCTTCTGGTCGATCGAGATCGCCGGCGAGAGACCCTCGATAGAGTCGACGTCCGGTTTCTCCATCATCTGGAGGAACTGGCGGGCGTACGCGGAGAGGCTCTCCACGTAGCGCCGCTGGCCCTCCGCGTAGATGGTGTCGAAGGCCAGGGACGACTTGCCGGAGCCGGAGAGCCCGGTGATGCAGATCAGCCTGTTCCGAGGCAGCCGGACGGTGACGTCCTTGAGGTTGTGCTCCCGGGCGCCGTGTACGACGAGCTCATCCTGGGCCATAACCTGGCCAGTCTAGCCGGGTGGATCGGATCGAACAAGTGTTCGTTCAGGCTTCCGGAAAGCCGTATCTGGTGGCGCTCCAGGGCCAGTCGGAGGCGCGTTCGCAGAGCCCTGCGCGGACAGGGTTGAGGAGCACGTAGTCGCACGCTGCCTGGAGGTACTCCTCGTCCTCGATCACGCGTGAGCCGAAGCGGCCGCCGAAGAGGTGTCCGTGCCGCTCGTAGCGTTTGTTGAACGTTTGGGCGTAGACGCCGTTGAGCCACTGCATCCCAGCGGAGAGCCCGGCGCGGGCGCTCTCGAGTACGAAGTGGTAGTGCGTCGTCATGAGGCAGAGCGTGTGGAACTGCCAGCGGTAGCGGTTGGACGCCGAGGCGAGCAGCGCGAGAAACGTCCGGCGATCCTCGTCGTCGACGAAGACAGCAGTCTCGGCCACCCCGCGTGCGAAGACGTGGAAGTACCCGTCCGGGAAGTTGGTACGCAGCGGGCGGGGCATCCAGCGAACGTAGCTGCGCCTGAACCGCGCCGAGGTGGTTTGCTGCAAGTCGTTGCTGTTTCGTCACACCCTCTATGAACCGAGGGTCAGACCCTGGTTCATAGGGACACGCCCGTCACCCCGCCCCGCGCGTGCTCGACGAGCCAGTCGATGCGCCTCGGTTCCGGGACGTACATGATCTCCAGGTCGCCGGCGACGATTGTGCCGTACCCGAAGAGCCGGCCCAGCACGGTCTGCTCTACCTCGACAGGGCCGACTCGCGACAGCGGGATCGAGGCGGACCGTCGACGCAGCATGCCGTGGACGACGAACAGCTTCTCCGTCGTCAGGACGACGCGCGTGCTCTCCCACGCCCAGACGGCGCGTACGGCGATCGCCGCAGCGAGCACCTGCAGCGCGACGGCGGCGATCGTGGCCGGCCAGCCGACGACCATCAGCCCGATTCCGACCGCTGCGAGCGCGAGCGCCCGTGCGAACGGCGCCGCCAGCACGACGCCGTGCCGCCGCTCGTCGAGGCAAATTCGCTCCATGTCGTACTCGACCATGGCGTTTGCGGCATTCGCGAAACGGCGAAAAATCCCTGGTCATGAAAGAAACCCTGCGGTCGAGGTGACGATCAAGGCGTTCGAGGTCCTCGTCGGGATCTTCTTCGTGCTCGCCACGGCCGCATACTGGACCTTCGAGCGCGAGCGAACCGTCGACTTCACCGCATCGCTCGTACCGAGACCGAAGCGCAAGAAGCTCCGGGACACGTGGAACCTGATCGACTTGAAGCTCGGAGCCTTCGTCCGCGGCCAGGCCGTCCTGATCGTCCTCGTCGGCACGGTGCTCTCGCTCGCGTTCTGGGCCGTCGGCCTGCCCTACTTCATCCTGGTCGGCGCCTTTGCCCGAGTCGTCGAGATCATCCCGGTCATCGGCCCGCTCGCGGGCGGTGCACTCGCGGTCGCAGTCGGATTCACCGAGTCCTGGCACGTCGCTCTCTCGGCCGGCATCTGCGTGCTCGCGGTCCGGCTTCTCGAGGACTATCTGATCCTGCCGCGTGTCCTCGGCGACGCGGTCGGGTTGCCGCCGCTGCTCGTGCTCATCTCGGTCACGTCCGTCGGGATCCTGTTCGGCGCCTTCGCAGTGATCCTCGCCGTGCCGCTCGTCGCAGTGCTCGTCACCGTCCCTGCGAAGGAGGCTGAGACCTAGGCGGTCTTGCGCCAGCGGCCGAACACGAGGCCGCCGAGTGTGAAACCGAGACCGAACGTCCCGAGCGCGAAGCCGCCGATCGCGAGCGCCTTGCGCCAGGTGGAGAGCCGCTGCCACCGCCCGAGCGCTTCGCGTTCGTCGCTCGTGAGCGGCTCACCTCGGCGCTGCTTCCGGATCGCGCCGCCTGCCCGTAGACCGAGATAGAGGTCGTCGAAGATCTCGGCCGATTCTTCGGTCACGCGACCCAGTTTATAGGCTGCTCCAGCGGTGCTTACTCGCGTTTTGCACCTGTCGGACCTGCATTACGGCGCGGGAGACGACGCCGCAATCGAGCGCGGTGCACCGGTGCTGATCGAGCGCTTCGAGCCCGAGCTCGTGATCGCGAGCGGCGATCTGAGCCATCGCGGACGTGAAGATCAGCTCTCCAACGCGTCGCGTTTTCTGCGGCAGCTCGGACCGCCCGTCCTCGCAATTCCCGGCAATCACGACATCCCCTATTCGTTTCCCGCACGCTTCACCCGCTCGTTCCGGGAGTTCGAACGGCACTGGGAGACGACGGAGCCGACGTACTCCTCGGCGACGCTCCACGTCGTCGGCCTCAACTCGGTGCGACCCTGGCGTCACCAGTCCGGCGGCCTTCGCGCCGCGCAGCTGACCCGCGCAGAGGAGCGGCTGCGCGAAGGGCCCGACGGTGCCTTCCAGATCGTCGTCCTGCACCACCACCTGCTCGGCGCGCCGTGGCGCTCTCGCAAGAAGCCGGTCGCGCGGAGGAACCATGTGCTGGCCTCGCTGGTCGGCGCGGGCGCGGACCTGATCCTCGCGGGTCACATCCACCAGGTTGCGATCAGCGAGCGCCACGAGTTCGAGATCGCGCGCGGCGGGGAGCTGGGCGTCGTCGTCTCGATCGCCCCCGGGCTCGGGCAGCCACGCCCGAAACGGCAGGGCGAGGCGCGCGGCATCCACGTCTACGAGGTCGAGCGCGACTGTCTCCGGATCCAGACCTACGTCTGGCGGGACACGGATTGGGGCCTCACGGCCGAGCGGCAGTTTCCGCGCGGCCGTGAGGCATTGGCTTCCGAGCCGCTTAGGCCCGCACGGGGCGCCCGCCGCGGCCGGCCATGAACCGGCTGACGAGGGCCACCAGGATGACGGCGATGACGACGCCGATGATGAACGCGAGCCAGCCACCGGAGATGGCGGCCGCGATGATCATGGAGACGATGCCGATGGCGACGGTGAGCAGCAGGCCCATGGGATCGCTCCCCGGATGGAAAAGCCTGCCGAGAAAGCCCACGATCGCTCCAACGATGATGAACCATATCCAGTGCATGGGCGCGGTCTTTCCACGCCCGGCACGCCGGAAACCTAATGCCGGCTGAGCAGCTGAGCCTTCTTCTCCTCGAACTCCGCGTCGGTGAGGACGCCGGCCTCGTGCAGGTCGGCGAGCTTCTGCAGGTTTGAGTCCACGTCACCCTTGGCCTGCGAGTCGCGCGCCTGACGGGCTAACTCCTCGAACTGCCGGCGGCGCTCCTGCGCCCGCTCGATCCCGAAGCCACGCTCGGGGAACTTGTGCGCCTCCGGCCCAACGATCGGACGCTTCTGCACGAACCGACGGTAGGCAACGACGAGCAGGATGGCCCCGAGGAAAGCCAAGAGCCCGACGACCTGCGTGCCACGGCCCCAGATTCCGATCGCGATTGCACCACCCACAACCGAGCCGATTAGCCCGATTGCCATGGTCAGCCACACCGGCATCGGATCGGGACCCGGAACGGCGAGTCGCGCGAGACCTCCGGTGATGAACCCGAAGAGCATGATCATGAGGACGGAACCGAGCACGCCCGGCGATTCTAGGCAGGTGCTTGCGCGGCGGCCGCGACGAGTTCGCGGCGCAGGTCCTTGATCTCGTCACGCAGCTTCGCCGCGTACTCGAAGCGCAACTCTTCGGCCGCGGCGAACATCTCCTCCTCGAGCTGGATGATCAGCTTCTCCAGCTCGCTCGGAGCCATCCCTTCGATGTCTTTTCGACCGCGTCGCCGCTTCGTCGCCGGAACCGTCGGCGATTCGAGCGAGAGGAACTCGGCGATGTCGGAGACACCCTTGACGATCGTCTCCGGCGTGATGCCCTGCTCCTCGTTGTAGGCGAGCTGGATCGCGCGCCGGCGGTTCGTCTCGTCCATCGCCTCCTGGATCGCCTGCGTGACCTTGTCCGCGTACAGCAGCACCTTGCCGTTGACGTTCCGCGCCGCTCGCCCGATCGTCTGGATCAGCGACGTCCGCCCGCGCAGGAAGCCTTCCTTGTCGGCGTCGAGCACTGCGACGAGCGAGACCTCCGGCAGGTCGAGACCCTCACGGAGCAGGTTCACTCCGACGAGCACGTCGTAGTCGCCGAGCCGAAGCTCGCGGATGATCTGGATCCGTTCGAGCGTGTCGATCTCGGAGTGCAGGTAGCGCGCCTTGACACCGGACTCGAGCAGGTAGTCCGTCAGGTCCTCGGCCATCTTCTTCGTCAGCGTGGTGACGAGGACGCGCTCGCCCACGTCCTCGCGGCGCCGGATCTCGTTCAGCAGGTCGTCGATCTGGTTCCTCGTCGCACGCAGCTCGACCTCGGGGTCGACGATGCCCGTCGGCCGAATGAGCTGCTCCGCGACGCGCCTCGAGTGGCGCAGCTCGAAAGGCCCCGGGGTCGCCGACACGAAGACCAGCTGAGGAACCTTCTCGAGGAACTCGTCGAACCGGAGCGGCCGGTTGTCGAGCGCCGACGGGAGCCGGAACCCGTAGTCGACGAGCGTCTGCTTCCGGGACCGGTCACCTTCGTACATGCCGCCGAGCTGCGGGACCGTCTGGTGCGACTCGTCGACGAACACGACGAAATCCGACGGAAAGTAGTCGAGCAGCGTGAACGGGTGTGTTCCCGGCGAGCGTCCTTCGAGGATGCGCGAGTAGTTCTCGATGCCGTTGCAGAAGCCGAGCTCCTGGAGCATCTCGAGGTCGTACTCGGTCCGCTGCCGGAGACGGTGCGCCTCCAGCATCTTCCCCTCGAGCTCCAGCTCCTTGACCCGTTCCTCGAGCTCGTGGCGGATCTCGCCGACGGCGCGCTCGACCGTTGGGCGCGAGGTCACGTACTCCGTGGCGGGCCAGATCGCGATGTTGTCGAGCTTCGCCAGCACTTCGCCGGTCAGGGGATCGAAGTGGCTGATGTGCTCGACCTCGTCGCCGAAGAAGGAGATGCGGTAAGCAGTCTCCTGGTTCGCAGGCTGCACCTCGACCACGTCGCCTTTCACACGGAAGCGGCCGCGGCCGAGCATCGTGTCGTTCCTGACGTACTGGGAGTCGATCAGCTTCCGGAGCACGAGGTCGCGATCGTGCTCTTCGCCGACCTCGAGGATGATCACCCGCTCGCGCCATTCCTCCGGTGAGCCGAGCCCGTAGATGCACGAGACGGACGCGACCACGACGACGTCCCGCCTCGTGAACAGAGCGGACGTCGCAGCGAGCCGAAGGCGGGCGATGTCGTCGTTCTGCGACGAGTCCTTCTCGATGTACAGGTCTGCCTGCGGGACGTACGCCTCGGGCTGGTAGTAGTCGTAGTACGACACGAAGTACTCGACGGCGTTGTACGGGAAGAACTCCCGGAACTCGTTGCAGAGCTGCGCCGCCAAGGTCTTGTTGTGCGCGATCACGAGCGCCGGCTTGCCGACCTGCTCGATCGTCCACGCCATCGTCGCGGTCTTGCCGGTGCCGGTCGCGCCGATGAGCGTCTGGTAGCGCTCGTCGCCGGAGAGCCCCTCCGCGAGCGTGCCGATCGCCCCGGGCTGGTCCCCGGTGGGCCGGTAGGCGTCCGATGTTTTGAACTCGCGCATCTTGTCCAAGCGTAGCCTCGATGGACGTCGTTACCGAAAGCCGCGCGAGCCGCCCGCCCTACGCTGCGTACGCGGCGATCACGGGCGTCTTCGTCGGCGGGCTGGGCGCTGCCGGCTACGCGGCGCACGCACTCGACCGGAACCCCGCGTGTCAGACGGCGCTGGACTTCGCCGTGCTCGCGGCGGCGTCGTTCAAGGCTGCGCGCACGCTCGCCCGCGACGAGGTGACGAGTTTCCTGCGCGAGCCGTTCGTGAAAGGCGAGGCCCACGAAGGCGATGAGGATCCCCTGGAGTCGGGAGACTTCCGGCAGGCGATCGGCGAGCTCGTCACGTGCAGCCGCTGCGGCGGCACCTGGGCGGCGGCCGCGCTCGCGTCGACGCAGGTCCTCGCGCCGAGATTCGGCCGCCTGCTCACGTGGTCGCTCGCCGCGGCCGGCGTGAACGACTGGCTGCAGAGTGGGTTCGCCGCGCTCACGAACAAGGCGAACGAGCTAGACCGCCGCGCGACGGAGTAATCTCTCCCGATCGACCGGGTCGGATTCACCCTGCGCCGGCTTCTGCCTGCGCTCTTGCTGATGCTGATGCTTGCCGTCGTCGGGAGCGCGCAGGCCTACCCCTGGCCGATCAAGCCGTTCAAGCGCCAGCACCCGATCCGCGCCAACTTCGGCGACCCGCGCACGCGGTTCTGGAACACGATGCTCACCAACGGCCTCGAAGGGCCGGGCATGTTCCAGTTCCACAACGGCATCGACATCGCGGCGCCCGGGGACACGCCTGTGTACCCGATCGCCTCCGGCACTGCGCGGCTCATCGACGGGGCGGCCGTGTCCGTCCGCTCGAAGGGCCGGACGTTCCAGTACTTCCATATCAGCCCGACGGTCTTGAACGGCGACCACGTGGTCGCGGGCCGGACCGTGCTCGGCTACGTGCTCGCCGCCTTCGCGCACGTCCATCTGACGGAGATCCGTAGCGGCCGCGTCTGGAACCCGCTCGCCCCGGGCGGGATCGCGCCGTATCGTGACGACACCGTCCCGGAGGTCGACTCGATCGCGATGCGCGGCTCGTGGTCCTTGCTCCCGCTCGACCCCACGCACGTCTGCGGCACCGTCTCGAT
The DNA here is from genome assembly GCA_046727655.1 of Actinomycetota bacterium. Lineage (GTDB taxonomy): Bacteria > Actinomycetota > Thermoleophilia > Gaiellales > Gaiellaceae > 3-1-20CM-4-69-9. The sequence continues at coordinate 8,654 of JBKPDB010000042.1, forward strand.
CGTCGCCACGGCGTTCGACGTTCCGCCGCTGCCGGTTCCGGGCCCGTTCGCGGGGTTCCCCGTCTCGCCGTCGTACGTGACGTGGAGCTTCGACCACGTCGGCGGCGTCGCATACGACCGAAATGTGCCCGCCGCGGACTTCAGGACGACGCTACCGACGAACCATCGCTTCTGGAACGTGTATGCGCGCGGGAGCTTCCAGAACGCGCCGCGATTTTCGAACCAGCAATTCGTGATCGCCGGGCGCTACGTCTACAACCTCGCGAACCTCGTCGACACGCGCTGGTACCCGAACGGGTCGTACGACGTGACAGTGCACGTCCGCGACATGCGCGGGAACGAATCCGAGGCGACGCAACGCTTCACGATCGCCAACCAGCCCGGTACGGAAACCGGCTGCCTGCCTCAGCTGCCGAGCTCGTCGCCGTAGGCGCGCCGGTAGATCCCCTTCAGCTCCTCGACGCGATCGACGTAGTGGCGCGTCTCTGCGAACGCGATCTCCCCTCCCGCGGCCAGCCAGCGGTCGACGTTGTCCTGCCCCGCGTTGTACGCGGCGAGCGCGGCGCGTTCGTCGCCGTACTTCTGCAGGAGGTGGCGTAGGTACCACGCGCCGTAGCGCACGTTGATCTCGGGGTCGTAGAGGTCGGCCACGTCGAAGCGGCTGCCGCCGGTATGGAGCGCGATCCCCTTGGCCGTGTCCGGCAGGAGCTGCATCAGCCCGATCGCGCCGGAGCTCGACTTCGCGTCGGCCTTGAACTTCGACTCCTGGTAGATCACCGCCGCCAGCAGGGCCGGATCGAGGTCGTAGTTCCGCGCGTGGCCGCGCACGATCTGCTTGTACTCGAGCGGATACCACAGCCGCTCCCACCAGCCCGGCTTCGAACCCTGCAACACGGCGACGGTCGCGAGCACGCCGAGGGCGATCACCACCATGCCGAAGAGGCGTCTCACGCCTCGAGCTCTCGCATCAGGCCGGCCACGAAGGCGTCGAGCTCTTCCAGCGTGCCGTCGTTCTCGTAGACGTAGTCGCCGCGCCGCACCTTCTCGGATTCGGGCAGGAGGCGCTGCTCCCTGCGATCATCGACGTGCCGCCGCGCCGCACGCACCTCCGGCGGAGCCGTGATCACGACGACGACGTCGAAGCGCTCGTCCGCCCCGGCTTCGTACAGCAGCGGAACCTCGGCGACGGTCACGCGCGGTGGATCGAGGCTGCGTGCGAGCTCGTCGCGCCAGCCCAGCTGCGCGGTCGCCACGCGCGGATGCAGGAGCTGCTCGAGCCAGCCGAGGTCGGCCGCGTCGTCGAAGACGATGCGAGCGATCACCTCGCGGTCTGCGCCGTCCTCGCCGATGACCTGCTCTCCGAACCGCTCGACGAGCGCCCGGTGCACCTCGGGATCCTCCCGCAGGAGGCGATGAACGATCTCGTCGCTCGAGATCGTCGCAGCTCCGTGGCGTGCGAACGCCTCCAGCGCAGCCGTTTTCCCGGCGCCGATACCGCCGGTGATGGCGACCGAGACCGGCTCTTTGCCTCTAGCGCTCGTCTGCAGCAGGCTCGGCGGGAGCGACTTCCGCGGCCGCGGCCGGATCGACCTCGTCGCCGGCGCTCGCGGCCTCCCGCTCGATCTCGCCTTCGCCGGCGGCACGGCTTTCCGCGGGCTCCTCAGGCGCGGGCGCGGGCGAAGGCGTGGAATCGCTGAACACGTCCTCCGAGAGATCCAGATGCGGTGTCCCCTCGATCGGGGGCTCGTTCTCCGCCCGGCGCTCGGCGTCGACGCGCTTCAGCGAGAGCGACAGCCGGCGGCGCTCGGCGTCGACCTCGAGGATGAGCACGGGGACCGTGTCTCCTTGAGCGACGACTTCACGCGGATTCTCCACATGGTGCTGCGCGAGCTCCGAGATGTGCACCAGGCCCTCGACCCCGGGGAGGATCTCGACGAAGGCGCCGAAGGTTACGACCTTCGTGACCTTGCCTTCGACGACGTCCCCTTCCTTGTACTGCTCGAGCACCTGCTGCCAGGGATCGGACTGCGTCTGCTTCAGGCCGAGTGAGATCCGCTGGCGCTCGCGATCGATGTCCAGGACCTTTACCTTCACCGTCTGCCCGATCTCGAGCACCTCCGACGGATGGTTCACGTGCGACCACGACAACTCCGAGATGTGGATCAGCCCGTCCATCCCGTCGAGATCGACGAAGGCGCCGAAGTCGACGATGTTCGAGATCTGACCCTCGACGACGTCGCCGGGGTTGAGGCGGTCGAGGATCGCCTGGCGCATCTCCTTCCGCTCGTCCTCGAGGACGGCGCGGCGGGACAGGACGACGTTGTTCCGGGAGCGGTTGAGCTCGATCACCTTGCAGCGAAGCTCCTTGCCCATGAACTCGTCGAGATCCTGCACGCGGCGGATGTCGACGAGCGACGCAGGCAGGAAGCCGCGAACCCCGAGGTCGAGGATGAGGCCGCCCTTGACGACCTCGATCACTCGCCCGTTGACCGGTTCGCCCGACTCGGCCGCGCGTTCGATCGCCTTCCACGCCATCTCGAAGCGCGCGCGCTTCTTCGAGAGGAGCAGCCGACCCTCGGCGTCCTCCTTGGTCATCACGAGCGCGTCGATCTCGTCGCCGACAGTGACCTCGTCGGCGGGATTCACCGAACGCCGGATCGACAGCTCCGCGACGGGAATGACTCCCTCGGACTTGTAGCCGATGTCGACGAGGACCTCGTCCTTGTCGACGCGAACGACCGTCCCGTGCACGACCTCCCCTTCGTTGATCGTCGGGAAGGTCGACTCGTAGTCCGGAATCAGCTCGCCGTCCGGGCCCGTCGTCCAGACGCCGTTGCCTGCAATTTTCTCCTCGGTTTGGCCAGTCGTCATAAGCGGCCGCTCAGTATAGCCAGGCCCTTGAAAGCGCCCCCGAGCGCCGCGAGATGCGAGAAAACGAGGGCCGAACGCTCAGCGCGCCCGGCCCTCTGAAGGACTCAGCCGCCGCCTCCCCCGAGCACCTTCACGCGCGCAACGGAGGGATCGTGGTCGCTCGCCTGGTCGGCGAACTCCGAGTTCACGTGGACGACGTCGTATGCCGAGAGCCCGCGCAGCATGTTGGGGCTGAACAGGATCTGGTCGAGAACCTGTGAGTTCCCCTCGAAGACGTACGAGTAGCGCTCCGACTGCGGCAGGCCGTGCATGAGGCTGCTGAGGACGCCGCCCTCGAGGATCTGCGTCGTCTCGGAGAAGTCGAAGTCGTTGATGTCCCCGAGAACGACGACGTTCGCTTTCTGCTCCGCCGCGACGATCGACTTCACGAACGCGTTCACGGAAGCCGCCTGGTCGTGACGCTTCGGCGCGGTCGTTTGCACGGGCGGCTGGAAGCGGCCGTAGAGCGGATCGTCGCCGCCCTTCGAGCTGAAGTGGTTGGCGATGACGATCAGCGTCTTGTCGTTCCAGACGAACTCGCCCACGAGCGGCTTGCGCGTCGCGTCCCACGCCGGGTTCAGCGGGTCGACTCTCCCCGGGCTGAGCGTCAGGCGCGCACGGCCGCCTTCGCGCACGACCTGCGTCGCTGTCGTCGCGTCGCCGCCTGGACGGTCGACGAACCTGAGGCCGCGATCTGTCCTGAACAGGAAGCCGACGCGGATGTTTCCGCCGGGAGCGCCGCCGTCCTGATCGTCCTGCGGGTCGATCTGGCGGTAGCCGTAGTGCGGGCCGCCGGCGGCCCCGATCGCCGAGATCAGCATGTTCCACGTGATCGACGCGTCGACGACCGAACTGCCGGTTCCGCCCGCGAGGCCGTCGTTGTCCTGGATCTCCTCGATCGCGATCACGTCCGGGGCGCGAAGGTGATCGACGATCAGGCCGGCCAGCCGTTGGAACTTTGCCGGCGGGTCCGTCGGGGCGAGGTTCTCGACATTGAACGTCGCGACAGCGAGCTCATTGTCGGCCGGCGCGGCGGTGACCTCACGTGTGAGACTGCCCGGGACCGTCGCCAAGGCACTCGTGAGATCGAGCTCGAAGTTCCCGAAGTCGTAGCCGAGGATCCCGAACGCCGGCGCGGAGAAGTGATCACCGACGTTCGACACGGGCGTCGAGCGGGGAAGGATCGCATCGTCCAGCTGGATCCGCTCGGGGTTGAGGTCATTCGCCGTGATCACGACGCCGCCACGGGTCGTGCGCGGGCTCGCGTTGGTGCCGTTGTCGCCCACGACGAAGATCTCGCCGAAGCCGTTGGTCGGCCCGACGGCGACCGCGTCGTTCACCTGGACGAGCATGCTCTCCAGCGATTCGTAGAAGTCGATGCCATCCTGGGCGGGATCAAAGCCGTTGCTCGTCTCTACGTTGCCACTCGCCGAGTCGTTCTCGATCACTGCATTCGGCGGCTCGCGACCGCCCGCCCCGATGACCGTCGCAGCCGGCAACAGTGTGACTCCCAGAACGGTCACGCCGAGACCAGGCGCAGCAAACTCCGTGACCGTCAGATTGTCGAAGGCGTCGCTCGTGGCGTCACATCCGAAACATCCAGGGCGAAACTCCGAGACCGTTCCTCGGACCTGCACGAGATCGCCCACGGCGACTGCATTAGCCACGGAGGCGCCGAAGACGAGGATGCCTTCCGAGGTCGCCGGATCCGCGTCCGGCGTCGTATCCTGCACCCACACGTTCGAGCCACGCTCGGCCGTGACGACGCCTTCGACCTCGACGACCTGCCCGGCCAGCGGTGACAGATGGGATGCGCCCTGAACCTGCGCGATCTGTGTCAGCGGAAGCGTCGTCGTGAACGTGAACGAGTGATTGGCCGCCGGCTGGTCCGGCGGGTCGTCCGTGTCAAGGTCGGTCACCTTCGCGGCGTCGACCGCCACCGTGCAGCTCTCGCCCAGTGCGAAGTCGGTATCGGGATTCAGGACAAAGGTCTGCGGGCCGCCGCCCTCTGCGGCGGAATGCGCACCGCTTGACGTGCAGGAGATCGAGTACCAGCCGGCCGCGACAGAGACCGGCTCGCCGAACGTGATGCTCACGTCGGAGTCGACGGGCACGTCGCCGGCGCCGTTCGCCGGTGCCGAGGAAGCGACAGCCGGAGCGGCTGTGCCGGTCAGGTTGATCGTCAGTCCCGCAGTCGCGGCGCCGTTGAAGAACATCTGCACGCTGTAGCCGGCAGCCGCGAGGTCCACGGGCGCACCGGTGCCGTTGTAGATCTCCAGCGCTTTGTTGTTACTGGTGCCCTCGATGTACTCGGAGATGAAGAGCTCGGTCGGAGCACTCTGAGCGTGCTGGGCCCCGAGCAGAAGAACGAGCGCGCCGATCACCAGCGCGAGCCAACGCAGCCGAACGAGCACTGAACCCCTCCCCTTGGTTGCCTGCGGCCTGCCCAAACGCCATGACCGCGGGAGTCATGACGCGGGGCGAGTCTAACCTAGGGCTTGGCCTCGCTCCAATCGTCGCCAACCCCGATCTCGACGGCCAACGGCGGGTCGAGCGGGTAGGCACCGCACATCTCCCGACGGACGAGATCCTTCACCGGCCCCACCTCCGCCTCGGGCACCTCCAGCAGCAGCTCGTCGTGCACCTGGAGCACGAGCCGCGCGCCGCGGCCCTCGTCGCGGAGTCGGCGGTGGATCGCGATCATCGCCTTCTTGATGATGTCCGCGTTCGACCCTTGCATCACGAAGTTGACCGCGAGCCGCTCGCCGAGCGATCGCGTCTGGCGGTTGGAGGCGCGAATCTCCGGCGTCGGCCGGCGCCGGCCGAGCAGGCTCGTGGCGTAGCCGTCCCTCTTCGCCTGCTCGATCGTCCGCTGGATGAAGTCCTGGACGAGCGGAAAGCGGGCCAGGTAGGCGTCGATGTACTGCTGCGCTTCCTCACGAGGGATCTCGAGGTTCTCCGAGAGGCCGAACGCAGAGATGCCGTAGACGATCCCGAAGTTGATCATCTTCGCGATCGAGCGGTCGCTCGGCGTCAGCTCCGTGGGATTCTTCCCGAGGACTTCCACGGCCGTTGCTGTGTGGATGTCCTCGTCCCGCGCAAACGCTTCGCGCAGCTTCGGCTCGCCCGAGACGTGCGCGAGGATCCGGAGCTCGATCTGCGAGTAGTCGGCGGAGACGAGCCTGTAGCCGGTCTCCGGCACAAACGCAGAGCGGATCTCCTTGCCGAGCTCCGTCCGGATCGGGATCGCCTGCAGGTTCGGATTCGACGTGGACAACCGGCCCGTCGAGGCGACGGTCTGGTTGAAGTTCGTGTGCAAGCGGCCGTCTGCCTCCGAGATCAGCGACGGGAGCGGCCCGAGGTAGGTGTTGAGGAGCTTCGAGTACTCGCGCCACTCCTCGATCACACCGACGATCTCGTGCTCATGACGGATCGTGCGGAGGACGCGCGTGTCGGTCGAGTAACCGGTCTTGCCCTTGCGCCCCGGGGTGAGCTGCAGCTTCTCGAACAGGATCCGCGCCACCTGCTGCGTCGAGCCGAGCATGAACTCCTCGCCGGCGAGCTCGTAGGCCTTCGCCTCGAGCTCCTCGAGGCGGTCGGCGAGCCGGGCGGTGATCTCACCCATGCGGTACGTGTCGATCCTCACGCCGGCGTCCTCCATCGACGCCAGCACGGCCGTCAGCGGCAGCTCGATCTCGCGGTAGAGGTTCTCGGCGCCGCGCTCCTGGACGCGCGCGAGCATCACCGGCGCCAGGCGGCGAGGTGTCTCGGCGTGCCGAACGAGCGCTGCGGTGTCGTCGTCGGTCGGCGGAGTGGGAATCGGCTCGACGCCGTACTCCTGCGCGAGGTCGTCGAGCTCGTACGCGGCTCGGCCCGGCTCGATCAGGTAGGCAAGCAGCATCGTGTCCTCGGCCGGCTCCATCGTCAGCCGCGGCAGCGCCTTGAAGTCGTGCGCGATCAGCTGCGCCGCCTCGAGCCGGCGCTCGAACGCGGGCTCCCACTCGCCGGCGATCACGCCGTCGTCCTGCGCGAGCGCGAACCGGCCGTCCCGGATCGCGAGTGCGGCACGGCCGCGCACCTCGGGAAACTCGCCTTCGCGCCAGGCGACCTCCGTTCCCTGGACGCGCATCGGCTGTGCCGGCACGGCCTCGTCGAGGATGTCGACGCGACCGAGCAGGTTGCGGAACTCGAAGCGCCGGAACATCTCGCGGAGCTCCGAGCGGTCGGGCGGCAGGAGGACGAGCTGCGCGGGATCGCAGTCGAGGTCGAGATCGCGTCGCATCGTCGCGAGCTCCTTCGATTGCAGCGCCTGGGCCGCGTGCTCGGAGATGTTCTTCCGGCGCGCGGGCGAGAGCTCGTCGACGTGCTCGAGCACCTCCTCCAGCGACGCGTACTGCGCGATCAGCTGACCCGCGGTCTTGTCGCCGATCCCGGGGATGCCCGGGATGTTGTCGGAGGTGTCGCCCTTGAGCCCGATGAAGTCCGGGATCTGGTCGGGACGGATCCCGTAGCGGGCCTCGACGCGATCAGGCGTGTACACATGCACGTCGGAGACGCCGCGCGGCGTCATCATCAGGCTGACGTTGTCGGAGACGAGCTGGAAGGCGTCGCGGTCCGTCGAGACGATGCACGTCCGGATCCCGGCCACATCCGCGCGCGTCGCGAGGGTCGCGATGACGTCGTCCGCCTCCCACCCCTCGAACTCGAGGTTGCGGTACCCGAAGGCCTCGACGATCGGCCGGAAGTAGGGGAACTGCTCGCCGAGCAGATCCGGCGTCGGCCGCCGGTCCGCCTTGTAGCTGTCGGCGAGCTCGAGCCGCTCCACCGGCCGGGTGTCCCACGCGACCGCGACGCCCTTCGGCCTGTAGTCGGACAGCAGCTTGAAGAGCATGTTCGTGAAGCCGAGGAGCGCGTTCGTGGGGAACCCCTCGGTCGTAGCGAGCTCCTCCGGCAGCGCAAAGAACGCGCGGTAGGCGAGGTTGTTGCCGTCGACGAGGAAGAGCTCGGCGTCGCGGGCCGGCCCGTCATCGAGCTGAAGCTCGGCACCCGTGAGCGTCTTCGGCATCGGTGGCAACGCTATCGTCCGGCGCCGATGCCGGACGTGCCATTTTGCGGATTTTCCGCGCCTGTTCGCACATCGCCGTGACCCGGGTTCCGATGCTCTCGGGGTCGCGGCTCGTCGTCGTGACCGCGGACGACGACGCGGTCGTCCTCAGGCCGCCGCCCCCGGCCGACTCGGTGGCAGACGTCGAGGCGGCCGTCCGCGATGCCCTCCGCTTTCCGCTCACCGGCGAGCCGCTCGAGGCGCTCGCGGCGCGCGGCGCGCGCGCGACGATCGTCGTCGAGCCGCCGCAACTGCCCCTTCCGGGTACGGAGCGAGATCCTCGCCAGGCGGCGATCGCCGCGACCGTCCAGGAGCTGGAGCGGCTCGGAATCCCCACGGGGTTCCAGACACTTCTCGTCGCCGGCGGACTGGCTCGACGCGCAGGACACGGCCAGCTAGAGGACCTCGTCTCGCCGGACTTCGCGCGCCACTTCCACGGCCACGTCGAGGTCCACGACGTGGAAAGCGAGGACCTCGTCGACCTCGATTCCGGTGCTGTGCCGCTCCGGGTGCACCCCGCGCTCGTGCACACGGATGTCGTGGTCGTGGTCACCGCCGCGGAGACGGTCTTGCACGGCGGGCCGGCAGCGCTCGTCGGCGCTGCGGGCCGCGAGGTCCTGCGCCGGGCGAGCGCCTACTCCCTCCTCGAGACGTCCGCCTCACAGGGGTGGCAGCTCGGTCTCGCGCTGGAGCGGGCCCTGCTTCGTAGGGTTCCGGTGATCGGGGCGTCGCTCGTGCTGAATCACCCCCGCCTCGGTGGGATCTTCGCCGGCTATCCCTACGAACGCGAGGCGCTGGACCGCTTGGCGCGCTCGCCGCTCCGCCAGCTCTTTCGGCTGCTGCCGGGCGGCGTCCGCGCGTACGTCCTGCGTTCGCTTCCGCTCGAGCGCTCGGTTGCGGCAGCGTACGCCGGTCCGCCTTCCGTCGCACATACCGAGGCGCTCTTGCGGGGCGTCGAGCTCCGGGGCATCACTCTCGACCGCAAGCTCGACGCGCTCTGCGTGGGCGTGCCGCGGACGACGCCCTACCTGCCGCGCGAGCGACCGAATCCGCTGCTCGGCGCTCATCTCGGGCTCGGACTTGCGCTGCGTCTCTGGCGCGACTCGTTTCCGCTCGAGGACAATGGCAGCGCGATCCTGCTGCACCGATTCCACCGCCACTTCAGCCATCCGACGCAGCAGCCGTACCGCGCGTTCTTCGCCGCGACGCGCTCGGGGCCCGAGGAACGCGCACTCGCGGAGGCCGAGCGTTCCGCGGGCGAGGATACGCGTGCTCTCGAGGCGTATCGCGCCGGGCGCTCGTGCCACCCGCTCCTGCCGTTCGTCGACTGGGACGCGTGCCGTCCCGCCATCGGCCGGCTCGGGCACGTCATCGTCGCCGGCTGTCGCGATCATGCGGCGGCGCGTCAGCTCGGCTTCGTTCCGACCCACGGGATCGGCGCGGCGCTGACGATGGTGCGCGGCTGGTCCGAGCACCCTCCGCGCGTCGGGTTCCTGCTCTCACCGCCGTACTTCCCCCTGCGGGTTCCCCCCGACGCGCGGTCGTAGCGGCAGGTATACCGAGTGGCGAACTACGATCGACTGCTGCAGCCTGCGCCCAGAAAGGACCCTCCCATGAAGCTCCGCGCCTCCTCCCTGTCCCTCCTCGTCGTGCTCGCGTTCGCACTGGTTCTCGCGGGCTGCGGAGGAGGCTCGAAATCCTCGTCGTCCGGCATGACGACGAGCAGCCAGAGCTCCGGTTCGGCGATCACTGCTCCGGCCGGCGTCAAGAGCTCCGGAACGCTCGTCTTCTGCAGTGACATCACGTATCCGCCGGAAGAGTCGTACAAGCCTGGCACCACGACGCCCGAAGGCTCCGACATCGACATCGGTAAGTACATCGCCGACAAGATGGGCGTCAAAGCTCGCTTCGACAACACCGGCTTCGACGGCATCATCGCCGCGCTGCTCGCGAAGAAGTGCGACGCGATCATCTCCGGGATGAACGACACGCCCGAGCGACGGAAGCAGGTGTCTTTCGTCGACTACCTCAAGGTGGGGCAGTCCTTCATGGTCAAGAAGGGGAACCCCGAGCACATCACCGGGATCGACTCACTGGCCGGGAAGTCGGCTTCCGTGGAGACGGGGACGACCAACAAGGACTACCTCGACGCCCAAAGCAAGCGGCTCACGTCCATGGGCAAGAAGGCGATCAAGGTCGTCACGTTCCCGAAGGACACCGATGCCGCCAACGCACTCCGCACGGGCCGCGTGGACGCGTACTTCGGCGACGCACCGGTGGTCGCTTACTACATCGAGCAGACGCCGGACGCGTTCGCGCTCGGCGGCAATCCGGTGAACCCGATTCCCATCGGCATCGCCATCCGGAAGTCCAACAATGACCTGCGGGTCGCCGTGACGAAGGGGATCCACATGATCTATGCCGACGGAACGATGGACCAGATCCTGAAGAGGTGGAAGCTCGCGGG
>JBKPDB010000043.1:0-66642 GCA_046727655.1 Actinomycetota bacterium
CGCCCCTGGTGTGTGGGCGTAGTCGACGAGGACGACGAAGGGCTGGCCCTCGTCGACGGCGTCGAAGCGTCCCGGAACGCGGTCGACGCTCTCGAGACCGACCTTGACGGCGTCGTCGGCCACGCCGAGTGCGCGTGCCGCTGCGGCGGCGGCGAGCGCGTTCTCGACGTTGAAGCTGCCACGGAGCTTCAGGTCTATGTCACCGAGGTCGTCGCCGGCCGCAAACGTGATCGCGTCGGGAATCTCCGCCGCCAGCCGGGCGCCGAACTCGTCGCTCACGTTGATCACGGCCTGCGACGCCTGGGCGAACAATCGGCGCTTCGACTCGAAGTAGTCCTCCATCGTGCCGTGGAAGTCGAGATGGTCCTGTGTCAGATTCGTGAAGACGAGGACCGAGAAGCGCGTTCCTTCCAGTCGTCCCTGCACCGAGGCCATCGAGGTCGCTTCCATCACGCAGATCCGGTTGCCCTTGTCGAGCATCTCGCGGAAGAGGCGCTGGAGGTCGATCGCCTCCGGAGTGTTGAGCCCGACATCGCGCACCTCGTCGCCGACTCTCCGCTCGACGTTCGTCAGCAGCGCGGGCCGCTCACCCGCTGCGCCGAGGATCGACGAGAGGAGGTAGGCGGTCGTCGTCTTGCCGTTCGTTCCGGTGATCGCCGCCACCGGAAGCCGAGCGGTCGGGTCACCGAAGAAGGTGGCGGCGGCGCGCGGCATCGCCGCACGGACACTCGGCACGACGACCTGAGGAGCATCGAGCTCGAGCCGGCGCTCGACAACGAGCGCCGCCGCCCCGGCCGCCACCGCATCCGACGCGAAATCGTGGCCGTCGGCCGTCACTCCGGGGATGCAGAAATAGAGCGAGTCGGCCGGCACGTCCCGCGCGTCGTACGCCAGCTCGCGGATCTCTGCGGCTGCGCTTCCAATCACGTCGGTGGGGGCCAGCGCAGCGATGAGCCGCTCCAGCTGCATACGCCCGTCAAGTCTAGTGTCAGGGTCTTACGACGCTCGGCGGGTGGCGCCTAGTACGTATGCGGCGCGTCCGGCGGAACCTCGAGGTACTGGAGGTCGAACCGCGCGATCTCCTGGAACGCCGGCGCCGCAACGACCCCGCCCCAGATTGCGCCGCGCGGCTCGTCGACGGTGACGAGCACGACGAGGCGCGGTCGCGACGCCGGCACGGCACCCACGAACGACGCGACGTAGCGCCCGGTCGCGTAGCCGCCGTGCGAATCGGGCTTCTGCGCGGTTCCGGTCTTTCCGGCAACCTGGTAGCCGGGAATGGCCGCGTACTGCCCGGTTCCTTCGGCGACGACGTCCTTGAGCATCGTCATCAGCTGGCCGGCGATCCGCGGCGAGACCAGCCGGCGTCGATGAAGCGACGGCCGCCCGCCGCCGGAGACGTGGTCGATGATGTGAGGACGGGACCAGACGCCGCGGTTGGCGATCGCCGCATACGCCGCGGCCATCTGCACCGGCGTGACCGCGATGCCCTGTCCGATCGGGACGTTCCCGATCGTCGACCCGGACCACCTGTCCGGCGGCAAGACGATGCCCGGGCTCTCGCCGGGGAAGTCGACACCGGTCGTCCGGCCGAACCCGAAGCGGTTGATCCAGGCCGCGAGCCGCGTCTTCCCGAGCATCTGGGCGAGCGTGACCGCGCCGATGTTCGACGAGTGCGCGAGGATCTGCGCGACGGAGTAGTTCACGGTCCCGCGCTCTTCCGCGTCGTGGATGACGCGGTCGGCGACGTGGAGCTCGGACGGCAACGTGAACCTGGTGGACGGCGCCACGATCCGCTCCGACAACGCACCCGCGACCGTGATCAGCTTGAACGTCGAGCCGGGCTCGTACGTGTCCGTGACGGTGCGGTTGCGCTGCAGGTCGGCGGGCGTCGACGGATACCGGTTCGCGTCGTAGCCCGGCTGCACCGCCATGGCGAGAATCGCCCCGGTGCGCGGATCGAGCACAATGCCCGTCGCGCTCTTCGCGTGCCACTTGCGCACAGTCTCGCGCAGCACCTCTTCGGCGTTCGCCTGGATCGTGTGATCGAGCGTGAGATAGACGTTGCGTCCCGGCACTTCGACACGCCGGCGCTGCACGTCGATGACGTGCCCGGCCGGGTCCTTGACGATCGTCTCCTGGCCCGTCCTTCCTCGAAGGACGCGATCGAGCTCGAGCTCGAGCCCGGACAGGCCCGTGCCGTCGACACCGACGTAGCCGAGGACCTGCGCGGCCACCGATCGCTGCGGGTAGCTGCGGCGCTCCTCGGGATAGCCGCCGAATCCGGGGAGCTTCAGCCGCTGGAGCGCCGCCGCCTGCGCCGGGTCCGCCTGACGGTCGACGTAGACGAAGCCGCGCGAGCGGTCGGCGAGCGATTTGTACACGCGGTCGGCGTCGAGGCCGAGCGTCCGCTCCACGGCCTGCGCCGCGCGGCGTGGATCGACGATCTGCATCGGGTTGGCGTACACGGTCGTCGCACGCTCGCCCAGCGCGAGCTCGACGCCGCTGCGATCGAAGATCGTGCCGCGTTCTGCCGGAAGCGTCACCACCTGGCGGTGCTGCGTCTGGGCCAGACGCGAGAGCGATTCCGCCCGAACGCCCTGCAGCCACATCGCCCTGAGGAGGAGCCCTGCGAACCCGAGCGTCAGGACCGCGAGGAAGAGTCGGATCCGCCGGTTGACGAGGCGGTTCACGGGCCCTCAGCGCGGGAGATTGAAATACGTCGTCTGGTCTCCGGTCGCCGGCACCCAGCCGAGTCGCCTCGCCGCCAGCCCCTGGATACGCGCCGCCGAGGCTGCGCTCGACAGCTGAGAAGACAACTGGGCCGTCTGCGCCCGCAAGTCGTTTCGCTGCTGGCCGAGGCGGTCGAGGTCCATGTTCAGGCGTAGCACCGCCACGTTCGTCGCGACGACGCCGGCAAGCAGAACGGCGACGATCGCGATCCAGAGGACGCCTCCGGTGAGCCGGCGCTCGCGCCGTCTGACGCGAGGCAGCGACCGCGGCGCCGGCCTCTGCGCTTCCTCGACCCCGGCGGCCCAGGTCGCCACGTTACGTCTTGATCCCGACACGCAGGCGTGCGGAGGCCGCGCGCGGGTTCATGTCGATCTCGTGCGCGCTCGGCCGGATCGCTTTCCGCGAGGCCGAACGGAGTTCGGGCTCCCTCCCGCAGACGCAGATCGGAAAGTCGGGCGGGCACTCGCAGCCGCGCTCGAGGTCCCGCATGAAGCGCTTCACGAGCCGGTCTTCGAGCGAGTGGAAGCTGATCACGGCGAGCCGCCCGCCCGGCCGGATCATCGAGAACGCGGCCGGAAGTGCGGCCTCGAGCGAGCCGAGCTCGTCGTTGACTGCAATTCGGAGGGCCTGGAAGACCCGCTTGGCGGGATGCCCGTCGCCGAAGCGCGCCGGCGCGGGGATTGCCGCCTTGATCGTCTCGACGAGGTCCCCCGTGCGCTCGAAGCGCCGTTCCTTTCGGCGGCGGACGATCGCCCTGGCGATTTGCCGCGCGTACCGCTCCTCGCCGTACCGTTTGAAGATCGTCGCAAGGTCACGCTCGGCAGCCTCGTTGACGATGCCCGCGGCGTTCACGTCCGCGGCGGGGTCCATCCGCATGTCGAGCGGGGCATCGGCCGTGTACGAGAAGCCGCGCTCGGGTCGATCGATCTGCATCGACGAGACGCCGAGGTCGAGCAGGATCGCATCGGCCTCGACGCCGTTCTGCGCGAGCTGATCGAGCACGACGGCGAAGTCGCCGCGCAGGAACCTCGTCTGCACGCCGACTCGCTCGGCGAGGCGGTCGTAGTACGGGCGCGCGCCCGGATCGCGGTCGATCGCGATCAGCTTGCCGCGTCCTCGTAGGTCGGCGGCGAGGAGCGTCGCGTGGCCGCCCGCGCCGAAGGTCGCATCGATCACCGTTTCTCCGGGCTTGACGGCGAGGAGCCCCCGCACCTCGCCGGCGAGGACCGGGACGTGATCAGTCGGGCCGGGCTGCAAGACGTTCGGCAACATCTTCCGCACTCCCTTCGACCTCTGCCAGCTCCTTGCGCCAGGCGGCGCGGTCCCAGATCTCGAGCCGGTCGTTGACGCCGGCGACGACGATTTCCCGGCCCAGCTTCGCGTGCTCGATCAGCTGGGCGGGAAGCATCACGCGGCCCTGTTTGTCGAGCTCGGCCTCGGCGGCCCCGGAAAAGAAGTGCCGTTGGAGCCGGCGGCCCTCCGGGCGGAGCGGATCCAGCGTGGACAGTCGAGACTCGACGAGTCGATCCCAATCCGAACGACGGAAGGCGTAGAGGCACCCGTCGAGCCCCCGGGTGATGACGACACCCTCCGCGAAGGATTGACGGAACTTGGCGGGAAGGGTGAGACGGTTCTTGTCATCGAGGGTGTGGTCGTATGCGCCGAGGAGCATTCTGGGGCCGGATCGAGATTACCACTCTGCCCCACTTTAAACCACATTCCCCCACCTGTCCACCCCTGGAGGTGGGTTGTTGCCGAGGCCTAGGGACCGGCGCTCTCGGCCTCTAGCTGCGCCTCGTACGGGCCGCGGCCGGTCATGACCGCCGCGCCGCAGCGAGCAGCGACCGCGACGGCCTCCTCGACGGAATCGCCGCGCCCGAGCGCGAACGCCAGCCCGGCCGCGAAGCAGTCGCCGGCGCCGTAGGTGTCGACGACCGGCGCCGGGAGCGGGGCCGGTCGGAACGGTCCGCCCGGCTGGACCCAGCCGCCGAGGGCGCCGGACGTCGTGACGACGATCCGCGGCGGCGGGTCAAGATCGCCCGGCCGGTAGACCTCGACCTCGTCCTCGGCACTCCCGACGAGCGCGTCGAGCTGCACTTCCGCCTCGCGCAGCGTCGCCAGTTCGCGTGAGGTCGCGACGAGGACGCGTGCCAGGCGCGCATGGCGGAGGGCGTCCGCGTCGCCACTCACGAAGTAGACAGCGTCGAGCCCGGCGAGCTCACGCCAGGGAAGCCGGCTATCGCCGCCGCGCGGCCGAAGCTTCTGATCAAGGACGGTGATCGTCCGTTCGCCGCTGTCGTCGATGAACGTGAAAGCCCGCCTTGTCGCCTCGGCCTCCGGGATCGAGCGCACCTCGACACCGAGGCGCCCGAGCTCCGCGCGGGCCCGGCGCCCGAGCTCGTCGGCGCCGACCGCCGTGAAGAAGACACACGACCCGGCGAGCCGGCGCAGCTGGACGGCGGCGACTGCGCCGCCGCCTGCCGGCTCCTCCCAGGTCTCGAATGCGTGCGCGATCTCGCCGGGCCTGGGCACCGCTTCGACCCGGGCGAACTCGACCCACTCGACGTGCCCGACCACCCCCACGCGCATGCGGCAGATCCTCACACCTAGGGCGGCCCGCGCGTTTCAAGATGTGTCGATGACCCTGCCGCCTTTCGAGCGCTTCTACGAAGAGCACCGTGAAGAGATCTACGCCTTCCTCGTTCGCCGACTCGGGCCTCAACGGGCCGAGGACGCCTTCCAGGAGACGTTCTTGAAGGCACTGAGGGCGTATCCGAGCCTGCAGCACGCGGAGCACCTCCGCGCGTGGGCGTACACGATCGCGAGTCGGGTGGCGATCGACGAGCATCGCCGTCCGGCCGCGGACGGCGAGCTGCCCGAGCTCGCCGCGCACGACGGCCGGCCGGCGTTCGCCGAGCTCGAGCATCTGGCGGAGTCGCTGCCGCCGACAGAGCGCGCGGCAGTCGTCCTTCGCTACGGGTACGACCTCGACTACGAGGACATCGGCGCCGCCCTCGGCTCGAACGCAACCGCCGCCCGGCAGGCCGCCTCTGCCGGCATCCGCAGACTTCGCAGGAAGGAGACTCAGTGAACGCCCTGTCCCCCGAGCTCGATCGCAGGTTCCGCGACGCCGCGGCGCGCGACCACTTGCTCGACGTCGCCTACGACCTCGTCGACACGCCGGTCGGCGAGCTGCTCGTCGCCGCCACCGACCGCGGTCTCTGCCGCATCGTCTACGACGCCTCGGCGGAACAGGAGGTCGAGCGCCTCGCGCGCGCCTTCGGCGTGCGGGTGCTCCGCTCCGCGAAGCCGATCGACGGCGCCCGCCGCGAGCTGGACGAGTACTTCGAAGGCAAGCGCCACGGCTTCGACCTCCCCCTCGACGTCCCGATGCTCGCCGATTTCAACCGGCGCGTTCTGCGGGAGCTCGCCCGCGTCCCCTACGGTCACGTCGTCACCTACGGCGAGCTCGCCGCGCGCGCTGCACGGCCGAGGGCTGCACGCGCCGTTGGGACAGTGATGAACCGGAACCCGCTGCCGATCGTCCTCCCGTGCCACCGCGTGATCGGCGCGAACGGCAAGCTCGTCGGCTACGGCGGCGGACTCGAGCGCAAGGAGGCTCTGCTCCGGCTGGAGGGCGCGCTGCTGTGACACCTGAGGAACTTCCGTCATGGCGGCGATCGACGCACCACGCCAACGGAGAGGCGTGCCGGGGCGAGTACGCCCGTCGCCGGGAGTCGGCTAGACCGAGGCTGCTACCCTCGGCTCATGCGTCGCTGGCGCGCAATCTGCTGCACGCAACACGGCTGATCCGCCGCTTCCCACAACAAGCGTCCATGGAAGCGGCGGGACAGGACGCGAACTGAGCCGCGTCTCGGTTTCGCGCACCTTCCCGCAGATCTGAGAGGAAGGTGAAGAGCGATGCCGATGCCGCATCGCACGCAGATGCAAGTGATCAAGCGCCGGCTCGTCGGCAAAGAAGGAACGGAGCGCATCCGCGAGTTGCGCGCGATCCTCGGAGACCTGCCGGGGTACAAGAGCGGCCCGTACGCCGACATCCGGAAGTGGGTCGAGGCTCAGCTCGAGCAGACGCGAACACGCAAGCGTGTCGTCCACCGCGACTCGATCGCGGTGCGCCGCGAAGGCGCCGCACAGGTCGCGCTCGTGGGCGCTCCGAACGCCGGGAAGTCGTCGCTGCTGCAGGCGCTGTCCGACATCCAGATCAAGACCGGAGACTACGCGTTTACGACCACCCGTCCCGTTCCGGCGCTGACGCGCATCAGGGGCGTGCTCGTGCAGCTCGTGGAGATCCCCGGCCTGATCGAAGGAGCGGCCGAAGGACGCGGAGCGGCGCGTCCGCTGCTCGGCGTCCTCCGCAACGCCGACGCGATTCTCTTCTGCCACGACGCGGGGATGCCGGTCGACGAGCTTCGCGCCGTCATGCACGAGCTGGACGAGGCCCGGATCGAGATGCCGGCCGCGATCGTCGCCACGAAGGCCGATGAGATCGACGGAACTGCCGAGCTGCAGGCGGGATTTCCCGCGCTCGAAGTCATCGGCGTGAGCGTCCTCGACGAGGCGAGCCTGGATCTGCTCCGCGATGCGATCTGGCGGCTGACGGGGCTGATGCGCGTGTACCTGCGCGGCGGCGACCCGGTGGCTCTGCACCCACCCGTCACGGTCGTGGACGTCGCGAACACGATCCACCACGATCTGGCGGCTCGGTGCACCGGCGCGCGTGTCTGGGGCCCGTCGGCGCGGTTTCCGGGGCAGCGCGTCGGCCGCGACCACCCGCTCGGCGACGGCGACGCGGTGGAGATTCTCGACTAGGGCCAGCGCGGGGTCCGCGCGTCGACACGCTCGGCGTCGCGCCAATCGTCGCGCGTCGGCGCGAACACGTCGATCACGACCGCGCCGTCTGGCCCGACGTGCACCTCGTGCGGGACGTTGCTCGGAATGCACCACGTCTCGCCCGCCCCGAGCTCGCGCGACTCGTCACCGACGCGAAAGTCGAGGGAGCCCGCCAGGCACATACCGAGCTGCTCGTGATCATGGCTGTGCTCCGGGACGACGCTGCCGGGATCGAGCTCGATCACGCCCAACGTGAGCCGGTCACCGTGAACGATGCGACCGTGGACGCCGTTCCAGATCCGTTGCAGGTCGAGTGACGAGACGCTCCCGAATGCGCCCATGACGCGACCTTAGAGGACCCGCCGAATGACGCGTCGCGTTATGTGACGTCGAGCAGCCGGTATCCCACCCCCCACACGTTGATCACGAAGACATGTCCGTCCGCGGGGGCCGAGAGCTTCCGCCGTAGGCGCGACGCGTGTGAGTCGAGCGTCCTCGTCCTCCCCAACGAACGGAAGCCCCAGACCTCTCTGAGCAGCTGCTCCTTCGTGAAGACCCGAGTCGGGTCCGTCATCAGCTTCAGCAAGAGCTCGTACTCCTTCCCCGCGAGCACGACGCCGATGCCGGCGACGGTGACGGCGCGGGTGGCGAGGTCGGCGACGATCGGGCCGGCACGCCTCGTCTCATGGCCGGCAGGTGAAGTGCGCCGGAGAACGGCATGAATGCGCGCGAGCAGCTCCTCGTAGTGGAACGGCGTGACGAGGAAGTCGTCGCATCCGCGCTCGAGCGCGCGGACGCGGTCGACGGCATCCGCTTCGGCCTCGCCGAGCACGATCACCGGCACGTTCCCGTGTCGCGCGCGGCAATCGTCCAGGGCGGCCGTGTCGCCGAGAAGGACGAGGTCGGGATGCACCTCGTCGTCGACGAGCCGGAAACCGTCACTCGTCAAATGACGCTCGAGAAACGTTCGCGTATCCGGTTGAGGCTCGGCGAGCAGCAGTGCGGCGGACATGCAACGAACGTAGCGAAGCGCCGGCGAGCACACCAGATGTCATTTCGCGTGAAACCGTGACGAACGATCTACAAGCGGCCGTTTGGGACGACTACAGCCGTCCGCTGCGCAGCACACCCCATAAGAGCCAGACACCGAGCACTACGGAGAACGCAAAACCGATCACGGAGATGATGTTGACGCCGAGCAGCTCCGGGCCGCCTTTCGAGAAGATCCCGATCAGGCTCGAGCCGATCAGCCCGCCGGCGACGATCATCGCGACCACGAGCCGGTTGAAGACGACGTCGATGCGGTTGAGGAGGTCGTCGAGCCCCTTGTGCACGAAGCCGACCTCGATCTGTCCGTCGCGCACCTGCTCGAGCGTGTCGTGCAGCTGGTACGGCAAGTCGAAGGCCATTTGCCCGAGCCGGACGGTTTGATTTCGCGCCCGGGCCGCCACACGCCGTGGATGCAGCCGATCGAGCAGCAGCCGACGAGCGTATGGACGCGCAACCTCGAAAACGTTGAACTCCGGATAGAGGTCGACGCCGACGGAGGCCAGCGTCGCGATCGCCCGGTCGAGGAGAAGGAACCGCGTCGGCAGCTGTAGGTTGAGGGAGTAGATCAGCTGGAACACTTCGCGGATGACCTGAAGCGGGTCGATCTCCGCGAGGCTCGCGCCGTAGTAGCGGTAATAGAAGTCTCGCAGCTGCGCGTGGAACTCCTCCTCGCGTTCCCTGGGGTAGCGCACGCCGAGCTCTGCAAGCCGCTTCGGCAGCAGGTCGACGTTCTCCGACGCAGCGTCGATGAACATCCGCGTCAGCTTCGACAGGTCGTCCTCGGTGAGCTTTCCGACGGCGCCGAAGTCGACGAGGCCGATCTGGTCGGGGCTGCCGAGCACAAGGATGTTCGCCGGGTGTGGATCGCCGTGGAAGAACCCGTGCCGGAAGATCATCGTCATCCAGGCCTCCGCCATCACGTGTGCGAGCTCGCGCCGGTCCTCGACGGGCCACGACTCAGGCAGGATGTCCGCTACCTGCATCCCGTCGAGCCACTCGAGCGTCAACACTCGACTGCGCGTGTAGGTCCAGTAGACCCGCGGAACGCGCACGTGCGGATGTCCGGCGAAGTTGCGATGGAAGGTGTCCGCGTTCCTGGCCTCGAGGCGGTAGTCGAGCTCCTGTCGGATCGAGCGGGCGAACTCGTCGACGAGCTGATGCGCGTCGATGAAGTCGAGTGCACGGACGCGTTCTTTCGCGATTCGCGCCGCCTGGTAGAGGAGCGCGAGGTCGGCCTCGATCTGGCGGGGCGCACCGGGACGCTGCACCTTGACGGCGACGCGGTTGCCGTTCGGAAGCGTCGCGAGGTGCACCTGCCCGATCGACGCCGCCGCGATCGGACGCACCTCGAACTCGGTGAAGAGCTTCTCGAGCGAGAGCCCGAGCTCCTCCTCGACGACGCGCTCGACATCCTCGAACGGAAACGGACGGACGTCGTCCTGCAGCCCTCGCAGCTCCGCGATGATGTCCGGCGGCAGGACGTCGGGCCTTGTCGACAGCAGCTGGCCGAACTTGACGAACGTCGGGCCGAGCTCGTCGAGCATCTCCCGCAAGTGCTTGCCCCGCTCGGAGGGCTGGCCGTCCAGCTCGGCGCGCGGGCCCCGGCGCGGGAAGAGATCGGCGAGACGATGCGTCTCGAACCAGTAGCCGAAGCCGTGGCGCACGGCGACCTGGGCGATCTCGGAGAGACGACCGAGGTTCCGGGTGGCCGGCTGAGCCATCGCCTCAGTCTGACACGCGCTCTGGCGGGACCCCCGCAGCCACGGAGCGCCGCGTCCACGGTCCCGGCGGCGTCAGCAGCGACTCGACCCTGAGATATGCAAGTCCCACCGGCGGCAGGTCCGTCAGCCGCTCGAAGCAGAGGTAACGCGGACGCCACTCCGGCCCGAACTTGCAGCTGAACACGAGCAGGCGCTCCAGCTGGAAAAGGCGGTCGGCGAAGCGCAGGAGCCGGCGAAGGACGGGAGTGCGTGAGCCTTGCGGCGTCGGCCCGAGGAAGTCGGAGAAGACGCAGAAGTTCAGGGAGACCTCGTCGACGTCGCGGCCCTGCGCCCAGAGCAAGAGCGAGGCGATCGGGAACTCCATCAACACGTTGGGCGTCGTCCGCCGGCGTCGCATCGCGCCGAGCGAGAAGCCGTTCAGGCTCGGCACGAGATGGAGAAAACCGCCTACCTCGTCACCCCGTTCTGCGACGGCGAACAGCGTGTCGCGCTCACCAAAGAGATCGTCCATCGCCATGGAGAAGCCGCGCTCGGCGCTTGCCCCGCGCCAAACGTCGGAGACGTTGATCAGCTCTGCTCGCAGCGGGCCGTCGACGTCGCCGGCCCGCACGACTCGGAAGCGATAGCCCGCGCGCTCGAGACGCGTGACCGATTGCCGTACCTTCCTGACGGCGCGCCCTTGGAGACAGAACGTCCAGGGGCGGACGACAGCTTCGTCCCCGATCTTGATCGTGCGCAGGTGGAGTGACCGAACGATCGGCAAGAGATCGCTGCGCACGCTCAAGAGGGCGAGACGCCAACCTCGCGCGTGACAGACGCGACGGAACTCCTGGAGCAGCGGTGCGAGCTCGTCGTGCGCGCCGACAGGATCGCCGCTGACGAGTGCACAACCCGCGACGACCCGATAGGCGAGGAAGCTGCGCCGCGACGGCGAGAAGAAGTAGCTCTTGTCCTTGCGAAGGCTGAAGAACGCCAGGCTGTCATCTCCGTAGTCGCGGACGAGCGTCCTGACGACCCGTCGCTCCTCCGCCGACTGACGCACCCGTTGCGACAGCGGTCGAAGCCAGAGATACAAGGCGCGGAACGCGAGGACGAGCGTGAGCGCCATGAGCAGGTCCTCTAGCCTGTCCTGTTCGAAGCCGCGCACCTCGAGCACGAGCGCCGAGGTGCCGAGCGCAGCAAGTGCGAACGCCGTGATCACGAGCGGACGCGTCTCGGAATCGCCGGGGACGTCGAAGCGCGCGCGATACCGGATCAGCGCGAAGAGCAGCACGGCGGCCATCACCGCCTCCTCCACGTCGAGCCCCTTCGCCAGGTGCGCTAGAGAGATCCCGAAGACGATCGCCACCGAGAGCTGCCAAGCACGCAGACGGCGGCTCGCAAGCGAGCGCGCTAGCCAGATGAGGGCGAGCCCGAATGCGAGGGCAGCGACTCGAGCCGCACTCGGGATCCCGGGCGGAAGCACACCGCGAACGAAGTCGTACCCGTTCGCAAGCTCCGGAGTCAGCGCCGAGGCGATCCCGATCGCACCGACGGCGCCCGCAGCACAAGCGAGGATCAGCTCACCACTCGGAGCGGGTCGCCGCACGGCCAAGAGCGTACCTCTGGCGGACCTAGCTTTTCGGCCTAGTCCGGTGCCTGGCACCAGACGTGGCTCGAGAGGACTACGTGCGCGGCGGTTCGGCCGTCTGCGGCTCGTTTTCCACGAGCCGGAGGCGGTGTTCGAGCTGGGCGACGCGGAGCTCGAGCTCGTCCCACTCGGCCCGTGTGACGAGGCCGAGCTCACGCAGCACCCCATGCAGCGTCGCGCCGGCCCGCTCGCCGACCCGCATGGCGTCGCGGCGCCAGCGCGTCGTCGCCTCGTCGATCCAGGCCCGGACTTCCTCCTTCTGCATCCCGCCGCGATCGGCGAGCGACTCCGCCAGCTCGTCGGCCCGCTCGGCCGTCAGCGCGACGGCACCGAGCGCGGCCGACGCAAGACGTCGGAGTTGATCCGGCGGGGGGCGATCGTCTCGATCGGTCACTTAGCGGGCGCGCCCATGCGGTCGCGTACGACGGCGCTGACGCCGACGTTCGCGCTTCGCCTGTGCGGCGGCAGCCGCGGCGCCGTCCGAGCCGTCCACCATGGCCACGGGCGTCGGCGCGACGAGTCCCGGCGCGGGCTCCGCGGCGGCAGCCTCCTCCGCCTGCTCGAACGCGACCTCGAGCCCCACTTTGCCGACGACGTCGTCCTTGCGCCTCGCGTACTCGGGCTCGCGCTCCTTCCACATCGTCAGGAGCGGCGCCGCGATGAAGATCGACGAATAGGCGCCGGAGACGATGCCGACGATCAGCGCGAAGGCGAAGTCCTTCAGCGTCGCGCCGCCGAAGAGGAAGAGGGCGACGACCGGCAGCAGCGTGATGAACGACGTTGCCAGCGAACGACGGATCGTCTCCCAGAGCGACACGTTCGCGATCGTCGCGAAGGACGACCGCCGCATGATCGGGATGTTCTCCCTGATGCGGTCGAAGATGATGATCGTGTCGTAGATGGAGTAACCGAGGACGGTCAGGATCGCGGCGACAGTCGAGCTCGTGACCTCGCGCCCGACGAGCGCGTAGATGCCGATACAGATCAGGACGTCGTGGAGCATCGCGACGATCACGGGGCCCGCGAACTTGAGGTCGAACCTGATCGAGATGTAGAGGACGACGAGCAGCAGCGAGACGATGATCGCGACGATCGCGCTGCGGGCGATCTGCCGGCCGAAGCTCGACGACACGGTCGTCGCGCCCGGCGCCTGGGTCTGGAGGTTCTCCTCGAGCGCGCGCGTGACCTGCGTCAGCTTGGGCCCGCTGAGGGCCTTGGTCCGGATCTGGAAGCTCCTGTACTGGTCGCCGTTTCTCGCGTTGCCTCGCCCCTGGATGACTGCGTCGCCGAAGCCCTGCGTGTCCATCACCTGACGCACGTCGCCTGTCGTGTGGGCGACCGGCGTCCTGAAGGTGAGCTGCGTGCCGCCCTTGAAGTCGATGCCGAGGTTGAGCCCCTTGGCACCGAGCGCGATCGCGCCGACGACGAGGATCGCGCCGGAGATCGCAAACCACAGGTACCGGCGCCGCATGAAGTCGATCTGCAGCCACTTGGCCGTCTGCTGACCCTGCGCTCCCATGAAGCGCGGGTTGTTGAACCACCGGAAGCCGCCGAGCAGACCCAGCATGGCGCGCGTCGCCGCGACCGCCGTGATCAGCGAGATCACGGTTCCGATCAGCAGCATCAACGCGAAGCCCTTCACCTGCGCCGTCGCAACCGCGAACAGGACGAGCGCTGTGATCGCCGTGACGACGTTCGCGTCGATAATGGTGTGGAAGCCCTTCGCGTAGCCGGCCGAGATCGCCGCGCGCACGGACTTCCCGGCGCGCACCTCTTCCTTGATGCGTTCGAACACAACGACATTCGCGTCGGCGGCCACCCCAATCGTCAGGATCAGGCCGGCGAAACCCGGCAAGGTCAGGGTGACGTTGAAGAGGAGGAGCGCGGCGTACAGAAAGGCGGCATAGATCCCGAGGCCGATGACCGCGACGAGGCCGAGGAAGCGGTAGAAGAGGAGCAGGAAGAGTGCGACGACGATCAGGCCGACCGCGGCTGCCTTCTTCGCCTCCTGAAGGGAGTCCTTACCGAGCGTCGCGGACACGTCCGTGCGCTCGGCCGTCTGGAACTCGACCGGGAGCGCGCCTGTTTGCAGGACGAGCGCCAGGCGCTTCGCATCGCCGAGGCCGCCGCTCCCCATGTCGATCTGCGCGCCGTTGTCGCCGGGGATCCCGTCGGGGTTCCGGCAGTAGTCGATGTAGGGCGTCGACTGGATCTCGTTGTCGAGCACGATCGCAAAGTGCTGGACGTTCGGCGGCGGCGTTCCCTGGCTGCAGTCGCCGCCGAGCGCACCGCGCTGCGCCTCGCGCCGCGTGATCTCGTGGAAGGTCTTC
Organism: Actinomycetota bacterium; assembly: GCA_046727655.1. Taxonomy (GTDB): domain Bacteria; phylum Actinomycetota; class Thermoleophilia; order Gaiellales; family Gaiellaceae; genus 3-1-20CM-4-69-9. Next base: position 14,316 of record JBKPDB010000043.1, read on the forward strand.
TTCCCCTTGCCGGTGAACTGCATCAGCACGACCGGGCCGTTCGACTGCGGATCGATGTCGGCGCGGGTTCCGGAGAGCTTGAGGTCGGAGCCCGTCATCTCCGGGATCGGGTTGTTCGGGAAGTCCTTCGGGTCGTGGTTCTTGAGGAGGTAGAACCCCTTCTTCTTGTTGCCGGGAACTTGCGTCGGACAGTTGCCGGCGACGTTGTCGCAGCTGACCGCGACGGTGTTGGCCGGGACCGTCAGGATCTTCCAGTCCTTGGGAACGTGGTTCCCGAGACCGCCCTTCGCTTTCGGCTTGCGGACGATCTCGTTGGCGAGGAGCTTCTCGCGCGTCGGCGCGGGACCTGCCCTCACGATGTGCTTGTTGTCGAAGAGGTACCACTGCTCCGCCTCGCCCTTGTTCGCGAGGAGGCGTGTGGCCGGGTCGGAGAGCAGTTCGTACAGCGATCCTTTCGCGACGGGCGTCGGATGGAGCACGCCGCCTGCGACCGACGGACCGGTGACGTCGGCCTCGAAGTCGTAGAACTGGAGCACGGCGGTCTTCCCGATCAGCTTCGCGGCCGTCGCCGGGTCGTGGACGCCCGCGAGCTGGATCACGATCTGGTTCGAGCCCTGCTTGCGGATCTCGGGCTCGGAGACGCCGAGCTTGTCGATCCGCTTCCGCATGATCTCGATCGAGCGGTCGAGGTCCTCCGAGGTCAGTTTGTGACCCTTCGGCGGCACGGCCTTCAGGACGACCTCGAGGCCGCCCTGCAGGTCCAGGCCGAGAGTCGGCTTCTTGTGGGCCGGCGATCCTGGCACGGCGAGTAGGGCGACGCCGATCAGCGCCGCCATGATGCAGCCGATCAGGATGAGATGGTTACGCCGGTCCGACAAGCTCAGTCTCGAGGAAGGGTAGCCGGGGTCTCCTCCTCCGGTGGATCACCCTCTTGGGTCATTTGTTCGGGTTCTTCGCTCTCTGGGTTTTCGTCGCCGACGACGCCCGCAACGGCGCGTTTGGCGACGCGAACCTCCACATCATCGGCGATTCGGAGGCGAATCTCGTCCTCCTCGACCGCCGTAACGATTCCGTAAAGGCCGCCGGCCGTGACGATTTCCTGTCCGACAGCGATCGAGCCGACGAGCCGCTGCGCCTCGTTCTGACGCTTCCGCTGCGGCCGGATCAGCAGAAACCACATCAGGGCCAGCAGGACGAGGATGAAGATGAAAGCTTCCACTGAGCCTCCTACACGGCCGCGGCCAGGCGGCCAAGCGCCTCGGCCTTGTAGGCCGCGAGCCTGCCTGCCTCGATCGCGGCGCGAGCGTTCGCGGTCAAGTCGAGAACGAATCGTAGATTGTGGAGGCTGAGGAGGCGCGGGCCGAGAAGCTCCTCCTGGTTGACGAGGTGCCGGATATAGGCCCGCGAGAAGCGCGTGCAGGCCGGGCACGGGCAGTCAGGATCGAGTGGCGCCGGATCGCGGGCGAACCGGGCGTTCCGCAGGTTCAGCCGGCCCCCCCACGTCAGCGCGCTGCCCGTGCGGGCGGTGCGGGTCGGCAAGACGCAGTCGAACATGTCCACGCCGCGCTCGATCACCTCCAGGATCCCCTCGGGATCGCCGATCCCCATGAAGTACCGGGGCCTGTCGGCGGGGAGAAGCTCGGCGCCCCAGGCCGTCGTCTCGAACATCACCCCGCGGTCCTCGCCGACGGAGAGGCCGCCGAGTGCGTACCCCTCGAGGTCGAGCTCGCCGAGCTCGGCGATCGAGCGGCGCCTCAGCTCGGGGTCGGAAGCGCCTTGCGCGATGCCGAACAACAACTGACCTTCGGCGCGAGGCGCTGCTTGCTGCCGCCCGGCCCAGACGGTGGTCCGGCGGACGACCTCGGCGAGCTCAGTTCGGGACGTGTCCGGCGGCGGGCAGATGTCGAGGCACATCGCGACGTCGGAGCCGAGCTTCGCCTGGATCGCGGCGACCGACTCCGGCGTGAAGCGCGCGAGCGCTCCGTCGTAGACGGAGCGGAACGTCACGCCGTCGTCGTCGACCTCCGCAATCGTGTCCCGCAGGGAGAAGACCTGGAAGCCTCCGGAGTCGGTGAGGATCGGACGGTCCCATCCCATGAAGCGGTGCAGGCCTCCGAGCTCGGCGATCAGGTCGGCCCCCGGCCGGAAGTGCAGGTGGTACGTGTTCCCGAGCACGATCGTGGCACCGAGCGAGCGGAGCTCGTTCGGGTCGACCGTCTTCACGGTCGCCTTCGTCCCCACGGGCATGAAGGCCGGTGTCGGGACCTCGCCGTGTGCAGTGCGAAGAAGTCCGGCCCGCGCCGCCCCGTCGCGCGCGGTAATCGTGAACACGTCCGTCATTCGCGAACGCGCCGTTCGTAGATGCACATGTTCCGCTTGCCGCGCACGAGGTCGCCGCGATGCTCGAAGCCGAGTCGCTCGTAGTAGTCGCGGATGCCCTCGCTGTCGCCGAGGCAGTCGAGGCGGAGGAATTGCCTTCCGAGCGACGCTGCGCGGCGGTCGGCCCACCGGATCACCTTCGACCCGAAGCCGCGGCCCGCATGCGCGCGCGCGACCGCGAGCTTGTGGACGTAGAGCGCGTCCGGAGGTCGCGCGCCCCAATACCGAGGATCCTCGGTGAGGATCGTCACCGTCGCGACGGGCTCGCCCTCGTGCTCCGCGACGTAGACCTCGCCGCGCGCGATCGCCTCTGCGATCTGCGTGCGCGGAAACGGCAGCGGCCACTGCTCGAAGCCGCGTTCGCCGACCCAGCGCGAGGCCTCGTCGAGCAGGCCCGCGACGAGCTCCGTGTCGTCGAGGTGCGCCTTCCGCACGTTCACAGCACGACCATCGCATCGCCGAAGGAGTAGAAGCGGTAGCGCTCCTCGACCGCGATCCGGTAGAGGCGGCGCGTCTCCTCCACCCCAGCGAACGCCATCACGAGTGCGAGCAGCGTCGAACGCGGCAGGTGGAAGTTCGTCAGCAGTGCATCGGTGCGCCGAAACTCGAAGCCGGGAGTGATGAAGAGAGACGTTCGTCCGGACAGCGGTGCTCCGCGCGCCAGCGACTCGAGCACGCGCACCGTCGTCGTGCCGACGGCGAGCACACGCGAGGCTCCGTTGATGCGCGCGGCGGAATGCGGCGACACCTCGTAGCGCTCCCCGTGCAGATCGTGCTGGTCGAGGTCGTCGACCGTGACCGGTCGAAACGTGTCCAGCCCGACATGAAGCGTCACGCGCGCGACGTCGAGGCGCGCGAGGACTGCGGGCGTGAAGTGCAGGCCGGCGGTCGGCGCCGCCGCAGACCCCGGCTCGCGCGCGTACACGGTCTGGTAGCGCTCGGGGTCCCCGAGCGGCTCGGTGATGTACGGCGGCAGCGGAGTCTCGCCCGCCGGCTCACCGTGAAGACGCAGCAGCCATCGTCCCTCTCCGAGGTGCTCCAGCAGATCGACGGGGCCGTAGCGCCGTCCGGGACGAAGCCGCCGCGTGGGTCGCGCGAGACCTTCCCAGAGGCCGTGCGAGTTGCGGCGCTCGAGCAACAGGATCTCGCCCTTCGGCCGCTCGATCGGTATCCGCGCCGGGACTACACGCGTGTCGTTGACGACGACGAGCGCATTGCCGATCACGTCCGGAACGTCTGCGAACGTCTGGTGATCCACCCGCTCGGACACGCGATCGTAGACCAGCAGGCGCGACTCGTCGCGGCGCGCCAGGGGATGCTGCGCAATGAGCTCCGGCGGGAGGTCGTATTCGAGCTCCCTCGTTTCCATCCGGTGCCAACGGTAGCGTTGCCCGACATGGACGAGGGCGCGCTGGAACGAGCGCGTACGCGCCTCGACGGGCGTGCGGATGCCGCCGCGCTCGAGTCGCTCGTGTTGCGGGCCCGCGAACAGGTCGAAGCCCTGACTGCGGCGACGGCCGCGCTCGAAGAAACGCTTCCATCACAGGTCGGCGACGTCGTGCGCGAGCAGGCTCGGCCCGTCGGACGGAACCTCGCCGAGATACGCGGTCTCATGAACCAGGTCATCCGCCGGCTCGAGCACGTCGAGACGGATCTGACGAGCGAACGGCACGCGCGCGTGGACGATCTCGCATTGCTGGTCGACCTCGTGTCGGCGGGCTGGCAGAACGTCGACGCACGCATTGCCAAGCTCGAATCCCTGGTCGCGCGAGTCGAGCACCTCGAGGAGAGCCGCGGCGCCGTCGTCTACGACATGGACGAACGCCGCACCGAAGCGGCGACGTCCTAGCGCTCAGGTCACTGCAAGGATCACCGCAGCGCAAGCGGCCCACCCGGCGATGCAGAGCAGGATCGGGACGTCGCGCAGCAGGACTTCCTCGGGCTCCTCGCCGAGATCCCGGCGATGCATGAGGAGCAGGTAGCGGAACACGCCGAAGACGACGAAGGGAATCGTCACCATCATCGCCTTCGAGTCCCTCGCCGTGAATGTGTACAGGCAGTACGAGATCACCGTCGACGCGGCGACGATCGTCACCAGCTGGTCGACGAGCGCGAGCGAGTAGCCCTCGAGCACGGGACGGCCCGGCGTCGCCTCGGCTCCGACGAGCACGAGCTCGCCGCGCCGTTTTGCCAGGGCCAGGAACAGGGCGAGCAGAGCCGTGCACAGCAGCAGCCATGGCGAGATCCGCACGTCGACCGCGGCTGCCCCCGCAGCCGCACGGATGACGAACAAGCCGCCGATCGTCATCACGTCCAGCAGGACGACGTGCTTCAGCGACAGCGTGTACACGGCCTGGAGAGCGAAGAACGCACAGAGGAAGAGGATCGATGCGACTCCGAGCGGGATCACGAGCGCGAACGCGACGAGCAGGAGCACAGCGGCGAGCCCTACGGCCGCCCGGGCCGACAGCTCGCCGCGTGCGATCGGACGGGACCGTTTCACCGGATGGAGGCGGTCGTGCGGCGCATCGCGGACGTCGTTCACGAGGTAGCTCGCGCTCGAGGCGGCGCAGTAGGCGGCGAACGCCGCGAGCGCTTCCGCCCAGCGCGAGGCGTCACTGAGCTTCGCGGCGAAGATGATGCCCGCGAACAGGAGCAGGTTCTTCGTCCACTGGCGCGGACGCAGCGACACAAGGACCGCCGCCGGCAAGGACCGCCAGGCCGGCAAGCCGACGACTCGCGCAGGCTCCGAGAGGCTCACGCGGCGGGACTTTAGTTGTCGCGCGCTGGGAGAACGAGCTCGAAACGGCTGCCGCCGTCGGGCGGCGAGTCGAGCTTGATGCGGCCGCCGAGCGCAACGGCGAGCTCCCTGGCGATCGCGAGGCCGAGCCCGGTTCCCGAATCGTCCCGCGACCAGAACGGGCGGAAGATGCGCTCTTGCTCCTCGCGCGGAACGCCGGGCCCCGTGTCGCCGACAGCGACGGACACGATCCCGTTCGGAGCGGCCAGGTCCAGCTCGACACGTCCGCCGTCGGGCGTCCAGCGGAACGCGTTCGAGAGCAGGTTCGTGATGATCTGGAGCACGCGGTCGCCGTCGGTGACGATCGTGGGGCTGGCTTCGAAGTTCTTGTCGTACTCGATGCGGCGGCGGCGCGCTTCCTCCCCGAACGCCGCGTAGGCCTGGTCGCAGAGCCGGCCCATGTCGACCTCCTCCTGCAGGACCGTGAAGCGGTGCGCCTCGAGCTTGGCGAGGTCGAGCACATCGCCGACGAGACGCTCCAGCCTTGCGCTTTCACTCGCGATCATCTCGAGCGACGCCGCGCGAACGTTCGGGTCTTCGGCCACGCCTTCTCGCAGAGCATCGACGTGTCCACGGATCGCGGTCAGCGGCGTGCGCAGCTCGTGCGAGACGGTCATGAGGAAGTTGCGCTCCTGCTGCTCCGCCAGAGAGAGCCGGGCAGCCATCTCGGAGAAGCGGTCGGCAAGGTGCCCGATCTCGCCGCCCCGGACCTCGGGCACTTCGATGTCGTAGTTGCCGCGCGCGATCTTGTCGGTCGCCGCGGAGAGCGCGAGGACGGGTCGGCTGATTCGGCGGGACAAGTACCAGGCGAGCAAGCCGGCCACGAGGATGCCGCCGACGAAGGCGAGGGCGAGGCGCTTCACGAGCGGAGTGAGCCTGCTCGTGATCTCGGTCTTGGGTGTGGCGACGATGAGCGCGCCGAACGGGGAGGCCTTCGGCGCCAGCCGCAGCGGCCGCTGCACGGCAAGGTACGTGCGCTTGAATCCGGGAGGCCTGAACTCGAACGTGCGGCCGCGCTCGGAGCGCCAGTCGACGGTCTTCTGCGGCAACGACCGGAGGCCCGTCACCTGTCCCGGAAACGCGTCGCCGCCGACGTAGAAGATCCGGTCGCCGGTCGCCCGCTCGAGCTGCGGCGGCGCGAACCGCAGCGTGCGGACGCCGGTGTCGTTCGCGGCGATCGCCTGACGCTCGTACAGCTGTGTGAGGCCGTCCGCCTCGCGTCGCAGGTCTTTCAGGAGCTGCTGGCGCGCGTAGTTCTGGAAGAGGGCAAGCGCGATTGCAGTTGCGATCAGACCGCTGACGACGATGCCGACCAGGAACAGAGCCGGCAGCCGAAAGCGCAGCGATCTGAGCATCGCGTGTTACAAGGTACCGCTAGCTCGCTACTGCATCCCTCGCCGGGCCTGCCGGGCCGACCTTGTAGCCGACGCCCCACACCGTCACGATCGGCGACGCCTCGCCCAGCTTGCGACGCAGCTGGCGGACGTGGACGTCGACGGTGCGGGTGTCGCCCGCGAAGGTGTACCCCCATACGCGTTCCAGCAGCTGGTCCCGCGTGAGCACGAGGCCGCGGTGGTCGAGGAGCTCCCAGAGGAGGTCGAATTCTTTCGGCGCGAGCTGCACCTCCTCCTGGCCCACCTTCACCTCGCGGCGGCCCGCGTCGACGGTGAGGTCGCCGTGTTGGATGACCGCGCTCTCGGGGTCCTTGCGCTCCGGAGCGGCGCGCCGCAAGATCGACTTGACGCGCGCGACGAGCTCGCGTGGGTTGAACGGCTTCGTCATGTAGTCGTCTGCGCCGACCTCGAGACCGATGATCTTGTCGACGTCCTCGTCGCGGGCAGTGAGCATGAGGATCGGCACGTCGGACTTCTGCCGGATCCGCCGGCAGATCTCGATCCCGTCGATGTCCGGCAGCATGAGGTCGAGCACGATCAGCGACGGCTGCGACTTCTGCACCGAGACGAGTGCCTCGGTTCCGTTCGTCGCCGTGCGGACCTCGTAGCCCGCGTTCTTGAGGTACAGCGCGACGAACGAGGCGATCGAGGCTTCGTCTTCGACGACGAGGACTGACTGGGCGTTGCTGCTCATCGCGCGGTCCAGGCTACGGGCTCTGCGCGGTGAGCGGGAAGCTCAAAGGCAGAGTCGGGAACGGCACGTAGCTGCCGCCGTTCACTGAGTAGATGCCGTCGTCCTCGAGGTCGTCCAATCCGTTGAGCTTCACGGTGCCCTTGCCGACGAACGAGAGGTTGATGCCACGCGCCTGCAGGCGGATCGTGAAGGTGCCGCCGACGATCCGGAAGCGGACCCTGTTCCCGCGCCACGTCGTCGTGGCGGCGTCGCGTTCCTTGGGCGGATAGTCGTCGCCCATGACGATCGGGCCGGTGCCGTCGCCGTCGATCGGGTCGCTGATCGTGACCGACCCCTTGGCGAAGCTGCCGATCGCCGCACCGCGCCCCGAGACCACGACGATGCCGCGCCCGTCGCGCACGGACAGTGTTCCGTCCGTCGAGCCGCGCTCGCGCGCGGCCGATGAGGCGGGCAGTACCAGCGCTGCGAGCAGCGCAAAGGTGAGGAGACGCCTCGTCACGGTGCAAGTATCGACCGTGCAATTGTGCCCTTGTTCATTGGAAGGTAAGGAAACTGTAAGCGGAGGCAGGAACCTGTGACGGCCGCGTTGCTTGCCGTGGCCGCACTCGTCACCGCGCCTGGACCGCAGCTGCACGATCTGCGCGTGACGAACGGGTCCTCTCCGTTCGCCGGCGACCGGACCTTGCTGGCGACTGTGAGCCCGAACGACGACGGCTTTCGTGATGTCGCCGTCGTCCACGTCACCTTGACGCGTCCCGCAGTGGTGCAGCTGACCGTGGTCGCGACGAACATGGTCAGCGCCGGGAAGGGCGGGACGACGGTCGTCTGGCGAACGTCACGCCGCCTCGAAGCGGGCAGGCGAACCCTTACGTGGCGGCCGGCGCCGACGACGCAGCCGCGGACGTACATCCTTCGCCTGCGTGTGGGGCGGCGCGTCTACGGCGGCTACGGCCCCGGCGGCCGGCAGGACGCGCCTGTCGTGCGGATCCAGGGAATCGACGCCGGGTTCACGAAGCGGAGCTACGCGCCCGGTGAGGCTGCCGTCGTCCGGCTCGCAACCGACGCGCGGTTGCTGCGGCTGCAGGTCTTCGCATACCAGTCGCCCGGCCGGCCGAGCGAGCAAGATGTGAAGACGAGTGGCCTCGCGAAGACCGACGCGATCCGCGTCGACTGGAGCGGCCATCGTGACCGGCCTGCGCTGCTTCGCGTCGTGCGTGCCGGCGACTGGCCGAGCGGTCTGTACTTCTTGCGCGTCACCGCGGCCGACGGCCGCGTCGGGTATGCGCCGTTCATCGTGCGGCCGCGCAGGCTCGGAACGCATCGCATCGCCGTCGTTTTGGCGACGCACACCTGGGCGGCCTACAACTTCGAGGACGCGGACGGCGACGGCTGGGGCGACTCGTGGTACATCACCGCGCGCCACCGCAGCGTCGACCTGCAGCGCCCGTTCCTCGACTTCGGGGTCCCGTTTCGTTTCCACGACTGGGACCTCGACTTCGTCGCATGGCTCAACCGGCACGGGTTCGGTGCGGACTTCCTCTCCGACGACGACCTCGACGCCGTCGCGAGCGGCGCGGAGCTCGCACAGCGGTACGACCTCGTCGTCTTTCCCGGACACGAGGAGTACGTGACGCAAGACGCCTACGACGTCATCGAGAGCTACCGGAATCTCGGCGGCGACCTCGCCTTCCTCGCGGCGAACAACGTGTACCGCCGGGTCGACCGGGTCGGTGGGTGGCTCGTGCGACAGGCAACCTGGCGCGCGCTCGGCCGGCCGGAGTCGAGCCTCGTCGGCGTCCAGTACGTCGCGTCGGATCACGGAGCGCGGCAGGCCGGCTACACCGTCGTCGGCACCGCGGCGGCGCCGTGGGCATTCGCCGGCACAGGTCTACAGGAGGGCGACCCCTTCGGGCGCTACGGGATCGAGATCGACGCGAGAACGGCCGCTTCCCCGCCGGACACTCGCGTGCTGGCCCGGATTCCGGACCTGCTCGGCGCCGGGCGGTCGGCGGAGATGACGTACTACGAGAACGCCGCCGGCGCGCAGGTGTTCGCAGCGGGCGCGCTCAACTTCGGCGCGTCTCTCGGCCGCCCGGAGGTCGACCGTCTCCTCGCCAACGTCTGGGCACGATTGAGCCGCCCTTAGTCCTTCCCGGCCGTGTCCGGTGCCAGGCACCTGACAGGTCCGCCCGAGAGGAGAAGGACCGTCCGACGCGCTGGCGAACATGCCCACATGACCGAAGCCGACCGCACCGAGAGGACGGCGCGCCTGCTCGCGGCCCGACTCGAGGACGTTGCACGCGCCGCGGCCGGCCTGCCGCACGGCCAAGCAGAGCGGCTCGTCGAGCTCGCCTCGATCGCGACGGTGCACGCCGTGGAGCTCGAGCTTCTGGGCGCGGAGAAGGCGGACGAGATCTGGCACGAGGCGCATGTGCGCCATCCAGAGCTGCCGGACGTCCCGGTCGAGGTTCCCGTCAGGCTCGCGGCCTAGCGCCCGTCGTACTCGTAGAAGCCGCGGCCGGTCTTCCGGCCGAGGTTTCCTGCCCCTTGCATCTGCAGCAACCGCTCCGGCGGCGCCATCCGGGGCTCGCCGAGCTTTCCCTGCAGGGCCTGGGAGGCGTGCACGTGCACGTCGATGCCGATCAGGTCGATCAGAGCGCACGGGCCGAGCGGCCAGCCGGCGCCGTTCGTCATGGCTTTGTCCATGTCCGACGGCTCGACGCGCGCTTCGTCCAGCACCCGCACGCAGTCGTTGAGCAGCGGGATGAGGATCCTGTTGACGATGAACCCGGGCGTGTCGTTGCAGCGCACCGGCTGCTTTCCGGCTCGCTCGGACCACTCGAAGGCGGCGTCGACCGCTGCGTCCGAGCTTCGCGGCGCGCGGACGATCTCCACGAGCGGCAGAACGGGCGCCGGGTTGAAGAAATGCATGCCGACGACGCGCTCGGGCCGTTCGGTCGCGTCGGCTATCTCCGCGACCGACAGCGCCGAGGTGTTCGTAGCGAGCACCGCGTCTGCCCGTGTGATCCGATCGAGCTCGGCGAAGACCTCACGTTTGAGGTCGAGCTCCTCGAGGACCGCTTCGATCACCAGGTCGCAATCCGCGAGCTCGGCCAACTCCGTCGTGAGCGTCAGCCGGGCGAGCGCGGCCTCGTAGTCGGCGTCGGTCATGCGCCCCTTCTCGACACCCCGCGACATGTAGCGGTCGACGGTCGCGCGGCCGCGCTCGCCCAGTTCCTCGTTCATCTCGCGCCCGATCGTGTCGAAGCCGGCCTGGACGCTGACCTGTGCGATGCCCGCACCCATGGTGCCGAGCCCGACAACGCCGACCTTGCGAATTTCCACGGCGCGCGATCCTACGCGGGGGCGGCCGCCTGCGCGAGCAGCCAGCGAAACGGAACGTCGCCGTGGCCCGGCTCGTGCTGTGTCACGACCTCGTCCCGCACCGGTTCGAGGCCGGCGTCGCGCAGGAGCGACAGGTAGCGGTCGGACTCGAGGGACGCGAAGAACATCGGGACGCCGAGCCAGTCCGAGTCCACGTTCTCGCCCGCCTCGCCCGCCCCGACCGTCGCCAGGAACAGGCCGCCCGGGCGGAGCCACGAGCCGCACCGTGCGATCAGCTCCGGTTGCTCGTCGAGCGGGATGTGGCCGAAGAGGTAGAGCGCCACAACGGCGTCGATGGATGCAGGGGCAACGTCGAGCTCGACGGCGTCGCCGTGCACGAAGCTCGCCTCCGGCACGTGATGGCGCGCGAGCTCGATCTGCACTGCCGAGAGGTCGACGCCGGTCACGCGATGCCGCCGTGCCAGCTCGCGTGTTGCAGGCACGCCGCGGCCGCAGCCGAGGTCGAGGACGTCGGAGCCTTGTCGGAGCCTCGAGTCCAGGTCGCGCAGCCACTCGAGCGTCGGCGAGCGGACCGACCCCGCCCATTCGGCGTAGCGCAAGGCAATCGCGTCGTACCCGCGCGCGACGATCTCCTTCGGATCGCGCGCCGTGGCGCGGCCTCCCGACTCCCCCACGCGCGGCACACTAACGCCGCGCCTTTCCCGCTGTCGCAGTGCTTACAGGCGCTCGATGATGCCGGCGATCGCCTGGCCGAAGCCGATGCACATCGTCGCGATGCCGTAGCGCGCGTCGCGCCGGTCGAGCTCGTTGAGGAGCGTCGCGGTGATCCGCGCACCCGTGGCGCCGAGCGGATGGCCGAGGGAGATCCCGCCGCCGTTCGGGTTGATGTCGTCCCAGCGGTCCTCGAGCCCCGCATCCCGCGCAAACTGAAGGACGACCGACGCGAACGCCTCGTTCACCTCGATCACGGCCATGTCGTTCCACGTCAGCCCCGCACGAGCGAGCGCGGCGGCACAGGCCTGCGGGTTCCCGTGGAGCATGCGGTGGGGATCCACGCCGGACAGTCCGAAGGAGACGAACCGGGCGCGCGGCTCGAGGCCGAGGCCCCCGGCGGCGCGTTCGCTGGCGACGAGCACCGCCGCCGCTCCGTCGCAGATCTGCGAGGAGTTTCCGGCGGTGACCTTCCCCTCCGGCAGGAACGCCGGCTGCAGGGCGGCGAGCGCTTCTGCCGAGGTGTCGCGCCGCGGCGTCTCGTCCACAGCCAGGACGACTCCGGTGTGCGGGTTCGTCAGGTCGATCGGCTGGATCTCGTCTTCGAAGCGGCCCTCGTCGATCGCCTCGACGGCCCGCCGGTGGGACTCGAGCGAGTACTCATCGAGCTCCTCACGTGAGAGGCGCCACTCGTCCGCGATCACCTCGGCGGAGATTCCCTGCGGCACGATCTGCCAGCGATCGAGGAGCTTGCTCGAGAGGTCGCCCCCGTTCGACCCCATCGGAACACGCGACATCGACTCGACTCCTGCGGAGACGACGAGATCGAGCTGGCCGGACCAGATCGCAGCCGCGGCGTTGAAGTTCGCCTGCATCGACGACCCGCACTGGCGATCGACCGTGGTGCCCGCGACCGTCTCGGGCCAACCAGCGACGAGCGGCACCATCCGGCCGATGTTCCACCCCTGCTCCCCGATCTGGGTGACGCAGCCGAGCTGCACGTCCTCGACCTCGGCGGGGTCGAGGTCATTGCGCTCGACCAGTCCGTTCACGACCTGGGCCGCGAGCTCGTCGGCGCGGATGGACGCGAGCGAGCCGTTCCGCTTGCCAATCGGCGAGCGGACCGCATCGACGATGAGCGCGTCGGACTCCCAGGACGACATGCAGGTCTAGACTAGCCTCGTGGTCGCGACGATCGCCGAAAAACGCCTGCTCATCGACGGCGATTGGGTCGAGACCGGGGATTGGGTCGACGTCCGCTCGCCGTACTCCGGAGACGTCGTCGGTCGCGTCGCAAAGGCCGGCGCAGCCGAGACGCGAACCGCGATCGACGCGGCCGAGCGCGCGATGCGGGAGCCGCTGCCGGCGCACAAGCGCGCGGAGATCCTCGTGCGCGTCGCCGGCGCTCTCGGCCGCCGCCACGACGAGGTTGCGCGGCTCATCTCCGACGAGGCGGGCAAGCCGCTCAAGGCCGCCCGTGTCGAGGCCGCACGCGCGATGTCGACATACACCTTCGCCGCGGTCGAGGCGAGGAAGCTCGCGGGCGAGATGGTTCCGATGGACGGGGCCCAGGCCGGCGAGGGAAAGCTCGCGTTCACGTTGCGGCGTCCGATCGGCGTCGTCGGCGCGATCAGCCCGTTCAACTTCCCGCTCAATCTCGTGGCGCACAAGCTCGCACCTGCACTCGCCGCCGGTTGCGCGGTAGTGCTGAAACCCGCGAGCGCGACACCCCTCTCGGCGTTGCTGCTCGCCGAGCTCGAGGCGGAGGCCGGGCTGCCGGCCGGTTGGTTGAACGTCGTCGTCGGCTCGGCGTCCGAGATCGGCGACGTCCTCGTCGACGACGAGCGTGTGAAGGCGATCACGTTCACGGGCTCGGGACCGGTCGGCTGGAAGCTGCGGGAGCGCGCGGCGAAGAAGCGCGTCAACCTGGAGCTCGGGAACTCGACGCCGGTGATCATCGCCGAAGATGCGGACGTGCCGGCGGCCGCGGCGAAGGTCGCGCAGAACGCCTTCTCCTTCGCCGGCCAGAGCTGCATCTCGGTACAGCGCGTCTACGTCGCGCGCGACGTCTACGACGAGTTCGTCCAGGAGCTCGTCCCGAAGGTCGAGGCGCTGAAGCTCGGCGACCCGGCCGACGAGGACACGGACGTCGGCCCCCTGATCGACGAGGACGCACGCCGGCGCATCCTCGAGTGGATCGAGGCGACGAGCGGCGAGGTGCTGACCGGAGGCGGGCTCGAGGGCGACCTGATCCGCCCGACGGTGATCGCGGGCCCCTCGCCCGACGACAAGGTGTCCTGCGAGGAGGCCTTCGGGCCGGTCTGCACCGTGACGGCGGTGGACTCCCTCGACGAGGCGATCCGGCTCTCGAACGCCACCCGCTACGGCCTCCAGGCCGGAATCTTCACCGCGAGCCTCGACAACGCGCTGCGCGCCGCGCAGGAGCTCGAGTTCGGCGGGGTGACGGTGAACGAGGCGCCGACCTTCCGCAGCGACCAGATGCCCTACGGCGGCGTCAAGGACTCCGGCAACACGCGCGAAGGGCCTAGGTACGCCGTGCGCGAGCTGACCGAGGAACGCGTCGTCATCCTCGAGCTGCCATAGTTTCTGGTGGTGCTCTTCCTCGGCGGCTTCGGCCGCCGGACCGCTGGACGCAAGCCCTGACGAACCCTTAGCCGACGCCGGCCGCTGTTACATTGACCCGCGTGGCGCGGCTGCTCCCACGTTTCCGCCGAGCGGGTGGATCAGCGGGCACCGCTGCGCCGCTCTCCGGGCCCGCGCGTCGATCGCTTCCGCACCCGAGCCAGCTACGCCGGGAGCGGAGAACGCTACTACGTGCCCGGGAAGAGCGGCTCCGTGATCTCGGCGGGCTGATGTTGGAGATGTTCCGCCGGGACCAGTTCCGACAGGACCTCCTGGTCGAGCGCTGCGAGGAGCTCGTTGCCGTGGACGAGCGGTTGCGCGAGCTCGACACCCTGCTGGCGGTCACCGTGTCGGCGCGGCGCGCGGCGCCCGCGGCGCGGTGCGAGTGCGGCGCCCCGCTCGTCTGGGGCTCGCACTTCTGTGCGAACTGCGGACGGCCGACGAGCGGGACGCGTCCCGTCGTGGCCTGCCAGCACTGCGGCACCGCGCTCGCCGCGGAGGCGAGGTTCTGCGCGGTATGCGGCCACGCCGTGACAGTCCAGCAGCAGTCCGAGGCTGCATCGGTCGAGCCCCCGCCCGAGTTTCTCGAGGCGCTCCCGGCTCCGGCGCTCGACCGCTGGGAGGAGTGAGCTCGTCGGCGGAGGGGCCGACCTGTCCGCGCTGCGGCGTTCCGCACGACTCCGACCAGGAGTACTGTCTCGAGTGCGGCTATCGCCTCCGCGGGCCGGCCGGGGGCCGCGGCGCGCTAGCTGCGGGCTGGCCTAGCCGGTTCGGGCGCTATCCCGGCGATTGGGTGTGGCCGGTCCTGCTCGCGCTCCTCGTCGCGGTTGCCGGAGCGGTCGCGGCGATCGTCCTCACCGACGCGGGCGCCGGGAACGAGCCCATGGTGGCGACACAGGGCGGTCCGCCCCACTTGCCGACGACGTCGCCGGTGACGACGACCGTGGCGCTGCCGAACGTCCCCGCCGGCACTCCCACGGGGCCCCCGGAGACGCCGACCGAGCCGCCCCCGGCGACGAAGACGCCCGCAGCGGCAGGCGCTCTGACGAGCTGGCCCGCAGGCCGCAACGGGTTCACGGTGATCCTGGAGTCGGTTCCGCGGAGCTCGGGACGGTCGTTGGCGGTGGCGAGGGCGCGCGAGGCCTCGCGTGCCGGCCTATCGCAGGTGGGGGTGCTGGACTCGGGCGAGTACTCGAGCCTCCATCCCGGCTACTACGTGGTCTTCAGCGGGGTCTACTCCTCGCAGTCCGAGGCCGAGGGGGCGCGGGAGACGGCCTCCGGGAAGGGATTCCAGAGCGCCTACACCAAGGCGATCACGCGTTGATCGTTCTCAACCATGGCAACGAAGGCACTGACTTTGTAACACCGCCTCGGACCCTATAGACTCCGCCTGCGGGCCAAGCCGAGCCACCACGGTTTACCGCCGCTTAACAAAGCTTTGCTGGGGATTAATGGGAGCTAGAGATACTGTGACCGAGGAGTACGCCGCGCGTCTCCAGGCTTGTATGTATCAATACTCCCGAGCCATCTATCGGTCGATTAAGGATCTGATCGACCCGTACGTGGCTTCCGAGCTCCACCTCGAGTATCGCCGTGCGGTGCTCGAGCAGTGCGAGCTCACGATGGAGCGGCTCGCGCGCGATCCCCTCTACTTTGCGAAGCCCGATCGGGCCCTTTTCCAGGACATCCGGCGCTACTTCCCGATCACCGCGCAGGCCGAGGTGGCGTGGGCGGTGAAAGAGGGCATTGCCGCCGCGGTCGCGTTCATCGAGGAGCAGATCGAGGCCGGCGCGCTCGACGGCGGCGTGGCCCGCTGCCGGGCGACGACGCGGAAGGGGAAGCCGTGCCAGCGGACGCCGCTCCCCGAGCGCGACTACTGCCCGTCCCACCAGCACCTCGAGCGCTCGAAGGTCGCGGCCTAGCCGCAACGGGCCGCCCACCCGCCAGCCAGGTCTCCGCTAGCCATGTCCCTTCCGGGCCCGGCCCCGCACGCCAGGTCGGGTGCCTGGCACGTGACCGGTCCGCACGAGTCCTGTAACGGAACACGTCACCGCGTTCCGCCCGAGCCTTCGCCCCGCTACGTTCGCGTAATGGGCCGCCCCCGCCGCTACCTTGCGCCCGGCGCGATCTACCACGTCACGACACGCGGGAACAACAAGCTCCCGATCGTCCTGGACGACTGGGACCGGGTCGTCTGGGCCCACATCCTCAGGCGCGTCGAACGCCGTTACGGCTGGCGGATCCACATCCGCTGCCTGATGGGAAACCACTACCACTTCATCGTCGAGACGCCGGCGCCGAACCTCTCCGACGGCATGCGCGACCTGAATGGCGCCTACGCGCGGGCCTTCAACGAGCGCCACCGGCGCTGCGATCACGTGTTCGGACGCCGCTTCCACTCCGTGCTGATCGAGTCGGAGGAGCAGTACGCGAACACCTACGAGTACGTCCTCAACAACCCGGTTCATCACGGGTTCGTGCGGCGCTCAGAGGACTGGCGCTGGACGTCGACGGCCACGGCCCGTCCGATAGATTCGCCACGTGTCGCACGACACCGACAAGCTGATCCGTCAGCTGTCTCTCGTCGCCTACCTGATGGCGGAGCGGCGCGCCGTCACAGCTCGGGACGTCAAGTCGAACGTCGAGGGCTACTCGGAGATGTCGGACGAGGCATTCGCACGCCGCTTCTACTCGGACCGCGCGGAGCTGGTCGCACTCGGGGTCCCCCTCCAGTCTCAGCGCGACGAGTTCACGGGCGAGGAGCTGTACACGCTTCGCTCCGAGAACTACTTCCTGGAGAAGCTCGAGCTCGACGACGACGAGCTGGCGGCGCTGCAGACGGCCCTCTACCTGCTCGAAGGGAAGTTCGCGTACGCCGAGCCGCTCCGGCTCGCGCTCCAGAACCTCGCCCTCGGCCGCCCCGGCTTCGACGAGCCCGCCACCGACACGGCGGTACGCGTAGAGGTCCTCGATCCCGACTACTCGCCGGAGATGCCCGGACGGCTCGGCAAGCTCGAGGGCGCGATCTCGAAGCAGCGCACGATCAAGTTCCCGTACTACTCGATCTCGCGCAACCGCCAGGGGGAGCGCACGGTCAACCCCTATGGGCTCCTCTCCGACAACGGGAGCTGGTACCTGATCGGACAGGACCTCGACCGCAAGGACATCCGCACGTTCCGCGTCTCCCGCATCCGCGGCGACATCCGCTTTGCGACACGCCGCGAGCGCGATTTCCGGATCCCGGCCGACTTCGACATCGACGGCTACCGCGGACGGCCACCGTGGCAGATCGGAGACATCGTCGGCGAGGCCCGAGTCGAGCTCGCCGGCGACACGGCCTGGTGGGTCGATCGCGCCTACGGCAACGCCGGCCGTCTCGACGGCGACGTCTTCGTCACGGACTACTCGTCGGCCGCCCAGCTCGCCGCGTGGATCCTGCGCCAGGACGGACGGGCCATTCCGCTCGAGCCCGACGAGCTGCGCCGTGAAGTCGCCCAGGCACTGCGCACCGTTCGTGACCTGCACCGTGGGCCGGCCCCGACCCTGGCAGGCGAAGCGCCTGCCGTGCAGACCGATGGCGCGGGCGAGCGTCCCGCGGGCCCCGTCGTTCCCGAACGCTTCGCAGTCCTCCAGGCGCTGCTCGCCTACCTGCTCGCCGCCTGCGGCGAAGAGAACAGCGCGGTCATCCAGGCCTCCGAGCTCGTCGAGCGCTTCCACATTCCCAAGGAAGAGCTCGAGGAGCACCTCCAGCTCCTGAACCTCGTCAACTTCGGCGGCGGCTGCTACACGGTCTACGCGTCGCTCGACGGCGACACCGTCCACGTGGACAAGGAGCTCTACGGAGACACGTTTCGCCTCGCTCCGCGGCTCACCCCGCTCGAAGCGCGCGCGATTCGCCTCGCGCTGGAGTTCGTCGGGCCCATGATCGCCGCGGACGCGCACACGCCGCTCGACCGCGTGCGGAAGAAGCTCGAAGAGACGTTCGGGCAGTTCGAGCTGTCGCAGACACCGTCGCCGCCAGCCGGCGCAGGCGACGCGGAGGCGGACCTCGTCGCGACGCTCACCGAAGGCATCCGGGAGCGGCGCCTCGTGGAGATCGAGTACCAGAAGGAAGGCGAGCAGACCTGGTCGAAGCGCGTCGTCGAGCCCTACTCGCTCGAACGCGAGCTCCCGAACTGGCGAGTGCACACATGGGACCGGAGCAGAGACGCCGAGCGCAGCTTCCGACTCGACCGGATGCGGAGCGCGGCCCTGACGGCGGATCGCTTCGAGCCGCGACCGGGCTTCGAGCCGCGCGGCCTCCGGGATGCACGGACGGCCAAGGTCCTCTATCTCAAGGGAGTGGCCGCGCGGTGGGCGATCGAACGCGGAGCGACCCCGCTCAAGGACGGAACCGCAGTCGCGGAGATGCCGGTCGGAAGCCCGGAATGGCTGACCAGCGAGATCCTCTCCCAGCGGGGCAGCGCGGTCCTGCTCGAGCCGGCCGAGATGCGTGAGACAGTGGCGGACCGTGCGCGCGAGCTCGCCGCGGAGCTCGGCGTCTCCCGCCTCCGCGCTCGCGCCTGAGCTACTCGCCGACCGGCAGCTCCACCGTGAACGTCGAGCCCTCGTCCGGCTGCGACTCGACGTCGAGCCATCCGTCGTGCGCCTCGACGATCGAGCGGGCGATGAAGCCCGAGGCCGGTGCCGGGCGAACTTCTCGAAGATCAGGCTCTGGACCTGGCGAAGCCGCTCACGGTCGCCGCACCACATGCGGCAGCGTCCCGCTCACCTCGGTCCGGACGCGCACCTCGCCCTGAGCCAGGTCCGCCGCGGCTGGCGACGTCGCGCAGGCGCTGTGCCAGGTCGACGTCCCGGACGAAGGTGAACGTGCCGGCTTCGATGCGCGACGTGTGGAGCACGTCGGCGACGAGGCTTGGGAGCCGTGACGTCTCGTCCTCGGCTTCGTGCGCGCGGATGTTCTGAGCCGCCGTCGCAACCAGGCGGCCGAGCAGCGCCACGAGCTCGACCTCCTCCGGAGCGAACGCGAACGCCTGACTGACGTCGAGCGACGACGCGAGCGTTCGCGCGCAACGATTCGGCCGCCTCGAGCGCGTCGACCGCCGGCCGAGCTGGTCGCGCAGCGCCTCGGCTTCGTCCGCGCGCGCATCCGCCCGACCCGCCTCGCGCGTCGGCTGGTTCGTCAACCAGCCGACGATCAAACCCGACACCGCCAGCACGCCGAACGGCAACGTGACGCGATTCCACATGAAGCCGGGCCCGGCGAAGTGATCGAGCCGCCACCACTCGACGAAGACGAGGATCGGGAACAGGCCGGCACTGATGACGATCACGCCGCCGATGCCGTAGACGAGGGCGGCCTCGAGTCTCGTAACCGCTCGGGTAGTCGTCGTGCCTGAACCCCACCTCGGCCACCGCCAACAGCACGACGACGAGCCGCACGCGCGCGATCCAGAGCCCGGCCTCCTCTACGTGCGTTCGACGCGCCTCACGGGTCGGCATGACGTTCCTCGATTCGGGCTACGGTCCATTCCGCCTGCTTACGCAAGAGCTCGTCTTCGTCCTCTAGGAAGGGCTCCGCGAGCGCTGCATCGTCAGGCGTGCCCGTGTTCCCGAGCGCGATCAGGGCGTTACGGCGGAGGTAGCGAGGATCGTTCCTCGGAACGAAGAGCCGCTCGAAGTGCTTGCGGAGCGCCGGGCCGTCGCCCGCGAGCCAGTCCGCCAGAGAAACGTGCGGCGTCGCGTCTGCGGGCAGCGAATCACCGGCCCGCCGCTTCTCGATACCGCGGTTCCACGGGCAGACGTCCTGGCAGATGTCACATCCGTAGACCTGAGCTCCGAGCTCGGCCCTGTACTCCTCCGGGACGGCGGCCGGCGCCTGCGTCCAATACGACAGGCATTTGGTCGAATCGACGACGCCGGGCTCGTCGAGCGCGCCCGTGGGGCAGGCCTCGATGCACAACGTGCACGAACCGCAGTCGAGCTCGAGCGGCGCTGACGACTCGACCTCCGCCGTCGTCACGAGCGTTCCGAGCACGACCCACGAGCCATGGCGTCGCGTGATCAGCATCGTGTTCTTGCCGTAGAAGCCGACGCCGGAACGCACCGCGGCCTCGCGGTCGACGTGCTGGTTCGCGTCGACGAGGACTCGGTACTCGCCGCCGAGGCGCCTGCCGAGCTCGTCGAGCCGAGCGCGCAGCACCGCGTAGGCATCGGACCACGTGTAACGCGCGAGGCGTCCTTCGCCTGGCCGCACGAGCGGCTCGGGCGCGTAGTAGCAATGCGCCGCCGAGACGACCGTGCGCGCGTTCGGGATGAGCGTCTCGGGGTGGCACGAGACTTCGGGCTGCGCCATCGTGAAGCGCATATCGGCGAAGAGGCCGCGCGCCTTCCGTTCGCGGATGTGACGTTCCGTATCGGTGTACGCCGATGCGGGAGCCGCGCCCACAACGTCCAGCTCGAGCTCCCGGGCGAGCGCCTCTAGCTCGGTCGTTGTCATGTCGAGGATTGTGCCCGTGAAAGCCGTGCGCATCCTGAGGACGGCGGTCCGGAGGTGCTTCGCTACGAGGATGCGCCCGACCTGGAGCCGGGCTCGAAGAGATTCAGTACGCCGGGCGCCGCCTCCCGTATGCCCCGGCGCCGTGCGAAGCAAAGTCGCCGAACAGCGCCAGGATGACGAAGATCCACTCCCAGCCCGTGACTCCGCGCCCGCCCGTGTTCCAGAGGATGACGTAGAGCAGTGTCGTCAACGGGAGAAAGATGATGCCGAGAATCGGCCAGATGATCGGCCCGAAAGCGCGATCGACCCACGGCGTGAAGATCCACATCAGCAACACCGCCAATCGAGGCGAAAGTGCTGCGATCAGCACGAAGATACATCCCACCTCGGTGCCCCTCTCTGCGCACGCCGGCAGTCGAGCGGCGACGAGCCTCTCACATTACGGCTTGCTGTGCGTCGGGACTAGCCGATACCGAGAATGAACTTTGCGTCGTCCGACATCCGCTCAGGGGTCCACGGTGGATCCCACGTGAGCTCGACATCCACGTCCTCGACACCCGGGATCTCGCGCGCGACGCGGTTGATGTCATCCTGGATCATCGGCCCCGCGGGACAGCCCATGGACGTGAGGCTGTGCGTCACCTTGACGCGGGGTCCTTCAACCTCGACGTCGTAGAGCAGGCCGAGCTCGACGATGTCCATCCCGAGCTCCGGGTCCTCGACCTGGCGGAGCGCTTCGAAAACGTCGTCCTTCGTCGGCATCGACTCGAGTCTAGCGACGCCCTTGGCTCAGTCGTTGGCCGCGGCGGCACCGGCCGCGGACAGCCGGAACTTCGAATCGACCACGACCTTTCGGCGTGCAGGCTTCGTCGTGAGAGCAACAACTCGCCACCGGTAGCGTCCTGCTGCGAACCGGAAGCGGTTCGGGAGCACGTATCGCGGCTTGGCCGTCCGCGCTGCGATCACTCGCTTGCCGTTTCGCCGCAGCGTGAACACGTACCGGCGTGCGCGGGACTGCGGCTCCCAGCTCCACGTTCGCGCGGGAACGAAACCCGTCACGGCGGGTCGCCCTGGACTGCGCGGCCGTGTCGGCTTTTTCGCCGCCTTTTTCGCCGGCTTCTTCGCAGGCGCCGTCTTCGGCGTCGTGCTCGCCTTTGGCTGCGCTTCCTGTTTGGACTGCGGGCGACTCGTTGATCGACCGCTCTCCTGCGGCTTTTTCGCGACTGTCGTGACGGGCGTCTTCGACGGGACGGTTGCACTGTGACGGCGCACGGGCGTGCCCTTGCGTTGCGCAGTGCTCTCACTCCCGTTGTCGCGCAAGCCGGCGAGGCCGATGGCTACGGCGGAGCCGACGACGAGCAGCAACACGCCGACGAGCAACGTCCTCCGAACCCAACGTCGCCGGCGTGGTGCCGGGCGCGGCGGACTGTCGGACGGCCGCGGCGGCGGGCCGACTCGGCCGTTGGAGACCCGCCGATCCCGTTGGGTGGCCGGGGCCTCCGGCAGCTGTTCTCGCGCGCGTTTTGCCTCGTCCGGAGGCGCCACGAGCACGAGCTCCGGGCTGACGGGGTCCGGCACAGAAGACGTGCCCCAGCTCGCCTTCCCCGCAGTGGAACGATCGCCGCGCAGATCGCTCGGCATCGCGGAAGCCTACCCGCCTGCGCGGTCGCTAATAGCCGAGCAGGCGCACCTCTTCACGCCGGTCGCGAGCGAAGAAGTGGATGCCGTCCGTGAAGCGGACCCAATTGCAGCGCGTGCACATGACGAGGGAATGCGTGCGCGCCGAATCCGCGAGGAAGCGAACGCCGCGAAGCAGGTCGCCGTTCGACACGCCCGTCGCAGCAACGATGACTTCCCCCGGCGCGAGCTCTTCGGTCGTGAAGACACGCGTCGCGTCGTCTATGCCCACCTCGCGCGCCTGCTCGATCTCGAGTCGCGACGTCGGCCAGAGCTGCGCCTGAACCTCGCCGCCGAGACAGCGGAGCGCAGCGGCGGACATGATGGCCTGGCGCGTGCCGCCGATGCCGACGGCGAGGTGGTCGTTCGTCCCGCGAATCGCGGCCGAGATCGACGCCGTGACCGTGCCGTCCTGGATCAGCTTGATGCGCGCACCCGAGGCGCGGATGTCCTCGATCAGATCGTGGTGACGCGGCCGGTCGAGCACGATAGTGGTGATGTCGTTCGTCCGGCGGCCGAATGCGTCCGCGATCGCCTGGACGTTCTCCCCCATCGGCTTCAACAGGTCGATCGAGCCGCGCGCGAGCGGGCCGACGGCCATCTTCCGCATGTACATGTCCGGCAGGTTCAACAACGAGCCCGGCTCCCCGACCGCGATCATCGACATCGCGCCGTTGCCGCCGCGTGCGACGACGCCGCGGCCCTCGAGCGGGTCGAGCGCGAGGTCGACCGACTCGCCGCCGGCGCCGACCTCGTCGCCGACGCGCAGAGGCGACTCCTCTTCGGCCGCCCCGATCACGATCCGTCCCTGAATCGGGAAGTCCTTCAGCGCGGTCCTCATCGCCTGCGCCGCGTCGAGCTCCGCCGCCTCCTGGTCGGCGCGGCCGAGCCAGCGCGCGGCCCGCAGCGCCGCGCCGTCGGTCACACGCACGTACTGCTCGCAGAGACAGAGGCTCGGCCGACCGGTGTCGTCTCGTGCTGCCGCCGTCTCCTCGGCCGTCTCCGCCACTAGACTCGTTGTACCTGCTCGGCGTGTGACAGAACCAGCTCGAGCACCGCGTCGATCGTTTCCCGCATGTCGGGGCGGTCGATCACGGGAACCCCGTGTCGCCGTGCGCGCCGGACGATGAGGTCCTGGATCCGGCGTATGTCGTCGAGCCGGTCGATGTACTTGGCGTGCGGACGCAATCCCTCGTAGCCGGCCTCGCGGATAAGGAAGTGGGTGCTGTGGTCCTCCTCGTCGTCGATCGCGAGCACGCATTGCACGACCAACGCGCCCTCGATCGGCGGCAGCATCCCGGGCACGAGATGGACGCCCTCGAGCACCATCGACCAGCCTTCCTCCAGTGCGCGCTCGATCGATGCGCGGACGCCGACGAGCACGTTCCGCGTCTGCTCGAGGAAGCCGGCAATGACGGGATCCTCGGCGTGTTCCGGCTCGCGCAGCCCGGACGACGCCTCGAAGCTCGAGTAGTGGATGGACGGCATGAACTCCTGTGAGAAGAATGCCCGCATCGTCTGGCGGACGAAGTCGGTCGAGGTCACGCGCGTGATCCCCAGGCGATAGGCGGCTTCGGTTGCAACCGTCGACTTGCCGGTGCCGGTGGCGCCGCCGACCAGGACGATGAGCGGCAGGTCCAGCTCGTGCAGCTCGCGAAGGCTCCGCAGGCGCCGCACGGCCTCCGATCCCTCGGCCTCCCCCATCACGTCCACTGCGAGCTCCTCGACTCGCACCAGATCCGTGCCTTCCTCGCCGCGCTCGGAGAGGTCGGCCTCGATGCGCTTCGCCAGCTCGTACGCGCGGCCGAGCGGCACTCCGACCGCCACGAGCGCCCGCGCCATGAGGCCCTTCGAGTAGGGCTGGGCGGACGTCCCGAGCGGCAGCGGCTCGGAGTGACGGGGATGCGTCATGCGCGCGCTCCTGCGGGGACGAGGCTCAGGATGGCATCGTCGAGGTCTGGCTCACCCTCGAGCGGTACCACGTCGTTCGCGGCGAAAACGACCTCGACTCCGCGCTCCTGAGCAGCCTCGGCGACGACGTCGATCGCCGCCGCCTTGAGCTCGACGAGGTAGACCTCGGCGTCGGAGCGCGCGAGATCCTCACGGAGCTTCGCGCGGTCGGCAAGGTTGCGGGAGACGGTCGTTACTTCCGCGTCGAGGTGCTCCGTCGGCGCCGGGCCCGTCGTGAACACGGCGACGCGTCGGCCGGCGACCGAAGTCATCGGACGCAGTCGCAGGTCGGCCTGCACGACCGGGATCTCCTTCAAGCGGCGGACCCGATCGCGATCGATGCGGCCGATGGAGACGAGGAGATCGGACACGAGCACGCGATACGCGTTCAGGTACGCCGTCGGGTCCTGCCCGCGGCCGGTGACGAGGATCCGCGCGTCGGTCTGCACCGGCGGGATCGCGGCCCCACTCCCATCGAAGACGACGACGTCGGGCTCCCGGTCGGCGGCGAGGGCGGCGCCCTCGAGCACGTTCGAGGATGTGACGGTGCCTGCAAGCCCACCTCCTGCACGGCGGCAGCCGATCGTCACGACGCCCGTCACCGCAGCCGTCTCCAGGTGGTCAGATGCAGCATGTTCTCCGGCGCGCGACAGCTCGACGAGCGACTCGACCGTCGGCTGCGCGTCCGCTGTGACGGGGTGTGCCGGCCCACCCCGGCCCATCGCGACGACGACGACGCTGCCGGTGCGAGAAAGCAGGCGCGCGACATGTCCCGTCACGGCGGTCTTGCCGACGCGTTTCCCCGTCCCGATCACTGCAATCGAGGGCAGCGGGAAGGCCGCGAACGCCGGTGCCTGGAAGTGAAAGTCCGCGCCTTCGTAGCGGAGACCGGCCGCCAGCACCCGGCTCGCCAGCAGTAACCGGTCCCGGGGCGCGAGCACGGGCTCGTCGGAGAGATCGACGACCACCTGGGCCTCGGCGAAGCCGTCCTCGAGGCCGGGCAGTAGCGGGACGCCGTAGTCCGGATCGTCACGGAGCTTCTCGGTGCCGCCGGCAAGCCATGCACCGACCACCTCGTACGGCAGCCCCGCGATCGCGTCGCGGACGACCGGCGGATAGTGCTCTCCGTCGATAATGACGAGCGCGGGAGTCACCGCCGGGACGTCACCTCCCCCTCGATCCGCGCCGTGTACTTCTCGAACTCGAGCGTGTCCACCGCGAACTGGATGATCCTCTCCTGGTCGTGGAACGGGTACTTGCGCCAGACGTCCACGTGCATGCCCGAGAACTCGATGACGTTGTAACAGGGCCGCGTGTTGCCGCGCAGCCGCAGCGACGACACGGTCCCCGCGTTGACGATGAACAGGTTTTCCAGGCGCCACGCATACGGCACGTGCTTGTGCCCGGTCAGGACGAGGTTGACGCCGGCGCGCTGCAGGCATTCGATCGCGTCGCCGGCGTCGTAGATGATGTTCCGCTCACGCCCGGTGCCGGGGACCGGGAGCAGGTGGTGATGGCAGACGAAGATCCTGAGGTCTGCCGGCGTGGCGAAGCTCTCCTCGATCCATCCGTAGCGGCCGCGTCCGATCTGCCCGTGATCGAGGTCGGGCTCCGTCGAGTCGACGGCGACGACCGTCACGCCGTCGACCCGCATGACGGAGTTTCGGTCCCCGAAGAGCTGCTCGAAGTGGATGTAGCCGACGTTGCGCGAGTCGTGGTTGCCCGGTATGACGACGACGGATTCGCATTCGATCCGGTCGAGGTACTGCTTCGCGAGCGCGTATTCCTCCTTGAAGCCGAACGTCGTCAGGTCACCGGAGCAGATGACGATGTCCGGTTGAAGGTCGTTGACCTCCGTGATCGCACGCTCGAGGAGATTTGGCAAGAAGAACTGCGTCCCGCAATGCAGATCGGAGATCTGGACGATGGTGCAGCGGCCGTCGCGCGTCGCCATGCGCGAAGTCTAGGCGGCACAGAGACATCCGGACCGATTGCTACCCTGATTCGACGTGACGCTGGAAACCCCAAATTTCCAGGCATATCGTGGCAAGGAACCGCCCCGGTTCGCGAACCGAGCCGAGCTCGAGTGCGCAAAGGTCCTGGACTACTACGGCGTTCCGTGGGAGTACGAGCCGACGACGTTCGTCCTCGAGGCCGATGAGGAGGGTCGCACCGTCGAGGCCTTCAAGCCTGACTTCTACTTGCCGGAGCAGGACCTGTACGTCGAGGTCACCGTCATGAAGCAGTCGCTCGTCACGCGCAAGAACCGCAAGCTGCGCAAGCTCCGCGAGCGCTACCCGGACGTCCGCGTCAAGCTGTTCTACAAGCGCGACATCGAGCGCCTGGCGGAGCGATACCGGCTCGAGTTCGCGTCGTAGCTTCGGGCGCACAGCTCGGGGACGTCTACCTCTCCCGGGAGGAGCTTCGGAGGCGCGTCCACGAGCTCGGCCGAGAGATCGAGCGCGACTACGACGGACTCGAGCCGATGCTCGTCGCGCCGCTCAAGGCAAGCCTCGTCTTCGTCGCCGACCTCTCGCGCGCGATCCGCATCCCGCACGAGCTGGACTTTCTCGAGCTCGCGAGCTACACCGCCAGCGCCGACAGGGGCGGCCACGCACGCGCCCGCTTGCTGAAGGACCTCGACGCGGAGATCGCCGGACGTCACGTCCTCATCGTCGAGGACGTGATCGACACGGGCCTGACACTGAACTACCTCTGCAAGACGCTTGGATTGCGCGAGCCGGCCTCGCTCGCCGCAGCGACGCTGCTCGACCGTCCCTACCGCCGGCTCGTCGACGACCTGCCGGTCCGCTACGTCGGCTTCACCGTCCCGGATGAGCTCTTCGTGGGATACGGCTTCGACTTGCAGGAGCGCCACCGGAACCTGCCTGACCTGCACGTCTTGCGCGGGTCGAACGCATCAACCTAGACGGATGCGCCGGCAAAGCCGGCACATCCTCTGTGGTCGGCATCGCAAGCGATGCCTTGGCGGCTTCGACTTGCAGGAGCGCCACCGGAACCCGCCTCACCGGCGCGTCTTGGCCAAGAAAGTTAGGCGCGGCTAAACTTCAGGCAGGATGATGGCCACCCGCGTGGAGGAAGTCCAGCGCCTGCCCGGCCAGGGCGAGCACGTGCTGCGAGGCAGCAACGACGCGCGGTGGCGCCTCCTCCCGTTCCTCGGCCCGGCATTCATCGCCTGCGTCGCATACATGGACCCGGGCAACTTCGCGACGAACATCGCGGGAGGCTCGAAGTTCGGCTTCATTCTCGTCTGGGTGATCGTCGCCTCGAATCTGATGGCGATGCTGATCCAGACGCTCTCGGCGAAACTCGGGATCGCCACCGGTCGAAACCTCCCTGAGGTGTGCCGCGAGCGATTCTCGCGCAGGACGTCCATTGGCCTCTGGATCCAGGCCGAGGTGATCGCCATGGCGACGGACCTCGCCGAGTTCCTCGGGGCGGCACTCGGCATCAAGCTCCTGCTCGGGATCGGCCTGTTTCCGGCGGCGGTGATCACGGGCGTCATCACCTTCATGATCCTCGGGCTGCAGCGTTTCGGCTTCCGCCCGCTCGAAGCGGTGATCACGGCGTTCGTGTTCGTGATCGGGATCTGCTACCTCGCCGAGCTCTGGCTCGCGCATCCGCCGCTCGGCACAGTCGCGAAACACGCCGTCGTGCCGGAGTTCGCCGGCAACGAATCCGTGCTGCTCGCGGTCGGGATCCTTGGCGCGACCGTGATGCCGCACGTCATCTACCTGCACTCCGCGCTGACGCAGCAGCGCATCGTGCCGCGTAACGACCACGAGGCGAAGATCCTCTACAAGTACACGCGGATCGATGTGCTGATCGCGATGGTGATCGCAGGCCTGATCAACATGTCGATGCTCGTCGTCGCAGCCACCGTGTTCTTCGGCAGCGGCCTCACGGACGTGGACTCGCTCGAAGGCGCGCACCGGACACTCGAGCCGATCATCGGCGGCGCGTCGAGCGTCCTCTTCGCGCTCGCGCTGACCGCTTCCGGTCTCTCGAGTTCGACGGTTGGGACGATGTCCGGCCAGGTCGTCATGCAGGGATTCATCCGGCGACGAATTCCACTATTCGTGCGCCGGCTCGTGACGATGCTGCCGGCGTTCATTGTGATCGGAATCGGCCTCGACCCGTCGAGGACGCTCGTGTTCAGCCAGGTGGTGCTGTCCTTCGGGATCCCCTTCGCGCTGATCCCCCTCGTGATCTTCACGAGCCGCCGCGACGTGATGGGCGTCCTCGTGAACCGGAAGGCAACGGTCGTCGCCGCGTCGGTCGTTGCGGCGCTGATCTCCGCCCTCAACGTCTTCCTGCTCGGACAGACCTTCGGCGTGACTTGATCACGCGGGCCAGGTCCTGTGCCTGGCACCGGACCTGGCCCGAACAAACAGCCGGCCGCTCCGGGGGAGACGGCCGGCATCGTCGGGAGACGAATCGCGCGTACGCGGTCAACCCGTTTCCTCGAACCCGGCCGCGTACGCTTTTTACAAGCTAGAAACGCCGTGCAATGCGATCCGGATACGGCCGGCCCGGCTCAGAGGTAGCCAAGCGGGTCCACTGGGGCCCCGTTGATCCGGACCTCGAAGTGGAGATGCGCCCCGAAGCTGTGCCCCGTGCTGCCCACGTACCCGATCACCTGGCCCTGGGACACCTGCGCGCCCGCCGAGACGGCGTACGAGGACTGGTGCGCGTAGCACGTGGCCAGCCCGCCGCCGTGGTCGATGCAGGTGTAGTTGCCGTAGCCGCCTGTCCAACCTGCCAGCACCACGGTTCCCGCCGCGGCGGCATGGATCGGCGTGCCATAGCCGACACCGATGTCGATGCCCGCGTGCAACCGCCCCCAGCGATAGCCGAACGGGCTCGTCACCGGGCCGTTCACGGGCCAGATGAGGCCGTGCGCGGACGGCGTCGTGTCCGTCGAACCGGACGACGCACGTGCCGTCTGTGCTGCCGCGAGCTGCGCACGAATGCGCGCATCCTCGGCGGCGAGGGCGTTGGCCTCCGCGATCATGACCGCCTTCTGCTCTCGCGTAGACGCGAGAGTGTTGCGCTGCCTGACGCGCTTCCCCGCGAGGCCGCGCTTCGAGGCGAGGAGCTCGATCCTGGCGATCCGCTGCTGTTGCGTCCGCACGGCGATCACCTGCGTCTCGGAACGGACGCGGGTACGCACCTCCTTGGTGCGCTCTCGCGCGACGCGGACGCGATCCCGCGCAGTGCCGACCGACCTCGCGATGTGCTTGTCCTGCTCCGCGATCGCCTCGAGGTAATGGATCCGATCGAGCGCGTCCTGCAGTGAGTGGGATTCGATGATCACATCCAGGAGCGTGGGATCGCGCGTCTCGTAGATATCGATCATCCGGACGTTCAGCTCGCGGACGACCCGCGCGTACTCCCGGCGCAGAAACGCCAGCCGGTCCGACTGGAGAGCGAAGAGCTCGGTCAGGTGCTCGAGGCGTCGACGGTGCAGCTCGAGGTCCCGCTCGAGCACGGACAGCCTCTGGGAGACGTCGCCGACCCGCGCCTCGAGCTCCCGGATCTCGGACGTGATGTCCGTGATCTGGGCGCTGAGGTGAGACTCTTTCACCCGGGCGGCGGCGATCCTCTGGTGAAGCTCGCTGATCTTGCCGCTGTTGTCGCCGGCCGCGGGCGCGGCGAACACGAGCACGGCAGCGAGGACGACGGCCAGTCTCCGGGCCATGGCGGAAGCTTCGGCAGGGCGTCGGATGTCCCTGCCGCGCTAGGCCGTGCGCCTAGCGGTGCCGTTCTCCTTCAGGTGCTTCCGGCCCGGGCTCCGGTATCACCGCCGGGCCCGGCTCCGGGATGATCGCCGGCTGCGGCGGCGTGCCCTCGTCCGGCGGCGGGTAGGGCTCGGGGATCCTCGCGGGCTCCGGCGTGACCGGCTGTCCGGGGGAGGGCTGTTCGGGCGTATCGGGCACCTCGACCATCTCGGTGGGGCGCACCTCGAGACGCCGTTGCGTCATGCGCTCGTGCGCCTCGGCCACCACTGCCCTCATCTGCTCCTCCTTCTCTGCCGCAAGCTCGTCGAGCTCTTTTACCTGCTCGCGGGCATTTTCGGCCGCTCGGTCGTCCCCACGGTACACGGCTTCGCCGAAGTCCGACAGGAGCCGCCGCCGGGCGTTTCCCAGGCGTTGGACCTCTCGGCGGAGGACGATGAGCCGCCCGGTCGCCCGTCCGCGGGTGGCGACCGAGTCCGCGGCCACCCCCGCCCGAGCCCGTACGCCTCCGAGCGCGTCACCGCTCGTCCGGGCCACCGCCGCGCCGGGTCCCGAGCCGCGCCGTGCGGCCTCCAGATACACAACCAGGAGGAGCAGGCCGACACCGAGCAAGATCAGCCCGACGGGCCAGTGTCCCGTGACCAGCAGGTAGATCGCGAGCGCCAGTGCGGCCGCCGCGAGCACGAGCACGAGCGTCGCGGGCGCGACGCCGTAGTAGCGCGGCTCCGCGCGGGCGTAGTTCACCGGCACCGTGCCGGTCTCGTCCGTCGGTAAGTCCAGGCCCTCCGTTAGGCCGTCCGACGACGGATGCCCACACTGCGGGCAGTACCGGCTCGTGTCCGGAAGCCCGGCGCCGCAGTTTTGGCAGCTAGCCACGCGTCGTCACCCGCTCCTCCGCGGCGTGCTCGGCCCGCAGGTCGAGCGCGCGCAACGCGCTCGCCGCGCGTCGCCTCAGAGGCCCGACGAGCCGGCGGTAGTCGTCGTCGGACACCTTGCCCGTGCGGTGATCGAACTCGAGCTCCTTGAGCGCGGCCAGAGCCCGGTCCCGTTCCTCGGCCAGCGACAGACGCCGCTGCTCGAGCTCGTCGGGACGTCCGAGCCGATCGTCGCCTGGGCGCGGCTCACGCAGAAACGGAAGTGCTACGAGCAGCACGCATGCGACTGCGAGCACCGCGCCGACGACGAGTGCGACCGTCATATCCGGACGGTCGCTCCTGCGTAGCGTTCGGCGAGCCGCCGCTCCTCGCGTGCGTCCGGCCAGAGCGCGATCAGCGAGCCGGCGAGGAAGACGAAGCCGGCGAGCCAGATCAGGTTGACGAGCGGTTTCTGCAACACCTTGAGATCGACTGTCCCGTCGCTGTTGATCTGGTCGGCGATCATGAAGAGGTCCCCGCCCGTGAGGAGATCGTGGCGGATCGACACCTCGTTCGAGATCTGGTCCTCGGCGAAGTACTGGTTCTTCCCGGGCTTGTACCGGCCGAGGTAATCGCCGCCGCGATAGACGTCTACGAGTGCCCGGATCGCGCGGTGGTTCGACGCGAGCGAGGTCTGATACCCGCGGAAGACGACTCTGTGATCCGCCACGTTCATCGCCTGGCCGGGTGCGAGCCGGCTTTCCCGAACGGTTTCGTAGGCACTTGACCCGGTGACCCCGAGGGCGAGCAGCACCACCGCGGCGTGGACGATGTAGCCCCCGTAGCGCCGGCGGTTACGCTCGACGAGGGAGCCGAACGCCCCCACCCAGCTCTCCCTCCCGAGTGCCTTACGCGCGGCCGTCCCGCGCGCGAACTCGAGCACGATCGACGCGAGGACGAACACCGAGAACGTGTACGCAATCACGCCGATCCGGGACGAGCCCGCACCGAGAGCGAGAAGACAGACCCCGGCGACGACGGCGACGCTCAGTGGCCAGAGAAACGTCCGGCCAAGAGCGCGCAACGACGCGCGGCGCCACGCGACGAGCGGCCCGATCCCCATCAGCAGCAGAAGCGGCAACCCGAACGTGTGGAGGAAGAAGTTGTAGTAGGGCTTGCTGACGCTCGCGGCCTCGCCCGTCACCGCCTCGGACAGCAACGGATAGACGACGCCCCAGAGGATCGTCAGCGCGAGCGCGACGAGCAGCAGGTTGTTGTAGAGGAAGGTCGCCTCCCGCGAGACGAGCGACTCGAGCCGAGTCTTCGCGCGGAGGAGGGGCAGCCGCGCGAAGATCAGCGCGAGCGAGCCGGCGGCGATCAGACAGATGAAGCCCAGGAACCACGGTCCGATCGAGCTCTGCGTGAAGGAGTGGATCGACTGGACGATCCCGCTACGCGTCAGGAACGTCCCGAAGAGCGACAGCCCGAACGCGAGCACGACGAGCAGCACGTTCCAGACCTTCAGCATGCCGCGCTTCTCCTGGATCATCACCGAGTGGAGGTACGCGGTCGCCGCAAGCCACGGCATCAGCGCCGCGTTCTCGACCGGATCCCAGGCGTAGTAGCCGCCCCAGCCGATCTCGACATACGCCCAGTGCGCGCCGAGCAACTGGCCGATGCCGAGAAACATCCACGCGGCGAGCGTCCAGCGACGAGTCGCGACGATCCAGCGTTCGTCGGTCCTCCGCGCCAGCAGCGCTCCCATCGCGAACGCGAACGGCACCGTCAGGCCGACGTAGCCGAGGTAGAGGAGCGGCGGATGCACCGCCATGTAGGGGTTCTGGAGACTCGGGTTGAGGCCGGCGCCGTCCGCGACAGCCGCCTGCGTCACGAACGGGCTCGCGACGAACACGAGCAGCAGGGCGAAGAAAGAGCCGACGAGCCCGAGCACCGGCACCACCCACGCCAACACCTCCTGGCCGACGCGGCGCGCCGTCAGCACGGCCGCCGCGGAATAGCCGCAGAGGACGAGGAGCCACAGCAGCAGGGAGCCTTCCTGCCCGCCCCAGAACGCCGTGAGGGTGTAGCCGAGCGGCAGCTCGCGGCTCGTGTGGTCGGCGACGTACTGGAAGGAGAAGTCGTGCCGGGCGAGCGCCGTGAGGAGGACGACCGAGGCGACGAGCGTCGCTGCGAAGGATCCGAGCAGCGCGTTCTGCGCAGACTCCGCCAGGCGGCGTCGTCCCTTCCACGCGGCGAACGACCCGGCAACGAGGGCGTAGACGAGCAGGAGGAGCGACGTGACGAGCGCCGCACGCCCGAGATCAGCCATGGGTTAGGTGCTCTTCTTCGGCGAGTACTTCGACGGGCACCTCGTCACGAGCGTGTCCGGCACGGCGGTGAACACGCCGCCGCGCAGGCGGCCGTCGACGACGATCTCGCGACCCACGCGGAAGAGGTCCGGCACCGAGCCGCGGTAGCGAATCGGCACCGTCGTCGTCCCCTTCGGGTCGCGGAGACGAAACTGGAGGCCGGCGGCTCCGTGCGCGTCGCCTCGGACGGGTCCCACGACGACGCCCCCGAGCGACACGCGACCGTCGTGCCCCGGAAGCTGGCTCGGCTGGAGCGACGGCGTGCCGCCGCCGGCGATGGACGTGTAGAGCAGGAAGACGGCGAGGACGGCCGCGACCGAGAGCGCGACGATCAGGCGAGCAGGGCTCCCTCTACGAGCCACCCTGAGATTCTAGTCCGACCCGCCTCGCGGCTCTTGGTTCCCAGCGGACGTCAGAGGCATAGATCGAAGCGAGCGCCGCCGCCAGCTTGGGCTCGCCGCGCGCCGCATCGAGCAGACCTTCGACAACCGCCGTGGCAACACCTGCCGCGACATCCTCCACCGCACGGCGACGATCGCCCGGCAGCGAGCGGAGCGGCCCTCGCGCCCGGTAGAGCTCGTGGTCGAGCACGACGCGAGCGTGCCGATGGAAGGCATGGGATACCTGGCTCACCGCGCTCCCATTGCAGGGCGGACGGCAGACTCCGACGCCGCCCGAGCGGGAGCGATCGTCGGAAGGACGAAGCCGCAGAACATGAGCGCAATGCCGATCAGCTCGCCGACGTAGAGGAGCGACGTGTCGCCGGCGCGCGAGAGACCGGTCGA
Organism: Actinomycetota bacterium; assembly: GCA_046727655.1. Lineage (GTDB taxonomy): Bacteria > Actinomycetota > Thermoleophilia > Gaiellales > Gaiellaceae > 3-1-20CM-4-69-9. The sequence goes on from JBKPDB010000043.1 coordinate 48,175, forward strand.
TGCCGCGACCACCAGTGCACCGCACGCGATCCAGACGTTCGCCCGCACCCGCTGTCGTCGCGCGATCGAGAGCAGCGACCCTCCGACGAGAAACAGCGTGCCGACGCAGTTGAGCGTGATCGCCCAGAGGAACGCGTGACCTCCGAGAGCGGAGTTCGCCGGCGGCTCGCCGCTTTTCGCGGCCGCGAGCACGCCGCTGTCGACAGGAGCGAGCGAGACGGTGACGATCGCCGCAGCCGTGGCGGCGAGCAACGCCCCCAAGAGCACGTCGCGCGCACGGCGGGGCAGCAACAGCCATGCGGATCCGCAACCCAGATACGCGACGGTCAGAACGCCGCCTGCGATGTAGTAGATGCGAAAGAGACTCGGCGTCCACCCGGCGCGCTGTGCCAAGGCTTCGCTGCCCGCGGCAAGAGCGAAGAGAACAAAGCCCGCGGCCCAGAGCGCCTTCGGGCCCGCAGGCCTATGCAGGAATGAACGTACGAGCAGCAGCGCAAACGCAAGGGCAAGCAGCGCCGCACCGACTGGAAGGAACGAAGAGGCGATCTGAGGTGAACTTCGGTCTCCACCAGAGCTGATGGCGGTGACAGGGGCGTCGCGCGCCACGACGACGAAGTAGGCGAAGTCGCGGCCGCCGAACATCCCCTGATGAGTCCCCACGAAGAGGTAACGCCCCGACTGCAGCCGATCCCGTGGCGCCAGAACGAGGGCCCTCGGCGAGCTCGAACGAACGGCCAGTTGGACGGGGCGTCCGCGCGCCAGGTTGAAGAGCTGGTACGCCTCGGGACTATCGACGACAGCGGCCCGGGCGATGAGCGCGTGGACGTCGGCGGCGTGCAGCCTCAGCGCGTCGCGCGGGTAGGGATTCTGTGGATCGGGCCAGGAGAAGAGCTTCACCGTACCGCCCCGGGTGACCAGGAACTGGCCCGTCACCTCGCGTGTGAAGCCGGTCTGGTACGTGTACCTGAGCGACCCAGAGACGATGCCGGACACGGGCGGAACGAAGGGGAGCGAGACGAGCACGAGCAGGATCGACCCGATGGCCACGCCGACGCGCGTGCGGTAGCGATTACGTGACGAGGGTGGTCGCCTGCGGGCGATTCGGCGACGGCGGCGCCGGTGCGCGCGATAGAGCGCACCGGCGGAGAGAAGCGCACTGACCGCGAGCCACACGAACTCGAACTTCCAGCCAACCCCGCGCAGCGGGCCCGTGCCGTATGGGCTGAACGCCGATGGGATCACGGCCCAGGCGAGCACGGGGCCGATGAGGAGCAGGATCGCCGCGGTGAACGGAAACCCAGCGAAGAGCCAGCCGATGCCGGGGAAGCCGAGAAACGCCATCGGCAGCTCGTAGCCGGCGAGCGCCGCCGGGCTCCGCATCCGTACACGCTTTGGAACCGGTCCTGCGTAGACCCTTGGTGCGGCCACGAGGGCGCGCCGGCCTGCCGCGCGCTGGCGCGCAGTCAGCTTCCAGGTGGCCACGGCGTAGGCGCCGAAGCCACCGAAGACGGCGAGAGCTGCCGGGATCAATAGGAGGGCGGGCCACGGTTGAAGAGCGGCGACGACGGAGGGGAACGTCTCGCCACCCGCGACGCGGCGAGCCTCGAGCGCCGAAATTACCATGCCCGCCGCGTAATAGACGGCCATGCCGGCGGCGACGCCGACGAGCGTCATACGGGCATAGCCTGGACGGGTCCGAACGTCGAGGCCGCCGACCAACACCAGCGCGGCGCCCACGAGGACCACCATCAGCCCGCCGAGCATGTTGAGCTGAGCGTGCAGGTTGACGATCACGCCGCCCGCGTCACCGCCCCGGTCGAGCAGCTCGTGCACCGCGGGGACGGCCTGCACCGGTCCCTGCAGCGTCCCGACCGCGAGCGCAGCGCATCCGGCGAGGACGAACAGGCGCGGCAACCCGTTGGCTCGCCAGAAGCAGCGGACGAGTACAGCAAGCAGCAGCCAGACAGCCGCGAACATCGCCACCCCACCGGCAATGATCAGGTAGGGATGGAGCGGCGTCGCCTCCTCGGCCTGCTCCGGGGTGAGCCCGCGCCGAGCAACCAGACGCCCTTCGTGAAAGCCGAGATAGAGCGCAGCGGCGTAGAAGGCGAGCGAGCCGCAGAGCAGCAGGTAGAAGCATGCGTTCGCGACCTTGCGCGCCGGCGGGGTCCCGCCGAGCAGCGGGACGAGGTAGAAGACGCAGCCGGCGACGAGCATCGTCAGCCCTGTCACGAGGTTGACGTGAGCATGGCTGATCGGGTCGATCCACTCCCCGGCGTGGCCCGCGCGGTAGAGCCAATCGGCCTGCGCAGGCGCCACCTGGATCACGCCCTGCACCGTGCCGACCGTCAGTCCAGCGGCGCCGGTGGCGAGGAACTTCCAAAGATGCCCGCTCGGCTTCGGTACCTGCACCAGGCGCGCGTGGAAGACGGTCAGGAACACGTTGGCGGCGAAGCACCAGTAACCGAGCCCCATGACGCCGGCGCCGATTCCGACCGGCACCTTGTACCACTTGCCCATGCTCGCCTTCGCGGTCTCGTAGTCCCAGCCATGCGCGACGAGGCGCCCGATCACGATCCCGTTGCCGACGAAGGCGACGTAGAAGACGAGCAGCCCGACGGCTGTGAACCAGAACGCACACTGGGCCAGCGCGTCGCTGGCGAGCGGCCTGCCGACGATGCGCGGCAGGACGTACCAGCACAGGCCGGTGGCGATCAGGGTGCCGCCGCCGACGATCATCACGTGCGTGTTGGCCAGGTCACGGACGAGATGTCCGGCGTAGCCGGCGCGCGCGAGCCACTCGGCCGTCCAGGGCATGTTCTTCACGACCATGTGGAGGCTGCCCAGGACGAGGAAGCCCCCGCCGGCGACGAAGTACTTCGCCAGCTTCCGGTCATGCGCGCCGAGTTGCTCCTCGCTGTGAGGCACCGTTCGAACGGGCGGAGCCTTCCCCGGCAGGAGGCGCCAGAGGGAGGCAATGACGATGGTGAAGAAGGCGACGTAGGTCAGGAACTCGAGCGACGAGAGGTGCTTCAGGTACACCGCATCCGCCGAGTTAGCGGAGGCCGGGCTCGATGAAGTAGACGGTGAGCATCCACCCCAATGAGAGGGCGATCATCACCGCCAGAATGACCCACGCGCGGACATGCGCTTGGCGCGACCAGCGGACGTCCTCGCCCACGTCGCGGTAGCCGAGCAGCGGCCGCGCCGGGCGAGCCTGGCGCTGCTCGCGGTCCTCGGGCTCCTCCATCAGAACACCTTCTCCATGATCAGGCTCCGCTCGGGCCCGAGACCCTCCCCAAGATCGGCCAGCAGACGCTCGAAGGTGTAGCCGCGTTCGAGGAAGGCCTCGAGCTGGGTAGACGTGTCCCACGTCGTGTAGCAGTGAATCCGCACGTCGTCGCCTTGCTCGACACGGGTGAAGACGTCGAATCGCTGGCACCCCGGGTACTCCTGCACGTGGCCCTTGAGCGACTGCAGCGACGCGTACACCCCTTGCCACTCGCTCGCAGGCACGAGGGTTTCCGTCAGGCTCGAGTAGGCGACGAACGGCGGGGCGGCGGCCATCAGAAGCGCTGTCCCCAGATGAGGTGGCTGACGACCAAGACAACCGCGAACGCGGTCAGGAACGCCGTCAAGATGAGAAAGAACGCTGTCGCAGGACCGGCCGCCTCGGAAGCCCAGCCGCCGAAGCGGTCGACCGGGTAGATCCCGGCGCGCTGCCTGGTCGTCCTGTACTGCTTCACCCACAGCCCGGCAGCCACGATGAGCACGATGATGAAGCCCCAGAGCCAGGCGAGCGAGAGCCAGTCGACGTGCCACGTCTCGACGCGGCCGTCGACGATGTGGTGGCTGTTCAGGTAGTCGTAGTACTGCTGCGCTGTCTCCGGCGAGTCACCGGTTGGCATCGCCATCGTCCCACTCCTCCTCGTCGTACGCCCAGTCGGGCGTGTAGTAGTCCTCCTCCTCGATCTCGAGTGGCACCCGCGAGGCCTCTGCCAGGTTGTGGAAGTGGCCGAGCTTCCAGGTGATGACGAACGCGATCAGCGCGACGCCCGCGAGGATGAAGAACATGTCGAGCATCCAATCCGCCATGACCCACTTCGACTGGTCGTTCTCCGGCGCATCGTGCCCAAGCGCCGCCGCGGGAACGGCGAGCGAGGCTGCCAGCGCGAAGACGGCCGTGATGAGAAGACGCCTCATCAATGGCCCGGCAGTGTCGGAGGAATGTCCTTCTGTACCTCAGGCGGTAGCTTGTCGCCGCGAGCCCTTGCGTCGGTCCAGGCGCGGTCGAGGAGATCTTCGTAGATCGTCTTGATGCCGGCGGCGGCGTCCTTGAGGGTGAGCGGCGTCTCGAGGCCGTTGACGACAATCACGTCGCTCGGCGCAAGACCCGGGAAGGTGCGCCGCGCTGCCTGGAAGAAGGGATCCGCGAGCTCGTGCTTGGCGAACGACGCGTTCTTCGCGATCTGCTGGCGCGTCTTGACCCACGCCAGCAACTCCTTCGACGGTGACCAGACGATGTAGTCCTTCGGGGTCGGGATGCGGTGTTTGGCCAGCGTCTTGTTCGGGATCGTCTTCAGGAACAGGACGACACGCCAGATGTCGTCCACCGAGAGCCGCTCGCCGAAGTTCTCCATCCCAGTGCCCGGCCACCCGCGCAGGATGCGGTAGTAGAAGTCACCCGGACCGGTGTCGCCGCCGCAACATTGATCGTCGGCGTCGTCGAACGGAAGCGGAGTCGGCGACAGGAAAGATTCCGCTGGACCCTTCCCGTTGCCCTGCGGCCCGTGGCAGCCGACGCAGCGCTCGAGAAAGATCTCCTTGCCGCGGAGCAGGTTCGCCGTCGTCACCGGCAGGGGGTTGGCGGCGAGCCAGTAGCTGCGGTCGATCTGGGCGAGGTTGGGCGCCTCTTCGAGCTGGTTCGGCGGCGGCTTCACCTCCTTCGGCTTGAGGGGTGGCCTGTGCGCACCCTGGAAGCCCGTGTACGGCGCCGGGAAGCCCTGGACCGTGTTGACGACGTGCTTCGCATAGAGCTGGCTGGCATACCGCAGCAGGCCTGACTTGCCGCTGCGCTCCTGCGTGAACAGGATGAGGTTGTCGACCTGCTTGTCCGAGAAGAGCGACTTCATCGGCGGCATCAGCGACAGCGGGTCGATGAACCGTGGGTTGTAGAAGTGCGCCCGGTGCCAGTCGTCGGGGTGCCAGCCTGCATCCTGCGACAGGTCGGGGCCCGTCCGCTCCGTCCCGAACAGGTTCGGCGACTGGTCGCTGCCGAAGAAGTCACCCGGCTGGGAGACTTTCGGATAGAGGAAGTACAGCGCGTAGCGCACGTCCTGCGGCCGTGAGTAGCCGGAGTGGCACACGTAGCAGCCGTTGGAGGCGAACAGGTCGCGGCCCTTGACGGCGCTCTTGGAGAGGGGCGCCCAGTCGGCCGACGCGGGGGGATCGAAGGTGTGGATCGGGAGCCAGACGACCGCGAAGACGACGGCGAAGAATGCCAACAGCCCACCGAGGCCGGCAACGAGCGGCGTCATCAGCATCCGCTCGCGCGGGTGCGGAGCCCAGCCGCGCGGAGCTCGCGGCTCGGCCTCGTTCGACTCGAATCGGTCGCCCTCGGCCATCGGCTAGCTCACAGGCAGAGGCGGCGAGGCGGCCTCGGCGAACCGCAGCGTCTCCAGCCGTCTCCGTTCCTGCGTGTTCGACCAGATCGTCATGCCGACGTTGATCATCTGCACGATCCCCGAAGCGATGATCATCACGCCGAAGATTCCGCGCGCGATGAAGTACGCATGGAGCTGCGGCAGCACGTTCACCTCGGGGATCCCCTGAGCCCAGCTGAAGCCCTGCTGGAAGCCGGCGAGGGTGAGCACGCTGAAGAAGCCCGTGAAGCCGATCGTGACTAGCCAGTACTGCCATTCGGTCAGACTGCGACTCCATAACGGACGTGCGTAGACCTGCGCGACGATGTAGTCGATCACGCCCATGCCGAGGATCGTGAAGGCGCCGAGTAACGCGAGGTGCGCATGAGCGACGACGAAGTTCGTGAAGTGGGTGAGCCGGTTGAACGGCTGCAGCGCCTGGAAAGCTCCCTGAATGTTGACGAGCCAGTAGAAGAAGAACGCCGTCAGCGTGAAGCGAAGGGGTAAGTTCGTGAAGAACTTGTCCCAGTTGCCCTTCATCGTGCCGAGGATGTTGATCGTGAAGGCGAAGACGGGGACGAGCAGCATCCAGGAAGACGTCGTGGCGATGGTCTTGAGCCAGGCCGGCGTCGGCGACTGCAGGATGTGATGGTCGCCGACCCCGGTGTAGAAGAAAGCGATGCCCCAGAAACTGACGAGCGAGAGGGTGTAGCCGTAGAGCGGCGTGTTCGTGACGCGCGGAACCATGTAGAGCGTCAGCGCGACCAGCATCGGCGTCAACCAGAGACCGAACAGGTTGTGCGCGTACCACCAGTTCAGCATCGCGTCCGCGAGACTGTTCGAGAGGGTGCCCGAGGGCGCGCCCCAGATATGGCCGGGCCTCCAAAGGACGTTGCCGATCGCGTAGTCGACCGCGAGCCACAACGGACTCGCGAGGAACCACCAGACCGTGACGTAAATCGGCCTGATCGTCCGAATCTGGACGGTGGCGATGATGTTGACGATGTTGAGGCACCAGATCACGAGCAAAGCGATGTCGAGCGGCCAGATCAGCTCGCCGTACTCACGACCCTGGCTGTGACCTGTAAGCAACCCGATCACGCCCAGCAGGTACATGGCGTTCCACGCCCACGCACACCACACGCCCAGCCGCTCGCTCCACATCCCGCGTGTGCCGCACAGCCGCGGGAGCATGTAGAAGAGCGCGCCGAAGTACATCATCGTCAGCCAGGCGAGGATCACGCCGTTGACATGGCCCTGACGGACGCGTGAGAAGGCGAGCCACGAGATGCCGCCGAAGGCATCCGGGCTGATGAACTCGGTCGAGAGCACGCCGCCGAAGAGGTCGACGACGGTCAGCCAGATGATCGACGAGAGCAGCCAGTGACGAGCCGCACGATCCCGGTACGGGAGCGCGCGTGGAGCCTTGAGCGGAATCGCAGCAGGAGCAGGCGGCTCGAGGACCGCCGCGCTTGGCTCCCGAGTTCGCTCGGCCATAGCCGGCGCCGACCATAAACGCGGCGTAGGCTCGGGCCCGCGCAGATGACCGAACTGTCATCCGCAGGTCATATTCATGTCATCTCAACTGCGTTATGGTCGGTCTGCGGTCATGCGGATCATGGTGATCGAGGACGAGCCTCGCATCCTCGGGTTCCTCGTCCGAGGGCTCGAGGCCGAAGGCTTTTCGGTGGAGGCTGCACGCAACGGTTCCGAAGGACTGAAGCGCGCCCGCCGCGGTGCGTACGACCTCGTTCTCCTCGATCTTCTGCTTCCCGGCCAGGACGGACTGAGCGTCCTACACGAGCTCAATCGCGCACGCCCGGAGCTGCCTGTCGTCATCGTGTCGGCACGTTCCGACCTCGCGACGAAGCTGCGCGGATTCGGCCTCGGCGCTGCCGACTACCTCAGCAAGCCCTTCTCGTTCGATGAGCTGATCGCACGCGTTCGCGTGCAGCTCCGGAGGGCGCGAACGGGCGAAGAAGGCCATGTTCTACGCTCGGGAACGCTCGTCCTCGACCTCGCGCGACGCGAGGCGCGGATCGGGTCGGTTACGGCCCATCTGTCGGACCGCGAATTTCGCGTCCTTCATCACTTGCTCGAGCATCCCGGCGAGGTCATCAGTCGCGAGCGGCTCCTGTCCGAGGTGTGGGGATACCACTTCGATCCAGGTTCGAACGTCGTCGACGTCTGCATCCGCCGGCTGCGGAAGAAGCTCGGCACCGACGCCCCGATCGAGACGGTTCGACATGCGGGTTATCGGCTTACTGCAGCGTAGATCCGTCGAGGTCGCGTGGGCGGCGTTCGCGGTCGCGAACCTCGTCGCGATGCGGGTGTGGCCAGGGTGGGAGACAATTCCGTTCCACTTCATCTGGATCAGCCTCACGCTTGTCTACGGCTTTCGCGTCTGGCGATCCGCGGCGACGTACCTGACGCTGTTGGCGGTTGTCGCTTCGACCGGCGCACTCATCCTCGACGACACCTTTTCCGGTGAACAGCTTTGGGGCGAGCTGTTCGAGGTGCCGCTCATGTCGGCGATGTTCCTGGCCATGGTCTGGCACGCACGGAGGCGTCACGATGCGCTCGGGATCGTGGAACGCCAGGCCACGCAGCGAGCCTCGCTCCTGGAACGGCAGGAACGCTTCCTGCACGACGCCTCACACGAGTTGCGTACCCCGGTCACGATCGCGCGCGGGCACCTCGAGGTGCACCGCAGGATGAACGGGAACGACGCTCCCGAAATCGACGTCGCGCTCGACGAGCTCCATCGCATCGAACAAATCCTCGAGCGCCTGCTCCTCCTCGCCAAGGCCGATCAGCCCGACTTCGTCGTGTTGGAAGAGATCGACCTCGACCCGTACCTGGAAGACGTGTTCATGCGCTGGTCCGAGGTTGCGCCGCGAGCCTGGAAGCTCGGTCATCTGGCTCCGGGACGGCTAGCAGTCGATCCGGAGGGTCTCCGGTGTGCGCTCGACGCGCTGTTCGAGAACGCTGTGAAGTTCACCGATGACGGCGACACAATCGAGCTGCGGGCGCGCGCCGTGGGGGGAGACGCGGTGATCGAGGTCGAGGACGGAGGTGACGGAGTTCCAGAGGCCGCGCTCACGCACATCTTCGATCGCTTCTCCCGTGCAGACGCCGCGCGGACGCGGGTGCACGGGGGCGTGGGCCTCGGCCTCGCGATCGTCGATGCGATCGCAAAGGCACACGGCGGCCACTGCACGGTCCGCAATCTGAAACACGGCGCGGTCTTCGCGCTGCGCATGCCGAGATTCCGGGCGGCGTCGCTGACCACGCTCGGACTCTTACGCAACTCTTAGACCGCAAGGCGCCTTTCTCAGCGCGTTCTTAGAGAGTGTCCATACGTTGGTCGATTGAAGGAGGTGATCGACCTATGCATCTGTACGGTGACATTCTCGAGAGCTACTTGGTGCGCGACCTGCCGCCTGCAACGCTCGACGCAATCGACGCGCACGTCAGCAACTGCCTCTTCTGCGCGCACACTCTTGCCGATCAGACGGCTAACTCGACCGACTGGGAAAGGCGGGGTTTGCTCGGCCGTCTCGTACGCGTCTAGGTGCAGGGCCGCCTGAGGCGAATCCTGGCTAGGCGTCCCGCGCCGGCGCGGGACGCCCTCCGGGGATGCGGTACCCGTGGTCGTGGCAGAGCGACCCGGGCGCGTCCTCGGTCAGGGCGTCGCAGTAGCCCTTCCCGTACGCGGCGCGCATGAAGGCGGCGACGACCTCGAGATTCCATTCGGTGATCTCGCCCGCCTCCCGCCAGAGGTCTGTGAGCCGGAGGTCGATGTCGAGCTCCAGCAGGTCGATGCGTGACGGCTTCTTCGCCATGGCAGCCAGCGTAGGGAGGGCGTCGGACGGCACGGGCACCGGTTGCTCCCCGGCGACGGCGTGTTAATGCGAGGCGGCGCGGAGGAGGACCGTGCGCGACGCCTTGTTCTCGTGCCCGAACATGTCGGACGCTGTCGCGGTTGCGCGAGCTGCAAGGGCCCCTGTCCGACGTAGCGCTTTCAGGGCCGCTTCCCTCAACTTGACGTTCACTGCTGTGGTTCCTCCCGCTCGAAGCGAAAGCGACCCCGCCCCCAGCGCCTGCCTGCCCTCAGCGAGCGACACGTCGCCCCTGCAGAATCCGGCGGTCTCCTCCGCGCAGGCGACCCTTATTCGGACGCGGCCGTTCCGGCCGACCCGGGCACGCCGCGTCGGAATCGACAGCCCCGGCCCTTTCGTCGCCCGGGGATCGTCGTAGAACATGCCGTGGACGGATCCACCGCCCGGATAAGGCCACGTCGCAACGATCGTGTTCGTCCGATGGTCGATGACTCCGACCCCACCGGGATCATCGAGCGAGACGAACGTGTACCGGCCGTTCGCACTGAGCCAGTTGTGCCCTGCGAGCCGCACCCCGGTGAACACGATCTTCTTTACGGCGAAGGTGTGAAGGTCGACGACGTCCACCTCTGCAGGGGTAGCGCGCAGGGCAACGACGAGGAAGCTCTCGTCGGGGGCGATCTGGACCGTGTCCGGTTGGTCGCCGACCGGGATCCTGCGCACGACCTGTCGCGCGACCAGATCGATGAGGTCGATCTCATCGAGATTGCGGACCGAGAGAAAGCCGGTTCGCCCGTCCTTCGAGATGTGGAGCTCGCTCGGGTTGTCGCCCGTTGGCATCGACCACTCGATTGCGCCGGTCCGCGCGTCGAGCGCAGCGAGCCTGTTGCCCACCGAGTTGACCGCGTAAAGCACCTTGCCGTCGGGGCTCGGCGCCGGCGCGTGTGTCCGTTCTGTCGCCGGTCCCGTTGCCCACTCCGCGACGAGGCTGTCGGTCATCGTGTCGATCACGCCGATCTTGTTCGTCCCGAATTCCGCGACATACACGCGGCTCCCGTCGGGACTTGCAAACATGTGGTGCGGTCGCGACCCGACATTGATCGTTGCGATGACTTCACGCCGCGGCACCGAAACGACCGAAACGGAGTTCGACCCCTCGTTGCCCACGTAGAGCTTGTTCGTTCCGGGGGGAAGCGCTAGCCCCATCGGCGCCTTGCCGACGGAGATCGTCTTGACAACGCTCCCTGAGGCGCCGTCGAATCCCGTGATCGTGTCCGGGCCACGGCTCGTGGCCCAGGCCGTTCCCTCGGGAAGCTTGGCGCTCCCGTGCACCGCGCCGCCGGCGAGCGGCGAGAAGGTTGCGCCCACGATGAGGCAGCCGATGGCCCCGAGAAGCACCGTTCGAGACATCCCAACCCTTTCTTGCACCCTTGCACAGGTGCGCCGCAGCTACAAGACGGAGTCTACGCCTCTTTACGGCGGGATCCAATAGGCCACGACCGAATCCCGCTTCCCCTTCACGGTGAGCTCCTCGCGCCTTGCGTCGGGAAACGCTCGAGCCACGTCCTCATAGGTCGATGCGTCCACGACGATCTGCCCGTCGCGCGCGCTCGAGGTCAGCCTCGCAGCTGTGTTCGTCACGTCGCCGACCGCGGCAAAGTCCTTGTACCCGCCGCCGCCCACATTGCCCACGAACTCCTCACCACTGGCGACGCCGATGCCCACTTCGATCGAGCCTGCCGGCGACTCGGTGTAGCGAACAGCTCGAACGAGGCACCGCGCCGCTTCGACCGCTTTCCGGCGGTAGTTCGGGCCGGCGAGCCCGGGGACGAAGAGCCCCTCGATCTCATCACCCGCAATCTGCCCGAGCAAGCCCTCCTGTGCGAGCAACGCGGCAGACGACGTCTCGTAGAAATATCGGACGAGCTTCGTCAAGTCTTCTGGCGCGAGCCGCTCGCAGATCGCCGTATAGCCGCGGACATCCGCGAACAGAACGGTGACCGGCACGATCGCACCGCCCTCCGGCGCTCGCTCGATGCAGCGCGCGCAGAGCTGCGGATTCTTCCGAGACGGCGCGTAGCCGACCGTGCCGAACGCGCCGGCATAGCGCCCCTTGAAGGGAGCGTTGCAGAACTTGCACCGCGAAGCGCTCGGCATGAGGGCGAACAAGCGCCTCCCAGCGCGCTGCGTAAGAGCGAGGGCGCTCTCTCCGCGCAAGATGGCGGCCCAACGCGCGCTCATCTCGCTGATCCCGTCGGGAAGGGTGCCGACGTCGACAGTGTCCATTACCTGAATTCCAGCACCCCTTGCTGTCGTAGCCAAGAGCCACTGTGAAACCGTGGACAAGTAAGGGACAATCCCTCGCGTGTTCGTCGGGATGATGCGCGACCACTGGTGGTGGCCTTGGTGGGTCAGCTCCCTGATCGACGTCGGCGTAGTCATCGCCGCCGTGATCGTGTACTGCCTGAGCTCCCGCCGCGCCGTGCGCGCAGTGGCCGCTGTCTTTGCGCTTGCCGCCCTTGTCGCCGCAGTAGCCGCGCCGATTGTCATGACCGACAGGGGTAACCACGCGAAAGACGAAACGCCGATGATGCCTTGAGCGGCCCATGGCGCTCTCCGCGTGAACAGACGTAGGCGACGAGCCGCACTCGTCCTGGTCGCGTTCTGCGTGGTCGTCCCCAGTGCGGCTGCGAACGGCGACCCGGCGAGCGATGTGCTGCCGACGCAGAACATCTATCTGCCTTACGAGGCACCCTCGGCAGCGGCCGCGAAGACGCTCAAGCGCGCCGTCGAGGCCGCCTATGCGCGCCATTTCCGCGTCAAGGTCGCGGTCATCGCTAACCAGCTCGATCTCGGCGACGTGCCCTCACTCTGGGGAAAGCCGAACCAGTACGCGAAGTTTCTCGGAACCGAGCTCGACCCCTTTTACGTCGGCCCGCTCCTGATCGTGATGCCGGCCGGGTTTGGTGTGTACGACGGCGGCCGATCCGTTGCGGCCGAGGAGCGGATACTCGGGTCGATCGCCGTCAAAGGTGCGGACTCCGACAGCCTGACCTCGACCGCGGCCGACGTCGTGACGCGGCTGTTGAAGGCCCGCGCCCTGCGGTCGAAGGACATCAGGTCTCCATTGGCCACCGCCTTCTCCGCAACCGTCCACCGCGGCAAGACTGCCCGACTCGTGATCGGAGCCAGCGATGACAGTGGATGGAGCAAGATCGTCGCTCGAGTCCTCGCCCGGTCACGCTCGATCGCGACGCTGAAGACGCCGCTCGTGCGCCTCAGCCCGGCCGAGACAATCGCCCTGCCTTGGGAGGTGCCGCGGACGGTCCGCACCGGGACCCTCCGCCTGTGCGTCGTCGCCTCGGACGCTGCCGGCAATCGCAGCGCCAAGAACTGCGGCGTCGTGACGGTCGCCTAGATCCGCTCCGCCGTCTCGAGGGTCCCGATACCTTCAAGCAATGACGGAGCTGCACTTCGGCCCGGCCCGCGTGCCCTCGCGAGAAAGCCCCGAGGAGGCGATCGCCCTGCTCTCGGAGCGAGGCCACACCGCGTGCGAGATCGACTTCGAGGGCAAGTTCTGGATGGACTACGACTGGGCGGAGCGCTTCGGGGAGCTCGCTCGGGCGGCCGACATCGTCCTCTCGGTCCACGCTCCGATCGCCGGCTTCATGGGCCACGCCGAGCGCGGCCGGAAGCTCAACATGGCCGTCGGCATGCTCGACCACTCGGCGGGGATCGCCAAGGCGTCCGGAGCCGAGCTCGTCGTCTTCCATCCCGGCTTCCTGCTCGGCCGCGAACGCGACGCGGCGATCGACTCCGTGGTCGAGCAGCTGGGCGAGCTGCGCGAGCGGCTTGAGAAAAAGGACCGGGCCGTGCCGTTCGGTGTCGAGATCATGGGCCGCGTCCGTGAGCTCGGGACCGCAGAGGACGTCTTCGCGATCTCGTCACGGCAGGGCTGGGTCCGCCCTGTGCTCGACTTCGCGCACCTCCACGCCGTCACCGACGGCGGCTTCACCGAGGCGCCCGCTTTCGCCGCTGTGCTCGCAGGCGCCGACGCGGTGATGGAACCGGACGCGCCGTTCCACGTTCACTTCTCGGACATCGCCTTCGCGAACCGCAACGAGACGAAGCACCTTCCCTACGGGGAGGGGACGCTGCGCGTCGCTCCGCTCGGGGAGGCGCTGCGGGCGTTCGACCGTCCGGCGACGGTGATCAGCGAGTCACCGGACCTCGAATCGACGCAGGCGATCCGCGACGAGCTCTACGCGGCGGTGGGCACGCGCTCGGCGAGCCGCGCCTCGAGCTCGACAGCCTCCGCGCCGCGGTCCCGCGCGCGCAGGAACTCCGCGTAGGCCGGCAGCACATCCAGCAGCACGCGGCAGTACTCGCTGCCATCGATGATCTCCACCGCCTCCTGGAAGAGCGTCTCGGCTTCCTCGTCGCGCCCCTGCGCCGCACGAACCTGAGCCAGCGCCACGCGTGTCGTCGCGCGTGAGGTCAGGTCCTCTGCGCTGACCGTCTCGCGCGAGGCGAGCGCGTACTTCTCCGCTTCGTCGATGCGCCCCTCGGCCAACAGGATCTGCGCGAGGAGGCGCTGGCTCTCGCACATCGTGCCGCGTTCCTGCATCGGCGCGAGCAAGCGGATCGATTCGCGCAGGAGCTTCTCCGCCTTGGCCGGATTGCCCGTCTTCCAGGCCACGAGCGCCAGCTGCCTGGACGTCCAGGCGATCTCGGACGCCGACGCCGCCTCACGGTAGAGGTCGAGTGCCTTCGTGAACCAGCCTTCGGCCTCTTCGAGCTCGCCTCGCACACGATGGAGCTGGCCCTTCGACTGTGCCGCGCTCGCGCGTGCGACGATGCTGCCGCTCTCGTCGGCCAACTCGAGCGCCCGGGCGATGAGCGGCTCGGCTTTGTCTTCCTCCATGCGACCGATGTGGATCCCCGCCAGCTGGAGCGCCGCCCTCGCCTCGTAGTCCTTCCGCCCGGCTGCACGTGCCGCCTCGAGCGCCTGCTCTTCGTACTCCTCGCCTTCGGACTCGCGCCCGGCCCAGCGGGCGACACGCGCGCGCCGGTCGAGCGCGGTGAAACGGCCCTCGTGGTCGTCGGGCTCGACGACTTCGAGCGCCGCGTCTGCGAGCTCCGCTGCCCGGCCGAGCTCGCCGTCGAGCGAGGCCGCGACTTCGGAGAGCGCGGTCAACGCCCGACTCTGAATGGCGCGATCGCCCTCGATCTCGGCCTGGTCGGCGAGCACGGTCATCTCGTCGCGAACCACCGGTAGATCGGCCAGCTGCCACGCGGCGCGTGCCGCGAGGAATCGCCGGCCGAGCGTCGGCTCGAGCTCCACGGAGCGCGTGAGGAGCTTGCGGGCCGCCAGGTTCGACTCGCGAGCCAGAGCCCTCTTGCCGGCAGCTTCGAGTGCCTTCGCCGCTTCCCGCGCGAGCTCCTCGGGTGCCTCGCCGTCGAGCTCCGCGTAGAGCCGGCAGGCTTGGTCGAGGTGGTACGCCCGGATCTCGAGCAGCTCCTTGTCGGCCTTCTGCCGCAACCACTCGGAGAATCGCGTGTGGTATTCGGCGCGACCCGATTTCGACAGGCCGCCGTACGAGACCTCGCGGATCAACCCGTGCTTGAAGCGGTACGCCGATTCGCCCGTGATCGTCGAACGCTCCTCGCGCGTGACGAAATCACGCAGGAGCAGGTCGTCGAGGATGTCCTCGAGCTCGTCGGCGTCGTACTCCGGGGAGAGGTAGTCGATCGCGCCCGCCCAGAAGACGCGCCCGATCACGGAGCCGCGCTGCAGCACGATCTTCTGGCCCGCCGGCAGGCGGTCGATGCGCGCGCCGATCAGCGCCTGCAGCGAATCTGGGATGCGGTCGCCGCCGTCCGTCCCTTGCTCGAGCAGCATCCGCACGATCTCCTCGACGAACAGCGGGTTGCCCTCGGTCTTGTCGAGCAGCCGTGCCTGCACCTTGTCGGAGACGTCGTGCTCGGCCAGCAGGGCGTCGGCGAGCCGCTCGCTCTCGTCACGCGGCAGCGGCTCGAGCTCGATCGCGGTCGATCGGACACGTCCGCCGCCCCACCCCGGCCGCACGTCGAGCAGCTCCGGTCGAGCAAGACAGATGATCAGGAGCGCGCGCTCGCGCACCCATTGCGCCAGGTGGTCGATCAGCTCGAGCAGCGGCTCCTCGGCCCAGTGGATGTCCTCGAACACCATCACGAGGGGCTGGACGTCGGCCAGCTCGTCGACGAACTCGCGCGCCGCCCAGGCGATCTCCGGCTGGCCGCGCTGCCCCTCGACCGCCTCCATCACGCCGCTGGCGAGACCGAGGAGCTCGGCGATCGCTTCGTCGCCGCAGCACTCGATCAGCTTCTCGCGCGCCCGTTCCATCGGGTCGTCGTCGGTGATCCCGGCCGCCGCCTTCACCATCTCCGCGAGCGGCCAGTAGGTGACTCCCTCGCCGTACGGAAGCGCACGGCCGGAGAGGATCGTCGCGCCCTCCGTCCCCGCGAGGAACTCGCGGATGAGACGGCTCTTCCCGACGCCCGGCTCGCCGTACACCGTGAAGACGTGCGGGCGGCGATCGCGCACCGTGCGCGCGTAGGTGTTCTGCAGGAGATCCAGCTCGGACTCGCGACCGATGAACGGCGCCGACACCTTCCGCGGCAGCACCGCACCATCCAGCGTGCAGACCGCGCGGTAGGCGGGGATCGGGTTCCGGAAGCCGCGAAGCTCGAGCGGCCCGACCTGGTCGGCCTCGATGCGGCCGTCGGTGAGGCGGTGCGCCGCCTCGCCCACGAGGATCTCGCCCGGCGCCGCGGCCTGCTGGAGCCGCGCTGCGACGTTCACCGCCTCGCCGGTCGCGAAGGTCGAATCGGTTTCGTCGACCACGACCTCGCCGGCCTCGATGCCGACGCGAGCCTCGAGCCCGAGGTCACGAGTACGCTCGAGGATGCCGAAGCCGGCGCGGACGGCGCGCTCGGCGTCGTCCTCGTGCGCGAGGGGGATGCCGAATGCCGCCATCACGGCATCGCCGGCGAACTTCTCGACCGTGCCGCCGTGCGTCTCGATGCAGCGGGAGACGCCATCGAAGAAGGACGTGACCCGGCGGCGGGTGATCTCGGGGTCTTGTCCGGCCACGAGCTCGGTCGAAGCCACGAGGTCCGCGAACAGCACAGTTGCGAGCTTTCGCTCCATGCCGAAATTCTAGGTACCGCGGCGGGGGCAAGAACAGCCGCCGAGGCGGCCTAGGCGTGCGGCGGCGGCGAACGAAGAACGCCGCTGGAACGACCACCGCCGCCGCGCCGATACCCCCGAGGAATGCGGCCCAGGGGAAGGAGTTCGCGGTGGTCACACCCGCGAGCGACTTTCGTGCTTCCAACCGAGAAGCGAGTGCCGCCGGAACCTTGATGAACTCGGATCCTCGCCAGAGCACGTCGGTGCTCGGCGAATACTCGAGCGTCGCAGCGTGCGTGCTCCACGGCGAGGGCCGCGCGGTTACGAGCCTGATGGTTTGCCAGTCCGGGTTGTCCGGATGGTCGTCCGTCGGACGGCTCAGGCGGAACAGCTTGGTGTACGACTCTGGGTCGCGCGCGACCTTGCCCCCTATCTCCACTCGCGTGATCCGCGGGGCCGAGAACGGCCTTTCGCCGGCCGTAACGCTGTCGAGCAGCCGTTGCAACCGTCCGGTTTTCACCCAGGCCCAGGCATCCGGATCCGTCTCGATCGCCAGGCGGTCGACGAAGGGCACGTAGTACTGGCTCCACTTCGCGCTCGTGTCGTCGTCGCTCTTGGCAATGAAGTCGAGTCGTAGGAAGGGCGCCGGTGACGGTGTCCGTGTGCTGACCGGCTTTCCCTGCAGCTCAACGGCGTGGATCAGTTGCCGGAGGAGCGCCGGATTCCTGGTCTCGCGGCAGCCGGCCGCGCCGCAGGCGCGGAAGACGACAGCTCCTTCGCCTCCGCCGTGCCGGCGGCGAGGAGGACGGCCAGAGCGGTCAGGGTCAGCGTCATCGCCTTCGCCATGCCGCCTCTACACCGGTGGGGACGATCTGGTTCCCGGTTTGGATCGCGGCGCTCCGAGTAGCATCCTCGGGCCGTGCTCGACCCCAAGGTCTTCAAGGCATACGACGTCCGGGGGATCTATCCCGACGAGCTCGACGAGGCAGGCGCCCACGCGATCGGGCGGGCGTACGTCGAGGAGTTCGAGCCGCGACAGATCGCGGTGGGCCGGGACATGCGCGTCTCCTCGCCGTCGATGGCGGACGCGGTCATGCGCGGCGCCGCCGAGGCAGGTGCCGGCGTCGTCGACGTGGGGCTAGTCGGGACGGAGATGCTCTACTACGCCGTCGGCGGGCTGGCGTTGGACGGCGGCGTGATGGTCACCGCTTCGCACAACCCGAAGGAGTACACGGGAATGAAGATCGTGCGCCGCGGCGCGCTGCCGGTCGGCGGCGACTCCGGCTTGCTCGACATCCGCACGCGGGCCATGTCCGGTGCCAGGCACGAGACGAGTCCGACAGGGACGATCCGGCAGGAGGAGATCTGGCCGCGGTGGGTCGACGCAGTTCTCTCGTTCATCGACGTCGAGGCGGTGAAGCCGCTGCGCGTCGTGATCGACGCCGCGAACGGCATGGCCGGTGCGATGTTGCCGCCGATTCTCGAGCGGCTGCCGATCGAGACCGTCCGTTGCTACTTCGAGCCCGACGGGACGTTCCCGAACCACGAGCCGAATCCGTTGCTGCCGGAGAACCGCGAGTTCATCGTCGGCAAGGTGAAAGACGAACGCGCCGATCTCGGCGTCGCGTTCGACGGTGACGCGGACCGGTGTTTCTTCGTCGACGACACGGGCGAGTTCGTCCCGGGCGACTTCGTGACGGCTCTGCTCTCTGCGTCGGTCCTCGAGAAGGAGCCCGGCGCCAAGATCCTCTACGACGTGCGTGCGAGCTGGGCCGTGCCGCAGACGATCGAGCAGGGCGGCGGCGTCCCGCTC
>JBKPDB010000044.1:0-17379 GCA_046727655.1 Actinomycetota bacterium
GGAGGAGCGCTCCGGTCGTGTCCGCATCCAGACGGCCGACCGGGACGACGCGCTCGGGGACGTCGACCAGCTCGACCACCGTCGGACGGCCTTGCGGGTCGCGCGCCGTCGTCACGGTGGCGGCCGGCTTGTTGAGCAGGAAGTACTTGAGCTGCTGCGCAGCAACCGGCTTTCCGTCGACCTCGACGCGGTCGCCGCGCTCGACGAAGGTGTTCAGTTGACCTGGTTCGCCATTCACGACCACACGGCCAGCCTTGATCAGCTCGTCGGCGCGTCGCCGCGAGGCGACGCCGGCCCGGGCCAGAAAAGCGTTCAGGCGCACGGCGGCATATATTCGCTACATGCCGCACTACGTCACGCTCATGCGGTGGACGACGCAGGGCTTCGCGGGGCTGCCGAGCTGGCGCGAGCGAGTCGAGGAAGGGGAGCAGGTCATCAAGAGCGCCGGAGGAACGCTCGTCGGCGTGTACGTCACGCTCGGCCGCTACGACGTGGTCGAGATCTTCGAGGCACCCGACGACGAGATCGCGATCGAGATCCTGATGAAGCTAAACCGCTACGGCGCCGAGCATACGGAGACCCTGCGCGCGTTCACGCGCGACGAGGCCGAGGAGATCGTCCGCAAGCTGTGAGCGACGGGTACGCGTTCGGAACCCTCGACGAGCTTGGCGAAGGCCCCGGCTTTCGCAAGGTGCGGCGTGCGCTCGGCGTCACGGCGTTCGGCGTCAACGGCGTCGTCTATCCGCCGGGATACCCAGGCTTCCTCCACTTCCACGACACGCAGGACGAGCTGTACTTCGTGCATCGTGGCCGCGCGCGCGTCGAGGTCGGCGGCGAGACGCGTGAGCTCGGCGAGGGCGCTCTCGTGCACGTCGAGTCGACGACGCCGCGGCGGATCTCGAATGCGAGCGACACCGAGGAGCTCGTCATGCTCGTCATCGGGGGCAAGGGCGGCTACGTCGAGCGCGATGGGCATCTCGTCGATCCCGATCGCGACCTCGAACGCCGCCGGGCGTTCGGCGGGTGACGGAGCCGGCGGCCGGGCCTTCGGTCGAAGCGCTCGAGCACTCGCGTTACTTCCTGACCGAGTGGATGCCGCCGCTCCTGCGCGCGACGGCTGAGCGATCGCCGCCGCACGTCCTGGCGGATCTCGGTGCGGGCGACGGTGGAACACTGTGGCCGCTCGACCATGCCGGCCTCATCGGCGAGACGATCTATGCAGTCGATATCTCGCCGGAGCACGTCGCGCTGTGTGAACGGCTCTCGGAGAAGGTGATGGGGATCGTGTCCGACGTGGCGCATGTGGCCGCGCTCGAGGACGAATCCGTCGACGCCGTGGTGTCGTCGCAGGTGATCGAGCATCTCCCGGACGACCGCGGGCTGGCGCCCGAGATCGCGCGCCTGCTGAAGCCGGGCGGCTGGTTCTACGTGTCGAGCGTGGTCCGCGGCCCGCACGCGTTCTGGCTGTACAAGGGCAAGCCGCCGGCGCCCGAGCGGTGGCAGCTCGACCCGACGCACATGCGCGAGTACGCGTCGGAGCAGGAGTTTCGCTCGGCGCTCGAGCACCCTGCCTTGGAGCTCGACGTCGTACGGTCGAACCGGCTGAAGTTCCCGCTCACCGATCCGGTGTTCCGGGCCGCGGCCGGCGTCGGGCTGATCAGGCGGGACGAGCTTCCGGAGATCTACCTCGGCCTTCCGCGCCGCCTCCGCGGCCTGCGGCGCGCGATCGCGGTGCCGATCCCCGGCTACCGCTGGGTCGAAGCGACCGGGCGCAAGCGGGACACTTAGAGGCGAGTCCGACTTCTAGGTACACGCGCGGGTACCCGCCCCGGGGACCCCCGGTGAGGTACCCCGCGCTGACGAGCGTACCGTTGCGATCCGCGCGCGTGGGTGTCACGAGTGTGCCGAGCGCCGCGCCGCCCGACGCGGCGCCCCGCGCCCCCCGCCGCCGACCGTTACGCGCTGCGCTGCTCGGCGACCGCGTGCAGGCGCTCGCGCAGATCGTCCGCGTCGCCCGCCAGGTCGTCGAGGCGCGGGAGCTGCGACAGGCTCTCGAGCCCGAACACCCGCTCGAACAACGGCGTCACGCGATAGCGCACCGCGCCGCCGGCGCCGTTGTCCCGCCCCGCCTCCGTGATGAGGCCGCGCTCCACCAGACCAGCCACCGCCGAGTCCGCCGCGACGCCGCGGATCCGCGCGATCTCCGGCCGCGAGCACGGCCCGAGGTACGCGACGATGGCGAGCGTCTCCAAGGCCGCCTGCGACAGCCCGCGTTGCACCGGCCGCTCGAACAGCCGCCCGCACGCCTCGGCGGCGTCGCGCGACGCGCGAAAGGCCCAGCCGCCCGCGACCGACTCCAGGACGATGCCGCTCCGCCCTTCCCGGTACCGCTCCGCCAGCAGCCCGAGGGCCATCTCCACCCGCTCCGCGTCGTCGTCCGCCGCAGCGGCGAGCTCCGCGAGCGGCAACGGCGCGCTCGCCACCACGAGCAGCGCCTCGAGAGTTCGCGCGAGCTTGTCGAGCGGATTCGCTGTGACTAGGCGGAGCGGGCGTTCCACACCAGGGTCCTTTCATGCGCGGGGGCGGTTTCCTGCTCGACCCGAGCCACTCGGATCGGAGCAAAGGGAGCTGCCTGACTGATGGAGATCTCGTCGGCGCGGCGGAGCTCCAAAAGTGCCAGGAACGCCACCGCCTGCTCGCCGCGCGAGAGGCGCTCGACCTCCGCGCCGAAGTCGAACACCGTGCGCCGCGACAGCAGCGCGCGAAAACGTTCGACGAACTGCGACACGGGCGGGAACCGGAGCTCCATGTGGGCCAAAGACACCGCCGGCGGCTCCTTCGCGAGCAGCCGAATCACGTTCGCCAACCCCTCTGGGTTCTGCGGCGCGAGTGGACGCTCGGGCTCGGGCGCGAGCGGAGCGGGGCCAAGGCGGAAGAAGCGGTCGCGCTCCGAGCCCAGGCGCTCCGAGAGCCACACCGCCGCCTCCTTCATGCGCCGGTACTCCGCCAGCCGCCGCGCGAGCTCCTCCGCCGCTTCCTCGGGCTCGAGATCCGAGAGCTCGGCCGCCTCCTCCTCGAACAGCCCGCGCGCCTTGAGCTCGAGCAATGCGGCAACGAGGACGAGGAACTCGCCGCACGCGTCGAGGTCGAGCTCCTCGCGCTCGGCCAGCAGCTCGACGAAACGAAGGACGATCCCGGCGACGTCGACGTCGGCCAGATCGAGCTCCTCCTTCAGGACGAGCGTCAACAGGAGGTCGAAGGGCCCCTCGAAGGCGTCGAGGTCCAGGTCGAGCTCGCGCACCACCATGGCGCCGGACCCTAGTTCCCGGAGCGGACGCGGCTCTTCGGCACGGCCATGGCAGGCCGGTCCGGCACGGTCCGCCGCGCACGCGGGCGATCGGACGGGGTCTCACGCCGGATGAACTGCCACCAGATGAAGAACGCCGTCGACAGCACGAAGAGCACGATCGACACGTAGGCGTTCAGGCGCAGGCCGAAGTACTCGTGCGCCGGATCGATGCGGATCAGCTCCTCGAAGAAACGGCCGAAGCAGTAGTAAGAGACGTAGAGCGCGAAGAGGCCGGGACGCCTGATCCGAAAGTACCTGTCCACGAGGAGCAGGATCACGACGCCGACGATGTCGTACGTGAACTCGTAGAGGAACGTCGGATGGAAGGTCGCGCTGTCGAAGTAGCCCTCCGGACGGTGCTGCGGGTCGATCTCGAGACCCCACGGCAGGTCGGTCGGCTTCCCGAACAACTCCTGGTTGAACCAGTTCCCCCAACGGCCGATCCCCTGCGCCAGGAGGAGACCAGGTGCGACCGCGTCCATGAACAGTCGGACACTCTGGTGAGACCGGCGCACGACCCACGCCCCGGCGAGCGCGCCAAACAGAATCCCGCCCCAGACACCGAGGCCGCCCTGCCAGACGGCGAACGGGCCCCACCACTCGTCGGGCACCTCGCTCCAGCTCGTGATGTCGTGGTAGAGCCGCGCGCCGACGATCCCCGCGGCCACGCCCCAGACCGCCACGCGGAAGACGAGATCCCAGTCGCCGCCCCACTTCACCCAGCGGTACCCGGTCAGCGCAACGCATGCCGCGATCGCGAGCAGCAGCATGAGCCCGTACATGTGGATCGTGAACGGGCCGACGTCGATCGTCCCGCTCGAAGGCGAGGGGATGCTCGCGAGGAAGGTCACTGGGCAGAAGATTCTGCCCACACCTGCGCGAGCCTGCCTGCTAGAGGAGAATCTTCAGAGCCAAGTCGGCGGGACAGCCGCGTCTGACCATGTCGACCGCGACATGGAGGTCGACGTCGGGGCGCCGCGCCACCTTGGCCGCCTCTAGTGGGCCATACCCGGCGTGCTCGAGCTGCTCCGCCCGCCAGGCCTCGACCACGTCGGTCTCCTCATGGATCGCCAGCTCGGTCATCTCGTCTATTTATTCGCACGGCGGGGCCGTCCGGATCGCCCTAAGGGGTGATTCGCCGCGCCAGCTCCAGCATCTGGTGTTTGGGGAGGTCGCCCTCGAGTCGGTAGGTCGTGTTGCCCACGAGCCAGATGAGGACGTTCCCCGCAAGCCGCGTCTTGATCTGACGCGTCTCGGCCAGGCCGAACTGCCAGGTTAGGACGTGGCTGCCCTTGACCCAGAGGCCGTAACTGCCGAGTTGGACCGGCTCGACCTTGCTCGAGGGCGACGTGAACTTCTTGAGGAGAGCTACCTGGTCGTCCCGCATCTCGGCGAGCAGCACGGGCTGGCCTTGGTAGGTGAGGAGCGTCGCGACCAGGCCAGGCTGCGCGTAGTAGCGCGTGGGCTTCGGGCCCTCGAGGTCCGGCAGCTTGATCCGCAGGTGGGCGCGCAGCTCCGCCGGACGACGCGCCAGCGGTGGGCCGAGCCCGGCGGCGAGCGGCCGCTGCTGCGCGGCCGGCAGCGTGTCGACTTGCTCAACCGTCGCGGCACCGATGTGGAAAAAGCGCAGAATCGCGCTCCGTGCCGGCGGAACCGCGATGGCGATACCGAACGCGACCGCGACGAGCGCCGCGGCGAACGCGACGGCTCGCCATCCGAGCAGCCGTCGGCGCTCGATCCGGGCGCGAACACCGGCGACGAGGTTCGGCTCCGGCGGGAGCTCGAGCTCCTGCCCAACCGCGACGAGTGCTCGCTCGAGCTCAGTCATAGAGCTCCCTCAGCCGTTCGAGCGCGCGTGACGTCCGTGACTTGACCGTCCCCGTCGGCAGCTCCAGCGCCTCGGCAACCTCCTGCTCGGACAGCCCGACGAAGTACCGCAGCGAGATTACGCTCCGCTGCTCCTCGGGCAGCTCGTTGACGGCAGTGATGAGCGCCCGGCTCTGCTCGGCGGAGAGGAGGACTGTCTCGGGGGACGGGGCCGCGTCCCCCGAGGCTTGATCTGTCGCCGCCCGCACTGCGAGCTGCACGCGCCGACCGGAAGAACGGCGCCGGTTACGCGCCTCGTTGGCGACGATCCGCAGGAGCCAGGGCCGAAAGGGCGCGCCGAGCCGGAAACGACCGAGCGCGCGCCATGCCTTGACGAAGCCGTCCTGGGCAGCCTCCTCCGCGTCGGCGCCGTTTCCGGCGAGCACGTACGCGGTGCGGAACGCGATTCCCTGGTATGCGTGCACGAGCTCCTCGTAGGCGTCCTTGTTTCCGCGCTGCGCGCGTCTGATCAGATCGTCTTCGTCGAGTGGTCGGCCCACCACCGACGCTTCTACACCGCCGGCCGCTACGAAGTTCCGACGAGGATGACGCCGTCGCGCTGGAAGAGTCGGCCTCGAAGCCTAGACCGCCGCTGCGCAACTAGTCTGAGAGCGCGATGCCAAAGCTCGTCGGAATGAACCACATCGCGCTCGAGGTCGGAGACCTCGACGAAGCCCTTGCGTTCTGGGAGTCGATCTTCGGCGAGCTGAAGCTGCGCGGCCGGATGAGCGGGATGGCGTTCATCGACATGGGTGATCAGTTCATTGCGCTTGCCCAGGGCCGGACACAACCGCCCGACCGCCGCCGTCACTTCGGCCTCGTCGTCGATGACAAGGAGGCCGTACGCGCACGTCTGCGCGAGCAGAACATTCCGGTGTCGTCCGGGCGCGGCCTTGACTTCAGCGACCCGTGGGGCAACCAGATCCAGATCGTCGACTATCGCGACGTCCAGTTCACGAAGACGCCGGAGGTGCTGCGCGCGATGGGTCTCGACGGGCTGGAGAAATCGGAGTCCGCGCTCGCGGAGCTACGCGACAAGGGCGTGACGGTCTAGATCACTTCCGCGGCAGGTCTGGCCACGGATAGAAGACGATGTGCACCGCCAGGATCGCGAGGCCGGCGAGGAACACCATCGCGACCCACGGCCACCGCGCCTCGAGGTTCGTCGCCGTCCGCGCTACTCCGGGAAAGGGTACGAACGACATCCCGAACGAGGCGAGCAGCTCGGGGATGAGAACCGCCACCGCGACGGCTCCCCAGACGACGTAGCCCCACTCCTCCTTCGTCATTGATCCGGCGAGCGATTCGGCCAGGGGTAGAAGGTGATGCGCGCGGCGAGGACGACGAGCCCGGCGAGGTACACGATCGAGACCCAGGGGTGTCGCGCGGCGAGGTTCGCGGCAGTGACAGAGATGGTCGGGAACGGAGTGTTCGTCCCGAACTGCGCAAGCAGCTCCATGACGGTGATGAACACGGCCATCGCCCCCCAGAAGACGTAGCCCCAGATCTCGCGTCGCGTAAACGGGCCGGGCTCCTTGGACTCGGGACCGAGCTCGGGCCGCGGTGTGCTGATAGGGGACTGCTGAACAGCCATGCGCGCCTCGCTCGGTCGTTCTGCGCAGCCGACAGCCTTCCTCCGCCGCCACGAGCGAGGCCGCATGGACGAGTGGCCGGAACCTTTCCGCGTCGATCGGTCAAGTGGTCAATAGTGGGGATTAGCGAGAGACTTGGGCGGTGACCGATGCGGAGCTCATTGAGGACTCCTTGCTCGACACAGCCACGTTCGCAGTTCTCTTCGATCGCCATTACCGAGCCATCCACCGATTCCTACACGGACGAATCGGCGCGCTTGCGGCCGACGATCTTGCGTCGGAGACATTCATGATCGCGTTCCGCCGTCGTAAGAGCTACGACCTCTCTCGCGCCGACGGCCGCCCGTGGCTCTTCGGGATTGCCGTAAACCTCCTACGCCAGCACCGGCGATCCGAGGAGCGCCGACTGCGAGCCTACGCACGAGCCGCAGATGGCTCCGAGCAGAGCGATTCGCTCGAGGAGAGCCTTGACCCAACGGTCGCAGCCGCTTTGCTCGACCTGAATCAGGACGACCGGAACCTCATCCTCCTTTACGCGTGGGCCGAGTTGTCCTACGAAGAACTGGCCGAAGCGTTGGATCTCCCCCTTGGCACCGTGCGGTCTCGGCTCAGCCGCACCCGGTCGAGGCTCCGCGCAGCACTTGCACCACCAGAGACGATGGTCGCCGGCGACCCTGAACGAGCATGACCGAGATCGACGTTCTACGGCGCGAGTTCGATGCTGTTCCCGCACCTGAAGAAGCGACCGTGACGGCCGCGCGCGTGGCGCTTCTTCGGGACATCGCCGACGAGTCCGAGCCCGTACGCCTTCCGGCCAGACGAACGTGGATTCGGCTCACCGTTGCGATCGGAGGGGCCGCATTGGTCGCCGGCATCCTCACGACCGTCATTCCGCACGGAGATCGTCTCACCGGGTCCGAGATCGCCGCCGCGGCGTATCGGGCGGTAACACCGGTCGAGGGTCGCATCTGGCACCGGGTCACCCGGACGACTCGGACACCGCTTGGCGGCGTCGAGGGTCGGCCTGACGTCTCGGAACGATGGGTCGCGACGAGTCCGCCCTATGGACTTCGTGATCGTTCGCCTGGGTGGGGAGAGACGGAAATCGGTCCGTGCGGCTCGATCCAATATGTGGCGCGTGACAACCTTTTCAACGTGTGGCACGAACGCCTGGCTCCCAAGGATTCGCGACCCTACGACGTCGCCCTCAACGGCGCGACCGACCCGGCGCGTCAGTACCGACACCTATTCCGCAGCGGTCGCGTCCGTTACCGCGGCGAGACGACATTCCAGGGAATTCCCGCCTACCGGTTGGTCGTCGGCGGGCCTGAGGCATCCATCACGTACCTCGTCCGCCAGGACAACTTCTATCCGCTCCGCACCATACGGCGGACTCAGACCTACATCGAAGTCGTGACCTTCTTGAAGTTCGAATATCTCCCTCGCAACGCACGCACGAACCAGTTGCTACACGTCGGGAGGCACTCAGGAGCGTCCGTGCACCAGAGTGGTCCCCGAACGCGCGGCGCCTGTGCACGGTTCGGGTCCCTTGCATCGCTTGTCGGGCGCTAGAGACTCTCCCCGTCGGTCAGCGGACGCCGCTACTCGAACTGCGGCGCCGGGATGGGCTCGACGAACCCCGGCAGCGGCGCTCCTTCGCGCTCGAGCGGCTCGAGGTACATGCGCGACCACGCGACGCGGTTGCCGCGCACGCCGAAGATGATCACGCCGCGGAGCTCGAGCATCGCGCCGCTTCGCGCCGTCCCGTACGCCCGCCACTCGCTCCAGATCGTGTCCCCGTCCTGCGTCGCCGCAGGGATCTCGATCCGGAGGTCGGGAACATCGCGGATCACCTCCGACCAGTTCTCACGAACGTCCTCTCGTGTGCTCGGCGCCGAGTCGGGATGTCGCGGCCGCTCGCCGATGTAGTCCTCGTGGAAGAAGTCGAGGAAGGCGTCGAGGTCGTGCGCGTCCAGCGCGGCACGCATCCGCTCGACTAGCAATGGCGTGACGTTCATGTCAGGACTTTGCCAAAGGCAAGGATGTAGCCGTGCGGGTCGCGCACGCGGATCTCGCGCAGGCCGTAGCCCTGATCGACCGGGCCCTGCATCACGTCCGCGCCGCGCCCGACCAGCTCCTCGTGCACGGCCTCCACGTCGTCGGCATAGATGTAGACGTCGAACATGTCGGGCGGAGCCGCGTGGCTGTTCGGCCGCGGCACCGCGCCGTCGAATCGCGCGAAGTGGATGTAGACGCCGTCCCGCGACGCGTACGCATAGTGCGACGGGATCCGGTCGTAGTACGTGACCTCGAAGCCGAGCCGGTCGCGGTAATAGTCGCCGGCTCGACGAACGTCCGGCACGAGGAGCACCGTTGCATGGGACTCGAGCTTCATCCGGCAGCCTCGACGCGCGCCAGGATCTGTCCGATGACTGACGACTTCGCGTCGGCGTAGTTGTGCACGTACTTCCATTGCTTCTTGGCGAGCTCTCGCTTCGTGCGCGCGTAGAGCTCACGATCGTCGTCGTGCGTGCGGAGCCAGTTGCGGAAATCGACCGTTCGGTCGAGCTCCTCGCAGCCCGCGTTGAAGACGTGGAGGTTGACCGGCGGGTCGAAGCCGCGCAGCAGCCGGTGCTCGTACCACTCGGGCTCGCGGACGCGGAGCTCGTAGCCGATCGCCTCAAGCGGCGGAACATAGGCATCCTCGTCCGTCGTGTCGGCGACGGCCATGTTGATGTCGATCAGAGGTTTCGCTGGAAGGCCCGGGACGGACGTCGAGCCGACGTGGTCGAGCCGGAGCACCTTGTCGCCGAGTGACTCGCGAATCCGGGCAGCGGCAGTCTCGAACCAGTGCGGCCAGACGGGGTTGTAATCCGCAATCAGGATCTTCTGGTACTGCGGCGGCGATCCGCCGACCGAGACGGCCTCTATCTGTGCGTCGTCCACGGCGTCACCGTAGCCAGATCTGATTCGGGAGCGCGAAGAGCGGCGCGGGCGCTAGAGCACCGCCGCCTCGCCGAGCAGCGCTTTCGCCTCGGCGAAGAAGTCCGGCACCGGCCGGACCTTGTACTGCGGCCCCAGCACCAGCTGGCGCGGCCCGTCGGACATCTCGAGGAGCAGGTTGACGCGCGAATCACCCGGGAAGTCCTTGACGAGCAGCGCTAGGTCGCGGACGACGCCGGCACGCGCGACCCGAGCGTCGATCTTGATCGTCACGTCTTTGCGCTCGGCGACCGCCTCGAACGGCGACACCTCGCTCGCGAGCAGCTTCGTCTCGCCCTCCTGCTTGTGGTCGACGCGGCCCTTGACGATCAGGATCCGGTCGATCGTGCACAGCTCGCGCGACTGCGCGTAGACGGAGTTGAAGACGATCACCTCGGCCCCGCCGGTGACGTCGTCGAGCCGCATGAACACCATCGGCTCGCCCTTCTTCGTCGTCAGGTGCTTCACGGCGGAGACGATCCCGCCGACGGTGACGATCTCGCCCTCGCGCCGGCGCTCGACATCGGCCAAGGCGCAGTCCGTCTTGCGGCGAAGCTGGTCGCGGATCGAATGCAGCGGATGCTCGGACACGTACAGGCCGAGCACCTCCTTCTCGAGCCGGAGCAGCTCGTTCTTCTCGAACTCCTCGGCTGAAATCGCCGGATGCTCGACCTTGAACATGGACTCCTGCCCGAACAACGCTTCCTGCTGGCGTGCGGCCCCGGCACCAAGCGCAGCCTCGAGCGCGGCCAGCATCCCCATCCGGCTCGCGCCGGTCGAGTCGAGCGCTCCGCACTTCACGAGCGACTCGAGCGCTCGCTTGTTCGCAGCAGCCGGATCGACTCGCTCGCAGAAGTCCCAGATCGAGGCGAACGACCCGCCCTCGTCGCGCGCGCGTATGATCGCGCGCGCCGCAGGCTCCCCGACATTCTTTACGGCGGAGAGCCCGAAGCGGATTTTCCCCTCGACCACGGCGAAATCGAGCCGGGACGTGTTCACGTCCGGAGGCAGCACCTCGATCCCCATCTCGTCGCATGCGTTGACGTAGAACGGCACGCGGTCCTTCGTGTTCATGACGGAGGAGATCAGCGCCGCCATGTACTCCCGCGCGTGATGTGCGCGCATGTACGCCGTCCGGTAGGCGATCAGGGCGTAGCACGCCGCGTGCGCCTTGTTGAAGGAGTAGTCCTGCGCAGCCTCGATGTCTTTCCAGAGTTGGTTCGCGACGGCCGGTGGCGTTCCGCTGGCTGCACAGCCCTCGAGGAACTTGTCCTTCAGGGATGCCATCAGCGAGTGGATCTTCTTGCCGATCGCCTTCCGCAGGTCATCGGCTTCCGCAGGAGTGAAGCCGGCGATCTGCTTCGCGATCTCCATGAATTGTTCCTGGTACAGACATGTCCCGAAGGTCGTACCGGTGATCGCCCTCAGCCGTTCGTCGATGTACGTAACCGGCTCCTGGCCGTTCTTGCGCCGCGCGTAGACGGGGATGTACGCCATCGGCCCGGGCCGGTAGAGCGCGACCAGTGCGATGAGATCCTCGAACTCCGTCGGCTTGACCTGGCGCAGGGCCTCGCGCATGCCAGACGATTCGAACTGGAAGACACCGGTCGCCTCCCCGCGCGCCAGCATCTCGTAGACCTTCTTGTCGTCGAGCGGCAGCTTCCCGTAGTCGAGCCCGTTACCGATCAGCTGCTTCGCCTTCTCGAGGACGTCGAGGTTGCGTAGGCCGAGGAAGTCCATCTTCAGCAGGCCGAGCGCCTCGACGTCGCCCATCGCGAACTGCGTCACGATCTCCTGGTCGGCGCCCTTCTGCTGGAGCGGGACGTACTCGGTCAGCGGCTTGTCGCCGATGACGACGCCGGCGGCGTGGATCGAGTCCGCACGGACGAGCCCTTCGAGCGGCTTCGCGAGGTCGACGATCTCACGCACCGTTGGGTCGGCGTCGTACTGCGCCTTCAGCTCCTGGCCTTGCTTGAGGCACGCGGTGAGCGTCTGCCCGGGCCCTTCGGGGATGGCCTTCGCGATCCTGTCGACGACGCCGTAAGGGATCTCGAGCACGCGACCCGCGTCACGGACTGCCGCACGGGCCGCCATCGTCGAGAACGTGATGATCTGGGCGACGCGATCGCGGCCGTACTTCTCGGCGACGTAGTTGATGACGCGGTCGCGTCCGTCGACGGCGAAGTCGATGTCCATGTCGGGCATCGACTTGCGTCCGGGGTTGAGG
Source organism: Actinomycetota bacterium (assembly GCA_046727655.1). Lineage (GTDB taxonomy): Bacteria > Actinomycetota > Thermoleophilia > Gaiellales > Gaiellaceae > 3-1-20CM-4-69-9. The sequence goes on from JBKPDB010000044.1 coordinate 12,017, forward strand.
AAGCGCTCGAAGAGCAGGTCGTACTTGATCGGATCGATGTCCGTGATCTCGAGGCAGTACGCCACGAGGCTTCCGGCCGCAGACCCGCGGCCAGGGCCAACCTGAATGCCGTTTCGTTTTGCGAAGGCAATGAAGTCCCAGACGATCAGGAAGTAGTCCGTGAAACCGAGCTCGCGGATCGTCTTGAGCTCGAACTTGAGCCGCTCCTGCACTTCGGGCGTGGCGTGTTCGTAGCGCTTTTGCAGGCCTTTTTCGGTCAGTTCGACGAGGTAGTCGAACGCGTCGCGCTCGTCCGGCGTCGGGAATTTCGGCAGCAGGATCCCGCCCAGCGCGAGCTCGACGTTGCAGCGCTCGGCGACCTCGACGGTACGCCGGAGAGCGTGCTCGTACGCCGCAAAATCGACCGCCATCTCTTGCGGCGACTTGAAGTAGAAGTGGTCGGTGTCGAACTTCCAGCGCGACGGATTCCTGAGCGAGTCGCCGGACTGGATGCAGAGCAGCGCCTCGTGCGCGCGCGCGTCCTCATGTCGCAGGTAGTGCACGTCGCCGGTGGCGACGAGCCCGAGGCCGGTCCCCTCCGCGAGCTTCGCGAGCTGCGGATTGATGCGCTGCTGCGGCTCCAGGTGCGCGTTCTGGATCTCGACGTACGTGTTGCCGGCGCCGAAGATCTGGACGAGTCGGTCGAGGTCGCCGGCCGCGTCGGCGGGCCGGCTCTCCTCCAACGCCTTGGAGACGCGCCCCGAGAGGCAGCCGGAGAGTGCGACGAGCCCGTGCGAGTGGGTCGACAGGAGCTCCCAGTCGACGCGCGGCTTGTAGTAGTACCCCTCGAGGAAGCCCGCCGACGCGAGCTTGATCAGGTTCCCGTAGCCGGTGTTGTCGGCCGCCAGGAGCGTGAGGTGCGCGTTCCCCTTCGTCTGTGCGTGCCGGTCGTCGGTGACGTAGACCTCGCAGCCGATGATCGGCTTGATCCCGTGCTTGCCTGCCTCGCGGTAGAGCTCCACCGCGCCGGCCATGGAGCCGTGGTCGGTAAGCGCGACCGCCGGCATCCCGAGCTCGGCAGCCCGAGCCGCGAGGGCCGGAATCCGGCAGGCCCCGTCGAGGATGGAGTACTCCGAGTGGACGTGGAGATGGACGAACGATGCTTCAGGCACGGGGGAGCACAGTCTAGAAGTGCCGGTGGACGCTCCCGCATCCGCCGACTAAGATATCCAGAAGTGGCGAAACAGATATCCAAACCAGACAAGACCTCAATGGTCATCGACCGTGCGAAGGCGGAGAAGGTACGCAAGGCGCTCGGAACCGACACGCTCGCCGCGACCGTGGACGCAGCTTTCGACGAGGTACTTCGACTCGAGGCACACCGGCGCCTGATGGACCGCATCCGTAGGGACGGTGGCATCGGGCCGTCGCCCGACGAGCTCGGTCGCTTGCGCAGACGGCCTACGCCTCCTGTATCTCGCTGACACAAGCGCTTGGCTTCGGAGCGGCCGAGCCGCCGACAGGTGGGACGCCCTCCTCGAGGCAGACGACCTTGCGCTCTGCCTCCCCGTGCGCCTCGAGCTCCTGCTGTCGGCGCGAGGACCTTGCGACTACCGTGCGCTCGCCGAGGACCTTTGTCGATTCAGACACTTCCGCGTTGACGAGCGCAGCGAGGACGCCGCCGCCCGCATTCAGGCGGCCCTTGCCGAACGTAGTCAGCATCGCGGCCCCGGCCCGATTGACTTGTTGATCGCGGCCATCGCAGACGTGAACGGTGCCACTCTCCTCCACTACGACCGTCACTTCGACGCGATCGCCCGCGTCACCGGCCAACCGATGGAATGGCTGGCGCGGCGCGGAACTCTGGACTGACGAACTCCTCCGCGGCATTGCGGACAGCCGCTGCCGGCACGACCCGGAGTCGCTCTCCATTTGACCGGCACCCGCGCCCGACCGCGATCGCGTCGACGCCCCCTACGGCACTTCGAGGTCGAGGGCAATCATCAAGGCGGCACGAAGTCGGTGCAGAGACTCCGGGTCGAGCTCCCCGCGGCGCCGACCGAGCGCCTGCTTCGGGATCGTGAACAAGTTGTCGCAATTGACGACGCTCTCACGCGACAGGCCTTGCTTCGTGCCGACCGGAACCTCGGTGGGAAGCTCTCGGATGGTCGCAGTGACGGCCGCAACCGTGACGTTCGCAAGGACAGGGATCGCGCGGTCTCGTGTAAGAACGACAACGGGCCGGCGACGCCCGGGGAGCTCCACGTCATAGATGTCGCCGCGGTTCAGAGAGGCTCGCCGTTCTCGGCTTCGTCGAAGGCAGCGAGGCCTGCGAGACCGAGCTCGCCCACCCACTCCTCCTGTGGATGCTTGCGATACCCAGCTGCGTAGGCCTCGTCGATCGCGAGCTGCCGCTCCTCGGACAGAACTCGCTCCAGCCCTGCCCGAAGGGCTTCGCTGCGGTTCGCGAAACGGCCCCGAGCTATCGCCGCGTCGAGTTCAGCGAGGTCCGTTTCCGTCAGACGGACTGGGACCTGAATCGTCATACAGACCAGTATACGCCTGGCGCCGGCGTTGGTTCGTCCGACCCGGGTCGCACCATTCCCAGAGATGCGCAAGGCCAGGAGCGCGTACTGCAGGGAGTGCGGCGGCGAGCTGGTCGATTCCCGGTGGTGGCCGGTCTGCCCCGTGTGTTACGAGACGCTGCTGCAGGAGCAGCGGCGCGACCGCATCCGGCCGCCTCACGTCGACGGATCCCTCTGGACCGACACCGCGCGTCTCGGGGCCAACCTTGACGCCGCACTCGGCGGAGACCTGCCATGACCGGCGGCCCGGCCTCGACGCTGACGCTCTTCGTCCTGATCGTCATCGTCGCGGCCGGGCTCGCCACGTTCTTCCGGCATAAGATCACAGCGCTGGCCGCGTTGCTCGCGATCCCGATCGCGCTCTTCCTGAATGCGACGCTCGGCGGGCTCTACGCTCTCCTCTTGATCGTTGTGGGCGTGATGGTCACTCTCCTGCTCCAAACGATCTCCGACACCTACCGGCTCCTTCGCGCCGCCGACACCAGACCTCGTCGCGCCGCCCTGGAGCCGCGCGAACCGAGGCGCCGCTCCGAGCGCTCGCGTATCGCAGCCTGACGCGGGTTACGACGCCGACTCGGTCCTCGCGCGCGGCGCCTCGATCTGCAGCCGCGGCAGCCAAGTGAGCCAGCTCGGCAGGTACCAATTCCAGCGGCCGAGCAGCCGCATCGCGCTCGGCAGCAGCACCGACCGCACGAGCGTGGCGTCGAGCAGCAGCGCGACCGCGACACCAAAGCCCATCTGCTGGAACATGATCAGCTCGCCGCGCGCGAAGCCGGTGAAGACCGCGATGATGATCAGCGCCGCGCCGGTGATGATCCGCGCGGTCGACGCGACGCCGAACGTCACGGCCTTCGTCGTGTCGCCGACCTGGTCGTAGCGCTCCTTGATCCGGCTGAGCAGGAACACCTGGTAGTCCATCGAGAGGCCGAACAGCACCGAGAAGAGGAAGAGCGGCACCCAGGCCTCGATCGTCTCCGACTGTTGGAACCCGAAGAGGCCGGCCCCCACTCCGTGCTGGAAGACGAGCACGATCAGGCCGTAGGCGGCGCCGACTGAGAGCAGGTTGAGAACGACGGTGAGCGCGGCAAGGACGAGCGAGCGGAAGACCATCGTCAGCAGGACGAGCGTCAGCCCGAGCACGAGCGCGATCACCAGGAACGCCGGGCCGATGGCCGAGTCGATGTAGTCGACGTTCTCGGATGTCGTGCCGCCCACGACCACGTCCGCGCCCGTGCCGGCGAAGGCTGCAGGGATGGTCGTCGAGCGCAGCTCGCGCACCGCCTCGACGGCCCTGTCGCCCGAGGGGTCGCCGCGCACGGGCACGGAGAGGACGGCGACGCCGTCCGGCGACCGGACGATTCGGCCGGGCCCGAACTCCGGATTGTCGGCAAGGTCGCCGCGCAGCTGGTCGAGCGCAGCCGCGGACCGCGACGTGCCGCTCGCGACCACGATCTCGACGGGGCTCGCCGTCGCGCCGGGGAAGTTCCGCTGGAGGGCGGCGAAGCCCTGCCGCGACTCGAAGCGGTCCGGTAGCGCCGACACGCCGCTCGTGCCGACGTGCATGCCGAAGATCGGCACGGCGGCCGCCACCAGCACCGCAACCGAGAGCGCGAGGCTGAGCCCGGGCCGGCGGAGCACGCCGCGCACGATCGCGCCCCAGAAGCGGCCCTCGGGATTCGCGGCCTCGACGGAGCGCTGGCCGACGAGCGGAATCCGCAACCGGTCGACGCGGTCGCCGAGCAAGCCGAGCAAGGCGGGCAGCAGCGTCGTCGCGGCGATGACGGAGACGATGCCGACGAGAATCGCGCCGACCGCGAGGCTCCGCATGATCGAGTTCGGCACGATCAGCATTCCCAGCATCGCGACGACGAAGGCCGTGCCGCTGAAGATCACCGCGCGATTCGCCGTCGTCGACGTAGCGGCGATCGCGTCGAGCTTCTCCCGGCCACGGCCGCGCTCCTCGCGGTAGCGCGAGACGACGAAGAGCGCGTAGTCGATCCCGAGCGCGAGGCCCATGCCCGTGAGCATGTTCACGACGAACACGGAGAGCTCGAACGCGTGCGCGAGCACGGCGACCATGCCGAGCGCGATGACGATCGACAACATCGCGAGCAGCAGCGGGATGAGCCCGGCGACGACGCTGCCGAAGACAAGCAGGAGGATGATCAGCGCGGCGGGAAGCCCGAACTGGAGCTCGCCGGAGCGCAGGTCGTCTTGCGAGAGCTGGTCGAAGTCGTGCTGTCGGGTCTCGTCGCCAGTGACGGCAGCCGTGAACGCGGGCTTCGCGTCGGCGCGTTCGACGGCGGCGATCACGTCTTCGATCCCGTCTGAGTCGGTGTTCACCGGGACGAGGGTCGCGTGGCGATCCTGCGAGGCGACGCCAGGCTCGTGGCGAACCTTTGCGGTGAGACCGGCGACGACCGCGCGGAACTGCGGCGCGTCGACCGTGTAGCGCTCGGAGCGGACGACGATCACGTCGGCCTCGGACGCGCCGGAGCCGGCCGGGAAGGAGCGGTCGATGAGGTGCTTCGCGCGCTGCGACTGGCGATTGTCGGTCGGGTGGTTGTCGGTGCTCAGCGCGCCGCCGAGCAGCGCGCCGATGGCGACGATCGCGGCCACCGCGGCCGCGGCCCAGAGCCCGATCGTCCGCCAGGGATGAGAGGCGCTCGCGAGGACCAGTCGTTTCATGAAGGAGATCGTCGCTCTCGGCCACGGTTCTCCGGTAGCGAGGCAACGCGAGTCTGGATGCGCGCTAGCGCGAGTCCCGAATGGTGCGGTCTGCCGTACTAAGAAGATCCC
>JBKPDB010000045.1:0-31268 GCA_046727655.1 Actinomycetota bacterium
AACGGCGAGCGAGACACCGAGGATTGCGTTCGCCCCGAGACGCGACTTGTTCTTCGTCCCGTCGAGCTCGATCAGCGCCCTGTCGACCACGCGCTGCTGCGCGGCGTCGAGGCCCGTCACCGCTTCGGCGATCTCCGTGTCCACGTTGCGCACGGCCGTGAGGACGCTCTTGCCGGCATAGGCGCGGGGATCCCCGTCACGCAGCTCGACCGCCTCGAACCGACCCGTGGAAGCACCCGAAGGCACCGCGGCCCGGCCGGTAGAGCCCGACTGCAGCTCGACGTCGACCTCGACGGTCGGGTTTCCGCGCGAGTCGAGGACCTGGCGGGCACGGACGCCGGTGATCGGCGACCCCGTCATGTGAATTGCTCTTTCGCGCGGTCGAAGTAGCGGTCCTGCTCCGTGAGGCCCAGCTCGGCGAACGACTTCCCTTCCTCCGCGGCGTACCCCTCGGCGCGCTCGACGCGCTCCACGAAGCGACGCGTCATCGCCCGCAGCGCCAGCTCAGGATCGACGTTCAGGCGGCGGGCGACGTTGACGGCCGCGAAGAGCACGTCCCCCATCTCCTCGAACACGGGCGGATGCGGCTCTGTCTCGGGCGGCGTCTCGCCTACGGCCGCGATCGCCTCCTTGAGCTCACGGATCTCGTCGTCGAGGTCGGCCAGCGCGCCGGTCATTTCCGGGTACTCGAAGTTGATCGCCGCTGCCCGCCGTTGCACCTTCCGGGCGTAGAGGAGCGCCGGCAACGACCCCGGCACGTGGTGGAAGATGCCTGCGCGACCTTCCAGGTCGCGCTTACTGTCTTCCCAGGAAAGCCTCACCTCACCCGCGGAGCTGAGCTCCGGAACACCCCCGAAGACGTGAGGGTGTCGGCGGACCAGCTTCTCCTGCACGCCGCGTGCAATGTCCTCGAGGCCCAGTTCGCCCTTCTCCGCAAGGAGAAGTGCAAGGAAGTAGACCTGGAAGAGGAGGTCGCCGAGCTCGTCGGCGAGCTTCGCGTCGTCTCGGGCGATGGCTGCGTCCGCCACCTCGTACGCCTCTTCGACGGTGTGCGGCACGATCGTCCGCTCCGTCTGCTCGCGGTCCCACGGACAGTCGCGCCGCAGCCGCTCGGTCAGTTCCTGGAGCTCCTCGAGCGTCCGCCCGAGCGTCACTGACTCGTCGTCGTTCCCGTGGTCGTGCAGGGGTCCGGGTTCGGCGCGTAGCCGACCTGGTATTTGATCCGTGACTTGCAGTACTTGTTCTTCGTGTCGTCGACCCATTTGGTCATCGCGTCGCGCTTCTCCTGATCGCCCAGCTGCTGCCGGATCGACGTCTCGACCTTGCTGAGCGGCGTCTTCTGCGGCGGCTTCACAGCGGAGAGCGCCTGGATGATGTGGTAGCCGTACTGCGTCTTGACCGGTTGCGAGATCTGGCCCTTCTTCAGCGAGAAGGCGATCCTGTCGAACGCCGGGACGGTCTGGCCCTTGGTGACGGTCAGCTTGCCGCCGTTCGACGCGGAGCCCGGATCCTTCGAGTACTTCTTGGCGAGCGCCGCAAAGTTGGCGCCTCTCTTCACCTGAGCGTCGAGCTGGTCGGCGAGGGCCTTTTTCTGGACGAGGATGTGGCGCACGTCACGGCTCTCCGGCTGCTGGTACTGCGACTTGTGTGAGTCGTAGTACTCGCGGATCTGCTTGTCGGACACCTTCACGTCGCTCGTGATCTTCGTGAACAGCTGCTCCGACACGAGCTGCGCGCGGACCTCATCCTTTGCCTGCTCCTCCGTGAGCCCCTGCTGCGACAGCGTCCTCTTGTACTTCTGCTCGCTCCCACCGTAGAACTGCTTCTTGAGCTGGTCGATCCGCTTGTCGACGTCCGCGTCGGTGATCTTGATCCCGAGATCCTTGGCCTCCTGCTCGAACTCGGCGCGCTGGATCAGGAAGGTGATCGCCTGGCCCTTCAGCTGCTCATACTCCTGCGACCCCGGCTTCGGGAACGGACGCTTCTGGGCGTCGTAGCTCTTCTTCGCTCGATTCATCAGGGCGGCGAACTGTTCCTTCGTGACCTGCTGCGAGCCAGCGACCGCGACATCGTCGTTCTCGAGGGTCGCGGTGGACGAGCCGCCGCAGCCTGCGGCGACGAGCGCCAGGGAACAAAGAGCCAGAAAAGCGAGTCGTTTCATGGAAAAAGCGCCATGTGCAGCGGATTCCTCACGCTGCCCGGCGCGCGGCCAGTATAGCATCGACCAGTCGGAGCGCCTGCGGAAATCCCTCCTCGCGCAGGCTCACCTCGTGGTTCGCGGTGGTGTAGACAGCGGTGTCGACGCGCCGCCGCAGGTCGCGGAGCTCCCCAGACCCGAGCACCATCTGGCCGACGCTCGCCTTCCCGCCGCGGAAGACGAAGTAATCGGCGCCGACCTGGGCGAGCTTGAGCTTCGCCTCCTGGATAAGGAAGAGGTTCTCGACCGGCTCCGGCAGCGGCCCGAACCGATCCTCCGTGGCCGCCTGCAGCTCGCGAAGCTCGTCCTCCGACTCCGTCAGAGCCAGGCGACGGTGCAGGTCGATCTTCAGCGCCTCGGAGGCGATGTAGTCCGCCGGCACGTAGGCATCTACGCGGGCGTCGATCCGAACCGGCCGGGCGACGACGCGCCGCTCTCCCGAGAGCTCGGCCACCGCCTCGGCGAGCAGCTCGACGTAGAGCTCGAAACCGAGCGCCGCGACGTGGCCCGACTGCTCGTCGCCGAGGAGGTTCCCGGCGCCCCGGATCTCGAGGTCGCGCATCGCGATCGCGAAGCCGGCGCCGAGCTCGGTGTGGTCGGCGAGCGTGGCGAGGCGCGCTCGGGCTTCGGGGGTCAGCTCGGACATGTCTGGATAGAAGAGGTACGCGTGAGCGGTCACGTCGGATCGGCCGACGCGCCCGCGGATCTGGTAGAGCTGCGACAACCCGAGCTGGTCGGCGCGCTCCACGATGAGCGTGTTCGCCTGGGGGATGTCGAGCCCGGACTCGATGATCGTGGTCGACACGAGCACGTCGGCGTCGCCGCGCAGGAACGCGTGCATCTTCTCTTCGAGCTCCCGCTCTCGCATCTGGCCGTGGGCGACGAGGAAACGGAGGCTCGGGCAGAGCTGCCGAAGCTTCTCGGCCGCATCGTCGATCGTCTCGACGCGGTTGTGGAGATAGAACGACTGCCCCCCGCGCTCGACCTCGCGCTCGAGCGCCTGCTTGATCAGCTCCTCGTCGTACTCGCCGACGGTCGTCCGGATCGGACGGCGCCCGACGGGCGGCGTCTCGATGATCGAGATGTCGCGCAATCCCGAGAGCGACATGTGCAGCGTCCGCGGGATCGGCGTCGCGCTGAGCGTGAGCACGTCGACCTCGAGGCGTAGCAAGCGCAAGAGCTCCTTCTGCGCAACGCCGAAGCGCTGCTCCTCGTCGAGGATCACGAGGCCGAGCTCCTTGGGGATCACGTCGCGGCTGAGGATGCGGTGCGTCCCGAGCAGGACGTCCACCTTGCCGGCCTGGAAGTCCGCGAGCACCTGCTTCACCTCGCGCGGCGGTCGGAAGCGCGAGACCATCTCGACCCGCACCGGGAAGTCGCGATAGCGCGAGCGGAATGTGTGCCAGTGCTGCTCGGCGAGGATCGTCGTCGGTGCGAGCATCAACGTCTGCTTGCCGTTCAGTGCGACGGCGAACGCGGCCCTGATGGCGACCTCCGTCTTGCCGAAGCCGACATCTCCGCAGACGAGCCGGTCCATCGGCTGCGGCGCCTCGAGGTCCTCCTTCACCGCTTCGATCGCGTCCTGCTGGTCCGGCGTCTCTCGATACGGAAACTCGGTCTCGAGACGCTCGAGCCACTCGTGCCGGAGATCGTAGGCGACGCCTTGCGCCTGCTGGCGCTGCGCGTACAGCGCCAGCAGCTCGCCGGCGAGCTCGCGTACCGATTCGCGCGCACGGTTCTTGAGGTTGTCCCACGCCTTGCCGCCGAGCTTCGAAAGGGCGGGCATCGTGGCGTCGGCGCCGATGTAGCGCGAGACCTTGCCGAGCTGCTCGTGCGGAACGTAGAGCCGGTCGTCGCCGCGAAAGCCGAGGAAGAGGTAGTCCCGTGTGACACCGGCCACCTGCTTCGTCTCGAAGCCGAGCAGCTTGCCGACCCCGTGATCCTCGTGCACCACGTAGTCGCCCGTACGGAGGTCGGCAAACGACTGGAGGGCGCGCGCGCCCGGCCGCCGCTCGCGCGGCGGTCGCTTGCGAAAGACCTGCGTGTCCGGAAGCAGGACGAGCCCCAGCTCGCGCCAGACGAAACCGCGACGTGCCGGAGCGACGGCGAACATGAGCTCGGCCTCGCGCGGCAACCCGTCACCGGGCTCGAGCACGCGCGAGTCGACGCGGCGAAGGAGGTTCTGCTGGCGGAGCGCCTCGCCGAGATGCCGGAACGTCACGACGACGCGTTGCCCGGCCCGGACGAAGGCCGACAGCTCGTTCTCCGCCTCGGCGAGGCCTCGCGCCGCGAGGGCGGGGCGCTGCGCCTCGAACGCGAACGGCTGGCCCGACGGGAGCGGGTCGAGCACTGCCGCGTCCGCGAGGCCGAGCGGCGCCAGGCCTTCCTCCTCCCAGACCGCGCGAACCTCATCGCGCTGCCAGACGAGGTCCGGCCCATCGGGAACCGGACGGACGAGATTCCGCGGAACGGGAACGGGTTCGCCTTCGTCGAGGAGCGCCGGCTCGAACAGGTCGAGCCGGCGCTCGGCAGCTGGATAGATCACGGCGAGCTCGACCGGGTGGAGAGCGCGCTGCGTGAAAGGCGAGAAGGCACGCATCTGCTCGATCTCGTCGCCCCAGAACTCCACGCGGAGCGGCTCCCGGCCGGTCGTGGGAAAGACGTCGACGAGACCGCCGCGGACGGCGAATTGCCCGCGCTCGTCCGCCCGCTCCACCCGCTCGTAGCCCGCGAGCGCCAGCGACTCCGCGAGCTGCTCGAGGCTCGCCTCCTCGCCCGGTGCGATTCGGATCGGTTCCGGGCGGGCGGCGGGCGGAGGCATCGGTTCGGCCAGCGCGGCGGCGGAGGCAACGACGAGCCCGCCCGCTTCGAGCACGTCGAGCGCGCGGGCGCGCTCCCCCACGAGGTGCGGCGCGGGCTCGAGGCCGGAGCCCCACTGCACGCCGCGGCTCGGGAGCATCGCGACGCGCTCCTCGCCGAGGAACCAGGCGGCGCCTTCAGCCGCGTCGCGCGCGTCCTGGTCTTCCGGGACGAGGAGGACGAGTGGACGTCCGAGCTCCTCGTGCAACGCGGCCAGGAGCAGCGGCAGGGCTGGCTCCGACACGCGCGCAGGCGCAGGGAACGCCTCGGCGAAGGCGCGCAGCCGGTCGCTCTCGCGGAGCTCGGCGACGAACGCATGGAGAATCGGCTGGTCCATGACGAAAGGCGGAACCAGGGTTCCGCGGCCGTCCATCCTACCCCCGAGTGTCCCGCAAACCGGCGGTGGCAGGGACTCGTATTGGCCTGGGAGTAGCCGTCTAGGTGTCACTACAGGGGGTGCACGCATGAAGCGAGCTATTCGGCTGGCCGTGTCGATCGCGGCTGCAGCAGGCCTTGTCCTATCGGCCGGCGGCACGACTCGCGTTGCCGCACAGACAGGACCGGAAGTCGTCGACCCGAACCTACGTGTGCGGACGGTGGTGAGCGGGCTCGTCACACCGACCTCGATCGCCTTCCTCGCGCCGAACGACTTCCTCGTTCTCGAGAAGAACACCGGCCAGGTCAAACGGGTCGTGAACGGTGCCGTTCAGAGCGTCGCGCTCGACCTTTCGGTCAACAACGCTTCGGAACGAGGATTGCTTGGAATCGCGTTGCATCCGAGCTTCCCGACGAACCGCGGCGTCTATCTCTACTGGACGTGCCGCAGTGTCGCCTCGCTCGACAGCGATCCGTTCCAGCCCGAGGAAAACACCTGTTCCGACGATCCTGCGGCGATGTTCGGCCAGCCGGATACGGACGACATCCTCCGTGTACCGCTGCGGGGGAATCGCGTCGACCGTTTCGTGTGGACCGGCTCGAGATTGATGTTCGACCGCAATCTCTTGAAGCTCCGCGCTTTCCAGAACGACGGCGCACCGGATCCCGCAGGCCAGGGTGACTCGACACAGCCTGCGCGAGGCAACCACGACGGCGGCCCGATTGCCTTCGGCCCGGACGGGAAGCTCTATGTGGCGACGGGCGACCTAGGCCGGCGCGGACAGATGCAGAACCTTCGCGACGGACCGACGCCGCCGACGGCGGACGATCAGTTCGGCGGTCCCTCGCCTGACAACAACCACTTGAGCGGTGTGATCCTCCGAGTGAATGACGACGGTACGACTCCGAGCGACAACCCGTTCGTTGGCGCGGGAGCAATGGTCGGCGGCGAGGCAGGCGCGAACATCCAGCGGGTCTTTGCCTACGGGCTTCGCAACACATTCGGCATCGCGTTCGATCCTGCGTCGGGGAGTCTGTGGGATCAGCAGAACGCCGACGACGCCTTCGACGAGGTGAACCGTGTCGAACGCGGCATGAACGGTGGCTGGATTCAGATCATGGGACCCGTCAGCCGGATCAGCCAGTTCAAGCAGATCGAGCTCACGTTGCCGCCGTCGGGAGGGCTGCCCGGCGCGCAGCTGCAGCAGTTGCGGTGGCCGCCGCAGAACATTGCCGACACGCCCGCCGAGGCGCTCGCCCGGCTGTTCGTCCTGCCGGGTTCGCACTACAGCGACCCGGAGTTCAGCTGGAAGTTCGCCGTTCCGCCCGCAGCGATCGGGTTCTTGGCCGGTCGAGCTCTCGGCCCGCAGTACGAGAACGACCTCTTTGTTGGGGCAGCGACGCCACTAACGTCCGGCGGCTACTTGTTCCGGTCCAACCTGACCGGGAACAGGCAGCGGATCGCGGTCGACGATCCGCGCCTGGAGGACCGCGTCGCGGACAACAACGCAAAGAACGACATCACCGAGAGTGAGTCGCTGCTGTTCGGCACCGGATTCGGGGTCGGCACCGACATCGAAACCGGTCCGAACGGAAATCTCTTCGTCGTGTCGCTGTCACACGGCGCGGTCTACGAGATCTTCCGTAGGAAGTAGGCCACGAGCCGGGAGGGCGCGGGCTCGGCCCGCGTCCCTCCCTCGTGCCGTGACGGCCGTTAGTTGAAATGCGCCTGCGCGCGGTCGAGGCCTTCGGCATCGAGCGTCTCGACGGCGTCGGCGGCGCGGCCGACGAGCGCCTCGGCATCGTCCTCGGGCACGAAGTTCGAGAGGACGTAGTCGGCGGGCGTCCGTGGGTCGCCTCGCCCGGGACGGCCGACGCCGATCCGGAGGCGGAGAAAGTCGGGCGACTTCAGGTGCGACGCGATCGAGCGGAGGCCGTTATGGCCGGCGAGGCCACCGCCGAGCCGCGCCTGGAGCCGCCCGTGCTCGAAGTCGATCTCGTCGTGGACGGCGAGAACGGCGTCCGGCTCGAGCTTGAAGAATCGGGCGGCGGCCCCGACCGACCGGCCGGATTCGTTCATGTACGTCTCGGGCTTGAGCAGGCCGACGCGATGGCCGTCGAGGCGCACCTCGGCGAGCTGGCCGGAGAACTTCCCTCTCCAGGAGCCGCCGTGGCGACGTGCGAGCTCGTCGACGACCATGCGCCCGACGTTGTGCCTGTGGTTCGCGTACTCGCGCCCCGGATTGCCGAGCCCGACGACGAGCAGATCGAGCGACGAGGCACGGTCGCCTCGGCGCCATGGCAGTCGCATCTTCTAGCCCTGAGTCGTCCCGGGCTCGCCCTCGCCGCCCGAAGCAGCCTCGCCGCCCTCCTCGGACGGCTGCTCGGCGGCACCCTCGGGCGCCTCCTCGCCTTCGGGCACCTCGCCCTCCGGCAGCTCCTCGCCCTCCGGCACCTCTTCCTCGGGCTCGACCTCGCGCGTCGGCAGAGTCACCGTCGCGAGGACGGTCTCCTCGGGATCGTCGAGGTACGTCACGCCGCCCATCGCGGCGAGGTCGGCGAGTCGAAGGGTGTCGCCAATCGCCATGCCGCTGACGTCGAGGTCGATGTGCTCGGGAATCTCCATGGGCAGGGCTTCGACGTTGATCTCCCGCTGCACCTGCGAGAGGACGCCGCCCTCCTTGACGCCGGCGGGCTCGCCGACGAGCACGACGTTGACGCTCGCCTGGATCGGCTGGTCGAGCCGGACCTCCTGGAGGTCGATGTGCGAGATGTGGCCGCGGATCGGGTCCTGCTGGTAGTCCTTGAGGATCGAAGCGTGCGTCGTCTTCTGGCCCTCGAGGACGACGTCGAGGATCGCGTGCAGGCCGCCGTCGCCGGTCAGCACTCGCCGGAGATCGCGCTCGGGCACGCAGATCGCGTGCGAGGCCTTGCCGTTGCCGTAGAGCACGCCGGGGATGAACCCCTGCTTACGCAGCCGCCGCGCATCGGCGGAGCCGCGCCGCTCGCGCTCTTTCACCTGCAGCTTGATCCGTTCGCCGGCCATCGCGGTCGGCAATGGTAGCTACTTCCCTCAGAAAAGGGCGTTCATGTCGCCGAAGATCGCCGAGACCGAGTCGTCGGCGAAGACGTTGTGGATCGTCTCGGCGAGGATGTCCGCGACGGTGAGCACGGTGACGCGCTCAGGCTTCGTCAGCGGATCGATCGGAACGGTGTCGGTGACGACGACGCTGTCGAGCGGGCTCTCCTCGATCCGCTCGATTGCCGGTGGGGAGAAGATGCCGTGCGTCGCGCACGCGAACACCTTCTTCGCACCGTGGTCCTTGAGGAATTGCGCGCCCGCGACGAGCGTGCCGGCGGTGTCGACCATGTCGTCGGTCATGACCGCGCACTTCCCGTCGACGTTGCCGATGATGTTCGTGATGTGAGCGACGTTGTGCGCCGGCCGGTCCTTCTGCAGGACGGCGAGGTCGCCGCCGATCATCTCCGCGAACTTCGAAGCGAGCCTGGTGCGACCGGTGTCCGGCGCCACAGCGACGAGCTCCTCCGGGTAACCGAGATCCCGGAAGTACTGGGCCAGCATCGGCAGCGCGGTCATGTGGTCGACCGGGACGTCGAAGAAGCCCTGGATCTGGCCGGCGTGGAGGTCCATCGTGAGGACTCGGTCGGCGCCCGCCGTCTGGATCATCTCGGCGATCAGCTTCGCGGTGATCGGCTCCCTCGGGCGCGACTTCTTGTCCTGCCTCGAGTACGGGTACAGCGGAAGCACGGCGGTGATCCGCTTCGCGGACGCGAGCTTGGCCGCGTCGACCATGATCAGGAGCTCCATCAGGTGCTTGTCGACGGGCGGTGAGCTCGTCTGCACGATGAACAGGTCCGCGCCGCGGATCGACTCCGCGTAGCGGCAGTAGGTGTTGCCGTCGGCGAACGTCCGCAGGGTGACGTCGCCGACCTGGATGCCGAGCTTGTCCGCGATCTTGTGGGCCAGCTCGGGATGAGATCGGCCCGAGAAGAGCATGAGCCGCTTCGACGGCCCGGTCTCGATCCAGTGCTCGGGCTTGACCTCCGGCTTGGTCTCGGCGACCTCGAGCCCAGGCAGGCGCGTCAGCTCAGTTGTTGCGCTTTCCACGGAGATAGCCCTCTTTCGTTATCTGCTTCGGCGGAAATCCTGCGAGCGATTCGGGAGGGACATCTTCTGTGATGTACGAGCCGCCTGCAATCCAAGCATCGTCCCCCACGTTCACAGGCGCCTCGAACCCATTGTGAATGCCCGTCCTGACGTTGCGCCCGATCTTCGTCTTCGCCTTGGGAAGGCCGGGCTCGTGCGGGTAGTTGGCCGTGATGTTCCCGGCTGCGATGTTCGTGCCCTCGCCGATCTCCGCATCGCCGAGGTAGGTCAGATGCGGGACCTTCGCCCCGGCGCCGACCTCCGAGTTCTTCATCTCGACGAACGTGCCCGCCTTCGAGCCGGGGCCGAGCTTCGTGCCCGGCCGGAGGTAGCAGAACGGGCCGACAAGAGCACCGGGGCCGATCTCCGAGTCGACGACGACTGCATGCGGTCCCACCTCCGCGCCCGCCTCGACGCGCGTGTGGCCGCGGAGGACGGTGAAAGGATGGATGGTCGCGTCCGCCGCGAGCTCGACGTCGGGCTCGATCCATGTCGTCTCTGGATCGACGATCGTCACGCCGGCAAGCATGTGCTCTCGGTTCACGCGCGCGCGTAGGTACGCGCCGGCGTCGGCGAGCTCCACGCGGGTGTTCACGCCTTCCACCTCGACCGGATCGGGTGCCTTGAACACGCCCACATTCTCGCCGTCCTGGACGAGCAACCGCACGACGTCCGTCAGGTAGAGCTCGCCCTGGGCGTTGGCGGGCTCGATGCGGTCGAGCGTCGGCCAGAGCTTGTCTCCCGAGAACACGTAGATGGAGGAGTTGACCTCGTGGATCGCGCGCTGCTCTTCGTCCGCGTCGGCGTTCTCGACGATCGCCCGCAGCCGTCCGTCGTCGCCGCGAACGATGCGGCCGTAGGCGCGCGGATCGTCCGGCTCGAACGAGAGCACCGTCGCCGTCGCCCCGCTCGACCGATGCCGGTCGACGAGCTGTCGCAGCAGCTCCGGGGTCACGCGCGGGTGGTCGCCGGAGACGACGAGCACGTCCTGCGTTTCGCCGACCTTGTCTTTCGCCGAGCGCAACGAGTCGCCCGTCCCGAGCGGCTGCTCCTGGATCGCGACCTCGACGTCGGAAACCGCGTCGGCCGCTTGCGGCGAGAGCACCACGACGAGTGGCTCGGGGCCGAGTGGGCGGACGGCGGCAACGACCCAGTCGACGAGCCTCCGCCCGAGCAGAGGATGCAGGTGCTTCGGCTTCGCGGACTTCATCCGCGTGCCGAGACCCGCCGCCATTACGACCGCTGCCAGCTCGCCGGCCATCACTGGGGCGCCAGGATTCGAACCTGGGATCGCGGGACCAAAACCCGCTGCCTTACCTCTTGGCTACGCCCCATCAATTGGGAAGGTTAGGTCGTCAGGCCGCAGCGATCCGATTTGTCGGTGGACGGCGGCCGCGGCGGCAAAGCCGCCACGACCTCGACGGTCGGCGCCGCAAGACGGCCCCTCAGCTCTTGGCTACGCCCCATCAATTGGGAAGGTTAAGTCGTCAGGCCGCAGCGATCCGATTTGTCGGTGGACGGCGGCCGCGGCGGCAAAGCCGCCACGACCTCGACGGTCGGCGCCGCAAGACAGCGCCTCAGCTCTTGGCAACGCCGATCATTGCCTTGAAAGTGCGTCAGCGCAGCCCCGAGACTGCCGGTGAGTCTAGGTGCGTTTCGCGTCCGAGAAGAGGTAGACGAGCGCCACCACAGCCAGGATCCCGAGCAGGATCAACGCGATCGGTTTGGCGATCGCCGCGAAGACGACCACCAGCAGCGCGATCGCCTGCGACGCGGCTGCGATCCACGAGAGCTGTCGCCCGACGTCCCAGGTGATGTTGCGCCCGGCCAGAGCGTAGAACCCGAGCACGACGATTGCGATCACAAGAACGGTCCAGCGCGTCAGGTCGGGTGAGACGGCGACGAGGACACCTTCGGCGACGGCAACCCAGAGCGCCAAGCGCCTACGGCGCTCGCGCAGCCAGCGGCCGGTACGCGTACTGCCTGCCTCGATTGCCGGCTGGGGATAGGCCACGAATCAACGGTACCACGCAGGTACCGTGAGCCAGCAGCGGCCATTCTTGGCCATCACCCTCTGTCCGGCACGTGCCTGCTCGCCGTGCAGGAAGAGCCCGTAGACGGTCGGGCCGGCGCCCGTCACGTCCGCACGAAACGCGCCGAGCGCGCGGAGATCGGCGGCGAGCGGCGACCTCGCGAGATCGTTCGCCGGCAGGGCAGCGAGGTCACGCGGTCGGCGTACGCGCGCGAGCCCAGCGAGCAGCGCGTCGCGTCGAGCCTCGAATCCCTGCTCGCCGCCCCTGGCATCGAACGCCTCGTAGACCTCAGCGGTCGAACGCTTGGTAACACCGCGCGGCGTGACGAGAACGACCCAGTAGTCCTGCGGCAGATCGAGCGGCTCGAACTCGGTGCCGTCGGACCTCCCCAGCTGCGGCCCGTCGTGCAGGAAGTAGGGAACATCCGCGCCGAGCTCGCGTGCAACGGCGGCGACCTCCTTGTCCGGCAGCGGCGCGTCGCGGAGCTCGTTCGCCAGCCTCAGCGCGGTCGCCGCGTCGGAGCTGCCGCCGCCGAGCCCGGCGGCGACCGGGATCCGCTTGACGATGCGGGCACTGAAGGAGCTGCCGTTGCCGTCCCCGATGCGCTCGAGCGCACGGCGGACGAGCGTGTCGGCGGCAAACCCGTCGACGCGGAGCTCCGCTGAGCGGGAGACGACGAGCCGGTCCGCCAGACCGACGCGCTGATACACCGTCAGAAGCTCGTGCCGTCCATCGGGCCGTTGCGGGCCGACCACGAGCGCGAGGTTGATCTTGGCCGCAGCCGGCGCTCGCCTCATGCCAGGACCTGCGCCAGCCGGAGAAACTCGGCGGGCTGCAGCTCCTGCGCCCGCACGGCTGCCGGCTTTCCCAGCTCCGCGAGAGCAGCCTCCGCGCGGCCGCGGTCGCTCAGGCCGGACAGCTCGAGCGAGTTCGGCAGCCGCTTGCGCCGGTGCGCGAATGAGGCCTCAACGACGTCTTTCACGCGCTGAAAGCCCGGCGGCAAACCGGTCCGCCGAAAGGCGACGAGCGCAGACTCGACGTTCGGACGCGGGCGGAACACGGATCGCGACACGGGATGGAAACCCGTTCTCTCCGTGACGAGCTGGACGAGCACGGACACCGCTCCGTACGCCTTCGTCGAAGGGGTCGCAAAGAGGCGGTCGGCGAGCTCTCGCTGCACCATCACGCACCAAAGCGTGATCTCCGGAAGGCCGTCGAGGCTCTCCACGATCAGCGGGGTCGCGACGTTGTACGGAAGGTTGGCGACGAGCTTGGTCGCGCCGGGTGCAGCTTCCGCAAGGTCGACGCGCAGCGCGTCGCCGAACTGCAGGTCGACGTTCCGGCGGTCGCCGAGGCGCTCGTGCAGCTCCGACTCGAGCGACCGGTCGAGCTCGACGGCGTAGACCTGCCGGACCTGGTCCGACAGGTACCGCGTCAGGATCCCGAGACCCGGCCCGATCTCGAGAACGACGTCGTCGTCATGCAGCTCCGCGAGCCGGCCGATCACGCCGAGGATGTTCTCGTCGACGAGGAAATGCTGGCCCAGCTCCTTCTTGGCGCGCACGGTCATCCGAGCCCGAATGCGACCGTCGCGTTTGCGTCGATCTGTGCTGCGAGCACGTCCTGTTGAACGCCGCGCGTTTCGGCGAGGACTGCCAACGTGTGAAGGACGAATGCCGGCTCGTTCGTCTTCCCTCGCAGTGGCTGCGGCGCCAGGTACGGAGAGTCGGTCTCCGCGAGGAGCAGTTCGTCCGGCACCGCGCGCGCGGCCTCGCGCAGCTCGGCTGCGTTCTTGTACGTCACGTTTCCCGCGAACGAGACGTACCACCCGCGCTCGAGTGCCTCGGGGAGCATTCCGTTCGAGGAGAAGCAGTGCAGGACGACCGTGCCCTCGAACCACTGCCTGAGAATCGCGAGCGTGTCGTCGTCGGCCGCCCTGTTGTGGATGACGACGGGAAGGCCCGCCTGCCTCGCCAGGCCGAGCTGGTAGATGAACAACTTGACCTGCGCGTCGCGCGGCGCGTAGTCGCGGTAGTAATCGAGGCCGGTCTCGCCCACGCCGACAACCTTCGGGTGACCCAGCAGCTTCGGCAGAACCCCCACGTCGAACCCGGGCCGCGCCTCGTGCGGGTGGAGACCTACGACGGCGTACACCCCTTCGAGCTCCTCGACGAGCCCGAGTGTCCTCGCCCAAGAGTCTGGATCGGTGCCGATCGAGATGATGCGCGTAACACCGACCTCGCGGGCACGCGCAACGGCTGCGGCCGGCTCGTCGAGCGCGTCGAGGTGCGCATGTGTATCGATCACGCCGCTTCGAGCCGGCGGAGCTCCTCATCGACGATGCCCGCGTCCAGCTTGCGGAAGAGTGGCTCCGGCTCCTTCAGCTTCTGACCCGGCGGGAGGTCGCTCGGTTGCCACTCGCCGACCCAGCTCGAGTAGTCGCCGGTGAGAATCGTGTGCCTGTTGCCGTCCTTCTCCTCGACGTCGCGAAAGACGAGCGGACCGGCGAGCCATCCCTCGTAGCCGAGAAGCTCGTGCAGCTTCTGGCTCGAGAACGGCAGGAAGGGCGTGAAGATGATCTTCAGCGAGTCGACGATGCGGAGCGCCACGTAGAGGATCGTCGCGGCGCGCTCGCGGTCCT
Source organism: Actinomycetota bacterium (assembly GCA_046727655.1). GTDB lineage: Bacteria > Actinomycetota > Thermoleophilia > Gaiellales > Gaiellaceae > 3-1-20CM-4-69-9. The sequence goes on from JBKPDB010000045.1 coordinate 14,274, forward strand.
CCTTGATCACCGCCCATGGCGCCTGATGGTCGACGTACTGGTTGCCGATGGTCGACAGCCGCATCGCCTCGGCAATCGCGGCTCTGAAGCGTGCCTCTTCGATGAGCCCGCCCACGGCCTCGAAACCTGTCGCGACCGCCGCCAGAGCGTCGCGATCTTGGTCGGTGAGGTCACCGGGAACGGGGACTTCGCCGAAGTTCCGATAGGCGTTCGTCAGCGTACGGTTGACGAGGTTGCCCCAGTTGGCGAGGAGCTCGCCGTTATTCCGTCGTAAGAACTCCGCCCACGAGAAGTCGCTGTCCTGTGTCTCGGGCCCCGCAGCGGTCAGGAAATACCTGATCGGGTCGGCGTCGTAGCGTTCCAACACGTCGCGGACATAGATCACGACCGCGCGACTCGTGGACAGCTGTCTTCCCTCCATCGTCAGGAACTCGCTCGCCACCACGTCGTCCGGTAGATGCAACTCCGCCTCGCCGCCGCCGAGCTCGCCGCCCTTGACGTACCCCATCAGCATGCTCGGCCAGATGATCGTGTGAAAGACGATGTTGTCCTTGCCCATGAAGTACGAGTGGTGCGACGACGGTTCTTGCCACCACTCGCGCCAGGATTCCGGCGTGCCGCGGTTCGCGGCCGCCTCGACGCTCGCAGAGAGGTAGCCGATCACGGCGTCGAACCACACGTAGATCCGCTTCGTGTCCTCGGGGTATCCCTCGACCGGCACAGGGATGCCCCAGTCGATGTCGCGCGTCATCGCCCGGGGCTTGAGGGTGTCGACGAGAGAGAGCGAGAAGTTGCGCACGTTCTGCCGCCAGCTCGTCTTGGACTCGATCCACGCGCGTAACCGATCGGCGAACCTCGGCAAGTCGAGGAAGAGATGCTTGGTTTCCCTGAACTCCGGCGTCGCGCCGTCGATGATCGAGCGTGGGTTGATCAGGTCCGACGGATCGAGCTGGTTCCCGCAGTTGTCGCACTGGTCTCCGCGCGCCTGTGGGTACCCGCAGATGGGGCAGGTGCCCTCGATATAGCGATCCGGCAACGTGTTACCCGTCGTGGCGGAGAACGCGCCGAGCGTCGTCTGCTCGATGAGCCAGCCGTGCTCGTAGAGGGTCCGGAACATGTCGCCCGTGACACGGGCGTGGTTCGCGGTCGTCGTCCGCGTGAAACAGTCGTAGGTGATGCCGAGGTCACGAAGGTCCTCGCGGATGAGCTGGTTGTAGCGATCTGCGATCTCACGCGGCGAGACGCCCTCTCGATCGGCCGAGACCATCACCGGCGTCCCGTGCTCGTCCGTGCCGCTCACCATCAGGACGTCGTTCCCCCTCAAACGGTGGTAGCGCGCGTAGATGTCGGCCGGAACGGCGAATCCCACCACGTGCCCCAGGTGCCTCTTCCCCGATGCGTACGGCCACGCCGGCGCGATCAGGATCTTCTGCTTCACGTTGCGTTCCGCCAACGACGTGCTCCGGCTCGGGGAGGGACATGATACGAGCCGGCCGGCGGCTTCCTCGCGCGCGCTGCCGCAGGAGACACGCGGCAAGCGCGCCGGTAAGAACGACCGCGAGCGCCGCGACGAAGCCAAGCGTCACTCCGCCACCGTCCGGCGAGCCGTGCGACGCCGCGTGCCTGTCGGCGTCGGCGTGCGACGACGTTACGGCCTCCGAGCCCAACACTCGCCACATCCCAGAGGTCGCCGACGGCTGCACGTCTCTTGCATGCGGCGACTCGGCCCGCTCGCGCGGCGCCGTCCGTGCCGACGTCGTCACGCGCTCCGTACTCCCCCGCCGAGCGGAAAGTGCGTGGTGACTTTCCGCGCCGGCGCGTCCATCCGTCGCCCGGCGCAAAGACCGCGCCGGCGTGTGCGCCTCTGCTTCGGCGAACGAGCGCGCGCCGCGCACTTCCAGGATGCTCCCCGCGGCAGGCACGGCGGGGGCGGAGTTCGAGGCGAAGTCGCCGGCGTCCTCAGCCGGAGCCGTCTCTCGAACGCCCGCGTCAGTCGTAGTCACCGACGCGACCTGGGCCGCCCGCGACGGCTCCTGCACCGATGGCGGGGACGCATCGGTCGCCTTCGAACTCGCCGGCGGTGCGGCAGCCGGCGCGGGCGACGCAGGAGCGGCCGCCGCCGCTTGGGGAGCCTCGGGCCGCCCTGCAGGCGACGTCCGCGAGGGCAGGAGCGGCAGGGGATCGACATAGCCCTGGTCTTCGGCGGTTACGCGGACCCCGAGGTAGACGAACGGCTCGGCCAGGTCGACGACGCCGCTCGGACCAACGGTGCCGACGACCGACCCCTCTGCGACGGGCTCGCCGCGCTCGACGGCGATCGACCCGAGGTGCACGAGGGTCGACGTGTAACCGGACGGCAACTGCACCGAGACCGTCTTTCCGCCGGTCGGCACGGTGCCGGCGAAAGAGACGACGCCCGCCGCCGGCGCGCGTACCGAGCTTCCCGTCGGTGCGCCGATGTCGAGACCACGGTGCTGACCGCCCGCGTACGGGTGCGCACGATCGAACGAGAAGGGCCGCAGGACCGGGCCGTCGACCGGCCACGTCCACGCCTTCGCGACGGAAACCGGTAATGCCAAGGCACACGCGAACAGGACAGCGAGTCGCCGCATCATCTCCTCCTTGTTGCCTCTTTTGAGAACGGAGCGACCGTAGCAAGGCTGAGCAGCTGTTGTCAATACTGGCTACAAAGTACGGCGGTAGAGCTCGTTCCGAGCAGTCCCGGTCAACCGTGCGACGACGTCGGCCGCTCGACGGCGCGGCAGGCCGGCGGCGACGAGCTCGGCCACGGCCGCAAGCGCCGCCGCGGACCCGGCCGCAGGGCTCCGGCTCTCCACCCCGCCGAGAACGACGGTGATCTCCCCCTTCGGCGGCTCCCGGAACTGCTCCGCCACTTCCGCCGCAGTGCCGCGCACCACCTCCTCGAAGCGCTTCGTGAGCTCTCGGCAGACCGCGACCGGGCGCTCGGGCTGAGCCAACGCGAGCGAGCGCAGCGTGGCGGGCAACCGCCGCGGCGATTCGAACGCGACGGCCGGATGCGGCCACCCGGCGACCTCGTCCCACAACGCCGCCAGAGCCTTCGCGCGACGTGGCAGAAACCCGAGGAACTGATACCGCTCGGCTGGAAAGCCGCTTGCGACAAGGGCCGTGTCCACTGCAGACGCACCGGGAAGGACGGTCACCGGGACGCCCGTGTCGAGCGCTGCCGCCACGAGCCTCGCACCGGGGTCGCTGATCCCGGGAACGCCGGCGTCACTGACAAGCGCGACACGCTCGCCCGCCTGCAGACGCGGCAGCACCTCGGCCGTTCTCTTCGCCTCGTTGTGCTCGTGGTACGAGAGGAGGCGCGGCTGCTCGATCCCGTGGCGCTCGAGGAGCACGCGCGTGTGACGGGTGTCCTCGCAGAGGACGACGTCGGCGGAACGAAGCTCTTCGAGCACGCGCAGCGTGATGTCCTCGAGGTTCCCGATCGGCGTCGCGCAGACCGCGAGCGGCATGGCGCGTTACTCGAGCGCGTCGAACGCGACGAGGCCGGCGCCGATCAGACCCGCCGAAGTGCCGAGCTCGGCCCGGACGATCTTCAACCGGTAGCCGGCGCGCGCAAGCGCCTCGCGCCGGACGATCTCACGAGCCGGATCGAGGATGAAGTCCCCCGCCGCCGCGAAGCCGCCGCCGATCACGACGAGCTCCGGATTGAAGATGTTGACGAGCGTCCCGATACCCGCACCGAGGTGCCGGCCGATCCCATCGAGGATGTCGCGCGCGCGCGGGTCCCCTTCGTTCGCCAGCCTGACGAGCCTGTGCGCGTCGACGGCGGGGCCGAACTCCTCCTGCGCGAGTTTCGTCGCGGCCGTGCCGGTGACGTACGGCTCTAGATGGCCGCGACCGGTGCACGAGCCCTGGCACGGCAAGCCGTCGTACACGATCACCATGTGACCGAACTCCGCCCAGCCGCGATAGAGCTTGCCGTCGATCACGGCGCCGCCGCCGCAGCCCGTGCCGAGCGTGAGCATCACCATCGACTGCGCGTCGCGCGCCGCGCCGAAGTGGAACTCGGCGTAGGCAGCGGAGTTCGCATCGTTCTCGATCCCGACCGGACGGCCGAAGCGTTCAGCCATCCGGCCGCGAAAGTCGATGTCGCCGAGCGGGATGTTCACCGCCTGAAGCGCTCTGCCGGTCCGCTGGTCGAGCGGCGACGGCAGCCCGAAGCCGAGTGCCGCCGTGTCCTCGCTCAACAGCTCTTCCACGGCTGCATCCAGGCCCGCGAGGAGGGCGTCCTGAGACGTCTGTGGAGTGATCGTCTCGCGGTGCCGCTCGACGCTGCCGTCGCGGCCCACGATCCCGGCGAGGATCTTGGTTCCGCCGAGATCGACGCCGATGACGCGTTGTCCGTCCAAACCGCCCGGCTACCCTAACTGCCTCGATGGCGACCGGAGAGAAGCCGTATCGCGTCTATCGCGGCGGCCGCACGAAGGGAAGAGTTCCGCTCGAGCGGCCGCAGACACGCCCGGACCGCAACGGCCGGGCGCCGCGACAGCCGAAGGTCGCGAGGCCGCGAAGGCGCTGGAGCTGGAAGAAGCGCATCGGCGTTGGACTGATCGTCCTCCTCCTCCTGACGATCGTCTGGGCGGTCGCCGGCTTCCTCTCGTTCCGAAGTGGTGTGGAGAAGGCGAACAAGCGGGTCGACCCTGCAGTCCCTGCGGCGCTGAACAAGCAGAGCGGGCTGCTGCTGAACAAGGGGACCACGATCCTGCTGCTCGGCCGCGACTTCGAGAACAACGACCGCCGAGTCGGTCTCAACAACACCGACTCGGTCATGCTCCTGCGCACCGATCCGAGCCGGCACCGGCTCGCGTATCTCTCGATCCCGCGCGACCTACGAGTCCCGATTCCCGGCTACGGCGAAGACCGGGTCAACTCCGCGTTCTCGAGAGGCGGCGCGGCGCTCGCGATCCGCACGATCCGGAACTACACGGGCCTCGACATCAACCACCTCATGATCGTGGACTTTCGAAGCTTCGAGAACCTGATCGACAACGTCGGCGGCATCGACGTCAACGTGCGCGAGCCGATCCTCTCGAACAAGTTCGATTGTCCCTATGACGCCGCACGCTGCCAGACCTGGCGCGGTTATCGCTTCGCGAAGGGGGTGCAGCACATGGACGGCCGCCGCGCGCTCATCTATTCGCGGATTCGCGAGAACCAGCTCGACTCGGGCGACAACGACATCACGCGCGGCGAGCGTCAACAAGCGGTCTTGCGGGCGACCATGAGCAAGCTGCTCGGGATCTCCACGTTTTTCAAGCTGCCGTTCAACGGCAAGGACCTGCTCGAGCCGCTGACGACCGATCTGTCCGCGTGGCAGTTCGTCCAGCTCGGCTGGGTGTTGAAGCGTGCCGGACAGGGAGACGCGCTGCACTGTCGGCTCGGCGGCACGCCCGGAGACTTCGGCGGCGCCTCGGTCATCGTCGGGTCGGAAGAGAACCGCGCCGTGATCCAGATGGTGCAGGGACGCGCGGCGCCCCAGCCGCCGCCGCCCGGATCGGGCCCGTACGGTCCCGGCTGCGTCGTCGGGAACCGGACTTTCAACAGCCGGGGCTAAGCCTCCGCGGCCTTCTTTTCCGGCGGTGAGTCCTTCTTCTCGCCCGCGTCGCCGCCCCCGCCGCCGTCCGACGACTCCTTTCCCGCGGCTTCCTTCTTGCGGCCGCCGCGACCGTAGTCGGTTGAGTAGAACCCGGATCCGCGGAAGTGGACCGGAACGGGGTAGAGCACCGTCTCGACCGGGGAGGCCCCGCACACCGGGCACGCCTCGGGGGAGGGCTCCGAGATCCGCTTGAAGATTTCGAAGACGTGCCCATTGGGACACTTGTACTCGTACGTGGGCACCGCGACAAGGACGCTAGCACTGGAACCGGCTTCTCCAGCCTGCGCACGGCCGCCCGAGAACGGGAATGCTTGCCCGATGAACTCGCCGCGTCGAGCTGCGACTGAGACACGGTTGCGATGAGCGAGGTCGCCGCTCGGACCGTCACGTACGGACACGCGCGGACGCGCGTGCGCGAGCGACACGTGTTCTGGTTTGCCACGGCGACGATCGCGGCCGCCCTCGCGGGCGTCCTCGGCTGGTTCCTGCTCGCGTGGCCGCCGCACGAGGACGAGGCGCTTGCGCTCTTCGTCGGGCGCGAGTCGCTTCCGCGTGTGCTCAGCACGGTGATCACGGAGCGGGGCGGCGCGCCGCTTCATTTCCTCCTTGCTTGGGGCGTCGTGCACGCCGGCGGCGGCCTGACGGAGCTGCGCATCGTCTCCCTCGTCTTGGCAGTTGCGAGCGTGCCGCTGACCGCCCTGCTTGGAGCACGACTGGCCGGCCGGATGGTCGGCGTCGTCGCCGCAGCCCTCGCCTCGGGGACATGGGTGCTGCTCTTCCACGGCGTCTACGGGCGGATGTACAGCCTCTTTCTCTTCACGAGCCTGATGTCGTTTCTGGCCCTCCTCTCAGCCCTCGATCACGGGGGGCGGCGACGGTTCTTCCTCTGGGGCCTGGCACTGCTGGCGACGCTGGCGAGCCACCCATACGCGGTGCTCGTCGTCGGCACGCAAATCCTCTTCGTCGTGGTCCGCCGTGCGCGCCTGCGGGAGGCATTCGTCACGCTCGCGGCGGTCGCAGTTCTCGGCGCACCGTTTTGGTGGGCCGACGTCGTCCTGCGCGACCGCTTCGACGTCGGCGTGGGCGGCGGCGGCCAGCGGCTCGGCTCGCCGGGGTCCGTCCTGCATTACTTCTGGTGGGTCGGGGCTGACTTCTCCGCAGGTCGCCACGCGTGGTCGATCCCGGGGCTTGCGCTCGCGCTCGCCGGCGCCGTGCTGCTCGCGAGGCGGCGGCGGGAGAGTCTGATCCTGACGGCGTGCGTGGTCGTCGTCCCGGCCGCGGCGTTCACACTCGCGACGCTCAACTCGTCGACGTCGCCCGAGTCGCGCCATCTGATCTTCGCCCTGCCGTTCTTCAGCATCTTGCTCGCCGTACCGCTCGTCGAGGTCGCCCGCGCCAGACCACCCGTGACGTTCGCGCTCGCGGTCGCCGCACTCGTCGGGCTCCTCGCCGGGGAGGTGCGCTGGGCGCACGAGCGTACGCCGGCGCTCTTCGACGGCTTGCCGGCGGGTCAGGTCCAAGCGCGCGAGGCCGCGGGTGCATGGCTCGCGTCGACGGCGCGTGCGGACGACGTGCTCCTCGGCTACGAGCCGGTGTTTCTGCAGGCGTGGGAGTCGAACCGCGGGTTCTCGAAGAACGTGATCCCGCGCGCCGATCCTGCCCTGTTCACCTCTGCCTTGAAGGGCCTGCGGGAGCCGCTCGGCCGCGGCGTCTGGGTTCTCGACGCGAGCGACACCACGAATCTGCGGCAGCGCCAGACGATCCCATTCGTCCTGCCGTCGCCGAACGCCGCCTTCGAAGGCCGAGTCTTCGGGCCCTACCTCCTGATCCGTTCCCGCCGCGCGCTCGCGACGCCGAAGCGGTACATCGATGTGTCGGAGAAGGTCATGCGTCTCGGCCGCGACCTCGGGATCAACGATGCAGACGTCAACCTGAAGACGATGCTGCAGGCCCGATCAGGGTTCTAGCTCGAGCTCTTCCCTTTCGCGGGCGACGATCTCGCGGTAGCACGGCGCGCCTTCGAAGGCCTCCAGGCCTTGCGGCGCGCGACGAACCGGCGATGCGCGCCGCCGCCGGCGCGCTGCGGCGAGTGCTGCCGATGCGCCGACGAGCCCACCGACGACGAAAGAGCTGAGACGGTCGCGCCTGTGCTCGCCGTCCATGGGACGATTCTACGGTGAAGCTGGTCACGATCGGTGACGCGCTCCTGGACGTCGTCGTTCGTCTCGGCGAAGCGCTGGAGGACGGCGCTGACGTCACGGCGCAGACGCTTGCCTCGGCAGGCGGTCAGGCCGCGAATGTCGCCGCGTGGGCCGTCGCACTCGGCGCCGAGGCTCGCTGCGTGGCGAAGCGCGGCGACGATCCGGCCGGACTCATCGTGACCGCCGAGCTCGAACGGCGCGGCGTCGAGCTCGCCGGTCCAGCGGTGGGACGAAACGGCGTCGTCGTGTCGCTCGTGGCTGCCGACGGCGAGCGGACGATGGCGTCCGATCGCGGCGTCGCGCCGCAGCTCTCGCCGGACGATCTCGACCCCGAGTGGTTCGCGTGCGATCGTCTCCACATCTCGGGCTATGCATTGCTCGCCGCTCCGATCGATGCGTCCGCACAGCTTGCGGCGGAGCTCGCGCGCAAGAACGGCGCGGAGGTCAGCGTCGACCTCTCGGCCTGGACGAGGATCCGGCAGCATGGGCCGCGGCGATTCAGGGAGGAGCTCGAGCGGCTCGAGCCCCACGTGATCTTCGCCAACGAGCCCGAGTGGGAGATCGTCGGCGCAGCCTACGGTCTCGCGCCAACCGCCGTCGTGAAACGAGGCGCCCGCGGCGCCACGGTGCTCGGTGAGACCCGCGCAGACCTCCCGGCGACCACCGGTCCCGTGGTCGATGCAACCGGTGCGGGAGATGCGCTCGCGGCGGGCTTCCTCCTCGGCGGGGCCGAGCTCGCGGCCGAGGCCGCCGCACGCTGCGTCTCGAAGCTCGGAGCACTGCCCTGACGTGATCACCGTCTCGGACGAGGTGCGCGAGGCGAAGGCGGTCGTCGCCCTCGAGACCACGCTCGTCGCCCACGGGTTTCCAACGGGCGACGGCCTGGCCGTCGGGCTCGCTGCCGAAGAGGCGGTGCGCGACGCGGGAGCCGTTCCTGCGACGATCGGCGTGCTCGACGGCGAGGTGCGGGTCGGCCTCGCGCCGGGCGAGCTCGAGCGCTTCGACGCTTCGGCGGGGAAGGCCGGGCCGCGCGATCTCGCCGCCTGTGCCGTGCAAGGCCGCGTCGGGGCCACGACGGTCGGAGGGACGCTCGCGGTCTGCCGAGCGGCCGGCATTCGCTTCATGGGCACCGGCGGCCTCGGCGGCGTGCATCGGGGGTTTCCGCACCCACCGGATATCTCCGCCGACCTCGGCGAGCTGGCGCGCACGCCTGCCCTCGTCGTCTCGGCGGGAGTCAAGTCACTGCTCGACGTCCCGGCCACCGTAGAGCTGCTGGAGACGCTCGGCGTGCCGCTGCTCGGCTTCGCGACAGACGACTTGCCTCTGTTCTACTCGGCCGGCGGCGGGCCGGCGCTCCCGGCGCGCGTCGAGTCCGCGGAAGAGGCCGCGCGCATCGCGCGGACGCACTGGGAGCTCGGCCGCGGGGGACTGCTCGTCGCGCGGCCGCCGGACGAGAGCCTCGACGACGTCGAGCCGCTGATCGAGGAAGCCCTCGCCGCGGCCGAGCGACAGCATGTCTCGGGCCAGGCGGTGACGCCCTTCGTGCTCGCGTTCCTGCACGAGCGGAGCGAAGGGCGAACGCTCGAGGCGAACCGCAAGCTCGTGGTCGCAAACGCGCGGCTCGCCGCGGAGGCGGCGGTGGCATGGAGCCGCTGACCGAGTTCACCGGGCCCGAGCTCGAATTCGACTTCCCCGGCCTGCGGATCGGCGTAGCGGAGTACGACGAGGGGCCGACGGGCTGCACCGTGTTCGCCTTCGAAGTCGGCGCCATGCTAGAGCGCGACGTTCGCGGCGGCTCGCCCGGGGTCTTCGGCGACCTCGACTGGATCGATGCGATCTGCCTCGCCGGCGGGTCGCTCTACGGCCTCGAGTCCTGCACCGGAGTGGCCGCCGCGCTCTTCGAGCAACGGGGCTACGACACCGGTTGGACCGCGATTGCCGACGTGACCGGCGCGATCATCTTCGACTTCGGTCCCCGCGACAACGGCGTGTATCCCGACAAGGAGCTCGGCCGGGCGGCACTGCGTGCTGCGTGTCCGGGTCGGTTCCCGCTCGGACGGAGAGGCGCCGGCCGATCCGCGACGGTCGGGAAGACGTTCGGCTTCGAGCTCGCAGAGCCCGGCGGTCAAGGCGCTGCGTTTCGGCTCGTCGGAGAAACACGCGTCGCCGTTTTCACAGTCGTCAACGCGGTGGGCGCCGTCGTCGACCGTGACGGGAACGTCGTCCGCGGTCACTTCGAGCAGGACACCGGTGCCCGCCGTGCGCTCGTCGACGGGATCGAGGCACGCGTGACGGGCGGCAACACGACGCTCACGGTCGTTGTGACGAATCAGAAGCTCGACCGCTGGCTCCTGCGCCAGCTCGCGAGGCAGGTCCACACCTCGATGGCCCGGGCGATCCATCCGTTTCATGCGATCACGGACGGAGACGTCCTCTTCGCGGCGACGACGAACGAAGTCGAGAACGACGCCCTCGACAGCCTCACGCTCGGCGTCGTCGCGTCCGAGCTTGCGTGGGACGCGGTGCTGTCGGCCGTGCGTTAGAGGTCACGCCGGGCGAAGCCGGCGAGGGCCAGCGCTCCGACGATCGCCAGGTACGCGAGCGCCCACAGCCGGAGCGTTGCGCCGCCCTGCTCCGCGCCGCCGAACGGCCCGAGCCGGAGGAGAAATCCGGTGAGCCCCGACGTCTGCTCGGTGATCGCGCGCAGCGCGTCCTGGTACAGAGCCTCGAAGGGGACGGCCCACGCCGCGATCTTGGCCGCATGGACGAGACCGTCGGAGTTCAGAACGTGACCGATGTTGTCGAGCAGGCCCGCGACGAGCCCAGCGCCGAACACCATGAACACGGCGATCCCGTTCGCGATGGAGCTGAGGAAGACCGAGCCGAGCAGGGAAAGCGCCGCGACGACGAGCACGCCGCCGGCGATCTCGAGCCCGGGCGTGACGACGCGGTCCGGCCACCACGACCCTTCGAGGCCGGTGATCAGCATCGTCGCGAAGTAGACGCCGAGGACGTAGGGCACGCAGACTGCAGCGGTGCCGAGGAAGCGCGCGACGAGTACCGTCGATCTGCCGATCGGACGAACGACAAGCGGTTGCAGCAGGCCGCGCTCCGCGTCGCTCCGCACGGTCCCGAGCGTCAGGAAGATCGCGAGGACGACCCCGAGGAAGAGCGTCCCGAACATCGCCATCCCGAAGAGGAACGCGCCGGCGAACGTCTCCGCGTCGATTCCCGCCGGCGGGACGATGTCGTGGACGTGGTTGAACGTATAGCGGTTGCCGAGCCAGTACAGGGCGAGGAACGCGATCGTGAGGAGGCAGACGACGATGAACACCTTGCGCCTGAGCGCCTCGCGCAGCCCGTAGCCGGCGATCGTCCACACTGCCGTCACTGGGTCTCGCCTCCCACGGCGTCGACGTAGACCTCCTCGAGCGTCGACGTGAGGACGCGCGCGCCGTAGATCTCCTCACCCGACCGCACGAGGTCCGCGATCAGACGCGGGAGATCCTCGCGCCGCGCTTGCTCGTAGGTCTTCTTACCGTCCTTCGTCTCGATCTCGACGCCGCGCGAGTCGGCGAGCTCGGCCGGGCTGCCGGCCGCGACCACCTTGCCGTCCAGCAGGATCGCGACGCGGTCGCAGACGAGCTCGATCTCGCTCAGCAGGTGCGAGTTCAGCAGGACGGAGACACCGCGGCCGCGGAGCTCTTCGAGCAGGCGCCGCACGGTCCGCCGTCCAACCGGATCGAGCGCGCTCGTGGGCTCGTCGAGCACGAGCAGGCGCGGTGAGCCCACGAGCGCCTGCGCGATCCCGAGGCGCTGCTGCATGCCCTTCGACATGGTCTCGACGCGGCGGTGCCTCGCGTCGGCAAGCCCGACGAGCTCGAGCAATTCGCTGCGCTCACGCTCGCCGCCGGCCGAACGGGCGAGCCGCTGGTGCAGCTCGAGCAGCTCGTCTGCGCTCGACCAGTCGGGAAACCGGAACAGCTCCGCGAGGTAGCCGAGCTGGGCACACGCCTGCCGCGAGCCCGCGCGGGCGCCCCAGATGCTTGCGGAGCCGCGGGTTGGCCGGACGAGACCGCACGCGATCTTGACAAGGGTCGACTTGCCGGCGCCATTCGGACCGAGGAGCCCCACGAGCTCGCCCTCCTGGACCTCCAGGTCGACCCCGCCGAGAGCCTCCACCGCGCCGTACCGCTTGACGAGTCCGCTGACGGCGAGCGCTGCGGGCACGGCGCTGAGCGTACACTCGACTCGATGCCGCGAGGTTACGAAGAAGGTCCGGTCGCGGAGGCGGCCGAGGCGCGCCGGGACGCGCTCGAGCGCGGCGAGCCCATTGACGCCGTCGCGCAGGCGCCCGACCGGCGAGCCGTGTACGGGTCGACGACTGACAACCCCGAGCGGCACTTCCTCGGGTGGGCGGACGAGGTCGATCCGGACGAGCTGTTCGAGTCGGGCCGCGCCTGGGGAATCTCAGTTCTCCGACGCGCTGCCGAGTAGCTTCGTCGGCCGACGCTGGCGGCGGCACGCGGCCGCAGCGCTCGCCGTCAGCGGACTCCACCGCGGCCGCGTTCGGTCTAGCCGACGGCGGCGAGAAACTCGTCGATCGTGAGCGCCGTCAGCGTGCGGATCTTCGTGCTCCCGCGCGCGCCGAGCGCGACGGACACCCGGGCGATGGTCGCTGAGTCCGGCGCCTCGACGATGTTGACGAAGTCGTACTCGCCGAGCGTCGCCCACTGGTGCACCACCTGCGCGCCGAGCTCCTCGACGTCCTTGTTGACCTCGCGCAGGCGGTCAGGATTCGACTTCAGTGTCTGAACGCCCTGGGGCGTCAGGCTCGAGAGCAGAATGTAGGTCGGCATCGCGCTTCCTCCTCGGTCGGGGGCGGCCCGACTCTACTCTCGCCGCCTGGTCCACGTAGAGGAGCGCGGCGCCGAGCACGAACAGCGGCGCTAGCACGACGAAGGCCAGGAAAGCCGCGATGCGCAACGCCTGGTCGCTCAGCTCTCGCAGCGCGAAGAGGAGAACGAGCCCCGCCAGGAAGATCGTGATCGCGAGCGTCGCGAGCGACCCGAGGGTGTGAACGAAATCCGCGCGGGCGAGCTGCACGCCGCGCCGAAGCGCGTCGAAAAAGCCGCGTCGTTCGACGAGCGCGGCCGGCACTCCCAGCCCGAAGAGGGCGAGCCATGCAAAGGCGACGAGGTAGCTCCCGGGGAAGATCCACAGCCGCGACACCCAGATAGGCAAGAAGGCCACGCAGCCAACGGCGAGCGCAACGAGTAGATACCGTCCGCGATCGATCGGCTGGACGAGGGCAACCGCGCCGGCGAACGACGCGCTGATGACCGGCGGGCCGAGGACGAGCACGATGATCGTGCGCTCCGGCTCGTGGAGGTCGGCCGCACCGATGCCGAGCAGCGACGGGCCGATACCCAACGCCAGTGAGGGCCAGAACCGTGCGCCGTACAGCTTGATCGCCTCCGCAACGAGCTGTCCCACAGTCCGAGCCTCAGGTGGGAGCGGCGGCGGAAGCCGGCCTTGGGCCACGGCTGAAAAGCTAGCCGGGCGGCAACGGATATGACGGCTTGCCGTCCGAGAAGGCGACCTCGAGCGCGACGCGCGAGTTGTGGAGTGCGTCGAGGTTCGTGACAATCTCGCGCTTCTCGGTGTCGATGACGTCGCCCGCGTCGCCGACGTAGACATAACGGCCGTCGGCGCTCTGCTGCAGCGAGCCGATGCGCGCGCACGCCGTCGAGCACGGGCTCTCGTCTCCCGACAGCGGCTTCGACAGGCGAATGTTCTTCACCTGGCGCGGCGGGGCCTCCGGCAGAGGACTGAGGTCGAAGAGGTGCACGGTGCTGTTCGGCGCGTCGAGCACCCAGAGCTCCGATGCGTCCGGCGAGAGAACGAGCCCGTGGCTGGGGGGATTCGGCCCGAACTTCGGATTCCAGGTGAAGCCGTTGAAGCTGACGTCGTAGAGCGACGTCGCCGTGCGCATGTCGATCACCCTGAAGCCGAGAAGGCCCGGACGCGTCACATACATCAACCGCCGGCGGGGATCGACAACGTTGACGATGTCCGACGAAAACGGGGCAAGACCGCCGGAGCGCATCCGGCCGCTTCGAGGATCGAACCGGTAGACCCCGTCCTCCGTGCGAAGCGCGATGTCGTCGAGCAGAGGCGCCGCCATGGAGACTCTGCGCGCGGCGTCGAGGCGCACCGCACCGGCGAGCTTGTTCTGGTCGTCAATGGCGAAGAAGCATGCGCCGCGGTCGGGGAAGACGACCATGTAGCGGTGGGTACCGCTGCGCGGCGCCTGCCACTTCGGCGCGCCCGAGACGAGGCACGGAGGGACGTCCGCTGAGCTGAAGTAGACAGTGAGGCCGGCTATGACGGCACCGGCCCCGAACGCGAGCACCGCTCCCCGGAACCAGACGCGTCTCACGCGCCGAGCTCTGCGACCAGTCGTGTCAGCGCCACCTCGAGCGCCGCGAAGGCCTCGTCGAAGCGCCAGCGAGAGCGGTCCCGCTCGTCGACGAGGTTCGAGACGGTCCGGACCTCGAGCGCCGGGACGCCGCCGAGCTGCGCAGCGCGAAGCACTGCGAAACCTTCCATTGCCTCCACGTCGCAGGCGGTTCCACCGCCGACGCGGGCGCTCGTCGCGATCGGGAGCACATGGGCGTCGGGCAACACCTCTTGCGCAAACGCGAGAAGAGCGGCGTCAGGCGCGACCCGTTCCACACGCGGGAGAATGGAGTCAGAGTCGCCCGCGATGTCGCAGTAGACGGCCTCGGAGCCGAGAACGACCGCCGGCGGCGCCAGGGTTTTCGCACCCGCGATCCCGACGTGGACGATCGCGTCCGGCCGCGACTCGGCAACGGCGCGCGCCGTCGCGGCAGCGGCCTCTACGGGACCGATCCCGCAGACGAGAGTCGCTGCTCCGTTGGCACCCGCGAGCTCGCGTTCGGTCGCGGCGACGACGAGAATCACTGCGGGAACGCTAACCGCGTCACTCGGCGTGACGCTCGGGCGGCGTTCAGCCTCGGGCGATCGCTTCTCTCGACGGATCCTGCGCCGGGTCGTTCTCCGGCAGGACGTCGTGCGCCCATTCACTCTGCTTCCACTTCGGCACGGGCGTCTCGCACTCGGTCTTCGGGACGAACCGCGAGCGCTTCACGAGCTGGTACTCGTGGATGTAGCGCGGGCAGTTCGGGAACACCTCGGTCGCCCGGACGCGCACGACGAGCTGCGCCTCCAAGTACTCCGAGAGCAGCGGATCGGCCTCGTTCACCGACGCGACGCCGTTGAGTCGCAGGCGCTTCCGCCCCTCGAAGTCGATGAAGAGCAGGCCGACGTTCCGCGTCGCGAGGAGGTTGCCGGCCGTCAGGTACATCCCGTTCCCGTCGTAAACGGGGAACGCCACCGTGCGCTCGTCGAGGACGCGAACGAAGCCGGGATCGCCTCCCTTGTACGAGCACTGAGGCTGTCCGTCTTCGTCGGTCGTGGCGATGAAGAACATGTCCCGGGCCTCGATGAAGGCCCGGTCGTCGTCGTCGATCACGTCGCGGACGATCCGCTCCTCGATCCGGTCCGCGAGCCGTCGCGTGTCGAAGCGGTCCTGCAGCCTACGGCTGGCTTCGTGGTACAGGCCCATATCCAGATTTTTCAGGGAAACCTCAAGAGCAGCAAACATTCGGGGCGCACGATCTAGGCATTCAGACCCTCGCGGTGTCCTGGCTACCAAGAGGTGAGTCCGGCGAGAGGCCGCTGCTAGGGGGCGGCGGCCTTTCTCCCGCAGCGTAGGATCCGCCCGTGGGCTACCACGTCGCCGACGCCGAGACGATGGAGTGGGTCGACCGGCCGCTCGAGGGACAGGCGAATCGCCAGGCCGGGCTGGTCACGGAAGCTGCTCAGCTGAAGCAGTCCCGGGCGCGCCTTTGGCGCTACCCGCCGCACACGAGGGGCCGCCGGCACGCGGACCACGCTCAGGAAGAGGTTTTCGTCGTCATGTCCGGGACTCTGACAATGCTGCTCGGAGATCCACCGGAACGGGTCGACGTCGGGCCCCAGGGCGTCGTCGCGGTAGAGCCGCTGACGCCGCTGCAGATTCGCAACGAGAGCGACGAGGAGCTCCTGCTCTTCATCTACGGCGCCCCGCCCGTCGACGAGGGCGCGGACTTCTTCGAAGACGCCGAGCTGCCGTAGTTCTAGCCCAGCTCTTGACCAGCTCGACCCGAGATGTCCCCTTGGGGACGTTCCCTACGGTTTCTGCCAGACCGCGACGAGCTTCGTGCTCGCGCTCGTGAACGGCTCACGCTTCCAGCCGCTCCAGCGCTCGCGCAACGTCATGCCGGCCAGGCGCGCCATCAGGTCGAGCTCGGACGGCCAGACGTAGCGGAACGGGCCCCACGTGTACTTGAACGTCCCGTCTCGTGTGCGCGTGTAGTGGTGCGAGATCAGGCCCTGGTTCTCGAAGTCGTATTCGTCGATGCCGAGGTGCCGGTCGCTGAAGTCGAAGATGCGCAGCTTCTCGCCCCGCACATCCGGTAAACCGACCTCGATCACGAAGCAGCCGCCTGGCTCGAGATGATCGGCGACGTTTAGGAAGCAGGCGACTTGCGCGTCCTGCGTCGTCAAGTTCTGAATCGTGTTGTAGACGAGGTATGCGATCCTGAACGCGCCGTCGACCTTCGTCGTGGCGAAGTCGCCGATCGTGACTTCGACCCGCTCGGCCCCCGGCTTTGCGCGCAGCCGCGCGACCATCGCCTCGGAGAAGTCGATCCCGTGGACCGGCACGCCCCGCGCGGCCAGCGGGAGCGCGATGCGCCCCGTGCCGATCCCGAGCTCGAGCGCACGTCCGTCACCCGCGAGCCCAACGAGGAAATCGACGACCGGACCGATCGCGTCGGGCGAGAACATCGGGTCCTGCGGATCGTCGTAGTCGGCGGCGACCTCCTCGCCGAAGTAGTCGGTCGGCATGCCTACGCAGCCGCAGGCTCGCGCGCTTCGACGCGAGTGAACGCGATGTCGCCGCTACGGCGTCGCTTGCGATGCCGTTTAGAGATCGCGCGGCTCCGCCGCGCGATCGTCTTACACCACAATCGGCTCACCGCTCACAACTCTCTCAAAGACAAGCTCGTTGGCGTGCGCGTC
>JBKPDB010000046.1:0-37733 GCA_046727655.1 Actinomycetota bacterium
GCGGTGTCCCGTCCCGGTGATAGCCAAGCTGCGCGGGTACTGCTTCGGCGTCGGGCTCGAGCTCGCGCTCGCGTGCGACTTTCGGATCGCCGCCGACGACCTCGAGCTCGGGCTCCCGGAGGTGCGGATCGGGATGATCCCCGGCAGCGGCGGAACGCAGAGGCTCGCGCGCCTCATCGGCCTCGGACGCGCAAAGGATCTGGTCATGCGCGGCCGACGCGTCCGCGCGCAGGAAGCGCACGCAATCGGGCTCGTGAGTGAAGTCGTCGGCGCCTATGAGCTCGACGGTGCGGTCGAACGCCTCGTCGAGGAGCTGCGCCGGCTCTCGCCGCTCGCGCTCGCGATGGCGAAGCGCGTGCTGAACCACGCCTACGACGGGCCACTTCCCCTCGGACTCGAGGTGGAGGGGCTCGCGTACGGCCTGCTGCGCACGACGCACGACTTCCGGGAGGGAGTCGAAGCCTTCGACGAGAAGCGCCCGCCGGAGTTCGAGGGCCGCTAGCGCACCAGCGCGACCGCCTCGACCTCGATCTTCGCGCCGGGAATCGCCAGCCGGCTCATTTCGACGAGCGTGCTCGCAGGACGCGTCTGGCCGAAGAACTCCTGCCGGATGGGATTGATCTTCGGCCGGTCGTCGATGTCGGTGAGGAAGACGGTGACCTTCACCACGTCCGCGGGCGACGAGCCGCCCGCCGCGAGCACGGCGCCGACGTTGGCGAACGTCTGCCGCGCCTGGGCGACGACGTCGTCGCCGCCCACGAGCTGCCCGTCCGCATCGACGGGGACGCAACCGGAGACGAACAGCAGGTCGCCGGCGCGCACCGCGTCCGTGTAATGGCTGATCGGCTCCGGCTGCCCAGAAACGCGGATCTCCTCACGGTCCGACATCTGCGCCTCTGTCGTCGACGTACTCCACGGTACGACGGCCGCTCACGTGGATGTCCCCACCGCTCGAGATGTCCCAGGCGTAGGTGATCGACGTGTTGCCGACGCCCTCGACGCGCAACCTCACCTCGACCCCGATCACGGCCGCACGACGACTCGGCCGCCCGAGCCACCTAGGCTCGCCTCGATCGCGTCGTTGACGCGTTCGAGCGGGAACACCGGGCCCAGCATCTCGCCGAGGTCGAGTCGCCCCGCGCGCACGTGGTCGAGGAGGATCGGCAGCGAGACGGCCGGGTCCTCCGACCCGTAGATCGTCCCCGTCAGGTGCTTCTCTCGGCGGTAGAACTCGGCGGGATCGATCTGCAGGCGCGTCGCGCCGGACGGGAGGCCGACGACGACGCAGGTGCCGCCGTTCTTCGTCCAGCGCATCGCCAGCTTCGTCGTGTCGGGCTCTCCCACGGCGTCGAAGGCATAGTCGGCGCCGTCCGGGAGGAGCTCGCGCATCGCGTCCTTGACCTCTTCGGGCGGCACTGCCGCCGCTGCACCCAGCCGTGTTGCCTGTTCACGCCGCGCCGCCGCGGGCTCGACGGAAACCACGGTTCCCGCGCCCGCGAGCCGCGCACCCTGAAGCACGAACTGGCCGACGCCGCCGGCCCCGACCACGAACACGCTCGCACCGGGCTCGACCTTCGCCGCGAACACGACGGCACCAACCCCTGTCAGCGCCGCGCAGCCGAGCAGCGCCGCGTCCTCGACGGGCACGTCGTCCTCGAGCGGCAGCGCGACGCGCTCCGCGACCACCAGGTGTTCCGACAGGGCGCCGGTCGCCGTCCCGCGGTAGACCGTCTCGCCGTCGAACGACATTCCGGTATGACCGTCGATGAGCGTGCCGCCGGCCATCGCACGATGGAGCGGGACGCACGCCGCAGGCCGGCCTCGCCGACAGTCGACGCATTCGCCGCACGACGGGGCCCACGACAGGACGACGCGATCGCCCGTCCGCACGCTCGTGACGCCGCCGCCCACGCCCTCGACGACTCCGGCGCCCTCGTGCCCGAGCACCATCGGCGTCGGCCGCTCCCACTCGCCCTTGATGCTGTGCAGGTCCGTGCCGCAGATGCCGACCGCGCTCATCCGGACGAGCACCTCGTCGTCGCGCGGCTCGTCGAGCTCGATCTCGCGCAGCTCGAGCGGCCGCCCGGCACCCTGGAAGAGGGCGGCTCGGGTCTTCAACGCGTCGCGGCTACGCCGGCGCCGCGGCGCCGAGCGCCTCGAGCACCGCCTCGCAAGTCGTCACCGTCGAGACGTTCTGGAGCGCGTAGTTGATCGACGCGTTGTGCCAGTCGGCGTTCATCGTCGAGCAGCAGTCTTCCGGGACGATCATGTAGTAGCCCTTGTCCGCGCCGGTCCGGGCGGTGTGCTCGACGGACATGTTCGTCCAGGCGCCGGTGACGATGACTGTGTCTCGTCCGAAGCCCTTCAGCAGCGTCTCGAGCCTCGTCCCTTCCCAGGCGTTCATGCGCATCTTCTCTACCACGAGGTCGCCGTCCTGCGGCTCGAGGCCCTCGGCAGGCGCGGCGCCCCAGGACCCGCGAACGAGCCCACCGGTCTCCTTCACGCCCTGGAAGAGCGGCGCGTTCAGCTTGTGCCCCGGCGCCCCTTCCTCGACGATGTAGTGGACGTGGATCACGGGGATGCCTGCGCCGCGGCAACCGTCGGCGAGCTTCCGGATGTTCTCGATGACGTTCTGTTCCTTCGCGTGCTCGGGGGCACCCGTGTCGGCCCAGGCGCCGCCCTCCATCATGACGTCGTTCTGCATGTCCTGGATGATCAGGACCGCCCGGCTCGCCTCGACGTCGGGCCGCTCGTTGTCGCTCATCGTCTCCTCCTCACTTCATGTAGCTGAGCCGATTGCCTGACACCTTCAGCTGGATCCGGTACAGCGACGTGGAGCTCGGCATGTAGAGCACGTTCCAGTCGTCGCCGCCCCAATTGAGGTTGCCGACGTTCTCCGGCACCTCGATCACGCCGAGAAGTTCCGCCTCGGGACTGATCACCCAGACGCCGGCGGGCCCCGTGACGTAGATGTTGCCCCGCTCATCGATCTTCATCCCGTCGGGGATGCCTTCCTCGATCACGCCCGACCCGATGTGCTCGAAGAACATGCGCCCGTTCGCGATCGTCCCGTCGGGCTGCCGGTCGAACACGCGGATGTGCGCCTTCGGCGTGTCGTTGATGTAGAGCAGCGACTCGTCCGGCGAGAAGCAGAGACCGTTGGGCTGCTCGAAGTCGTCGACGAGCAGCTCGGGGTCGCCGCCCCCCGGCGCAACCCGGTAGACGCCCTGGAAGCCGAGCTCGCGCTCGCGCTCGACGCCGAACACAGGCATGCGGCCGTACCACGGATCGCTGAAGTAGATCGAGCCGTCGTTCGCGACGATCACGTCGTTCGGGCTGTTCAGCTCCTTGCCCTCGTAGTGCGACGCGATCAGTTCGCGGCCGGTTCCCGTGCCGTCCGGGTCCATGTAGACGAGCGAGCTCGTCGTGTGCTCACAGACGAGCAGGCGGCCGTCGGCGTCGTAGGTCATTCCGTTGCCCTTGTTGCTCGGGTTCGCAACCTCGGCGACGCCGTCGTCCTTGCTCCAGCGGCGTCTGACGTCCCCGGGCATGTCGCTGAAGAGGAGGAACCGACCTTCTTTGTTCCACAGCGGTCCTTCCGTGAACGTAAAGCCCGTCGCGAGCTTCTCGACCTCTGCCCCCTGGTCGACCAGCTCGTGGAGCTTCTCCGACTTCACATCAACGGCCATAGCAGCTCCTTTGCGCGCAGGAAAAGCCCGCCGAACCTAACACGGTCCGGGCGTCCGAGCTAGGCCGGCTGCGACGTCGGTTCTTCGACGTGGATGCGTGTCTTCGCGGTGCGGAGGAACCCGCCGGGACGTCCGGCGCGGGTGGCGAGGATCTCGCCGAGGATCGACAGCGCAGTCTCGGCCGGGGTGTCCGCACCGATGTCGAGGCCCGTCGGTCCCGACACGCGCTCGAGCTCGCTCTCGTCGATTCCGGCGTCGATGAGACGCTCGCGTCGCCGTTCCTGGTTTCGGCGCGAGCCGAGCGCACCGATGTAGAACGCCTCCGTCGCGAGGGCACCCTGGATCGCAGGCACGTCGAACTTGTCGTCGTGCGTCAGCACGATCACGGCCGTCTGGTAGTCCGGCTGCGCCTGCTCGATCGCCTCCTGCGGCCACGCGACGAGCAGCTCGTCGGCGCTCGGGATGCGGTCCTTGGTCGCGAACTTGCCGCGGGCGTCGGCGACGATCGTGTGCCAGCCGATCTGCTTGGCAACCGCGCACAGTGATTCCGCCGTATCGACTGCGCCGATCACCAGCAGTCGTGGGGCGGGCCCATAGATCTCGGCGAACGCCTTCGCGCCGTCCTCGAGCTCCACGAGCGTGTTGCGACCGCGCCGAAGGAGCTCGTCCACGCGCCCCACCAACTCCTGCGGGCCGTCTCCTAAGGTCTCCCCAGCCTCGGTCACGAGCAGCTCGGCGCCGAGCGGCTCGCCCTCGACGACGGTGAAGAGCACCGCGCGCTCCTCGGTCTCGATCACGCGCATGAGGCGCTCGACGAGCTCGTCCGGCGAGCTCTCGACGAAGACGTCGATCTCGCCGCCGCACGGCAACCCGACGGAGAAAGCAAGCTCGTCGGCAATCCCGTACGAGAGCAGTTGCGGGCGCGAACCCTCGAGGACCTCGCACGCATGCTCGAAGACGTCGCTCTCCACGCAGCCGCCGGAGACGGAGCCGGCCATCTCCCCGCTCTCGGAGACCGCGAACTTCGCCCCGACGGGCCGCGGCGCCGACCGCCTCGTCGCGACGACCGTCGCGACGGCGAACCGCTCACCTCGCGCGCGCCAGCGTTCGATGTCCGGCAGCACTTCCTTCACGCCGCATGCCTCCTTTCGATGCCGGCGAGCACGCCGGCCAGCTCCTCGAGACTCGCCAGATTATGTCCCGCCACGAACCGGTCAACGTACGGGAGCGCGGCCCTCATCCCGGCCGCGAGCGGCTGGTACTCGGGGCTCCCCTTCAACGGGTTGACCCAGATCACCGCATAGGCCGCGCGTCGCAGCCGGTCCATCTCCCGTGCGACGAGCGTCGCGTCCTCTCGCTCCCAGCCGTCGGAGACGATGACGACGGCCGCGCCGCGCGTCAGCGCGCGCCGGCCCCAGATGTCGTTGAACGTACGGAGCGACGCGCCGATCCTCGTTCCTCCGGCCCAGTCCACGACGCGCTCGGCGGCCCCGGTCAGCGCCTGTTCGGGATCGCGCGTCCGAAACTCGTCCGTGAGCCTGATGAGCCGCGTCCCGAAGACGAAGACCTCGACGCCTCGCCCCGAGCCGACCGCGGCGTGGAGGAACAGCAGCAGCGCACGTGTGTACGACTCCATGGAGCCCGAGACGTCACACAGCACGACGAGCTTGCGCGGGACTTCGATGCGCCGCCGGAACGTGCGCTCGATCGGGTCGCCTCCTCGGGCCAGCGACCTTCGCGCGAGCCGGCGCAGGTCGAGGCGGCGGCCGCGCGGATGCGGGCGTAGACGGCGCGAACGTCGCAGCGGACGCGACGCCGCGACCTCGGCAATCGCCTTGGCGACGCGCGCATACTCCTCGTCGGTCATCGCGCCGAAATCCTTGCGCCGCAGGATCTCGTGTGCGCTCCAACCGATCATGGTCGGCTCGTCGCGGTCTCCGTCGGCCCGTCTGGTTCCCTCCGTGCGCATGCGCTCCGTGAGGGCTTTCGTCGGATCCGAGGCCTTGGCTCCTCGATACCGCGGCGGCGATGGCGAGCGCAGAAACCAAGCCGCGAACGCCTTGTCGAAGCTCTCGAGATCATCCGCGCTCGACACGAGCGTCGTGCGAAGGGCCCAGTAGACGTCGTCGCTTCTACGGATGTCGACGCGGTCGAGCCCGCAGAGCGCATCGGAGATCCGCCCGGGCCCGACTTCGAGCCCCGCTTCACGCAGGATGCGGCCGAAGGTGACGACGTGGCGGACGAGGCCGCCCTCAGGCGCTTGCGGCAGCAACCGAGCGGGCCTCCTCCACGAGTGCGACGAGGGCCTCGTCACGAACCGCGGCAAAGTCCTCGTGGTACTTCAGCACGGAGCCAAGCGTCTCCTCGACCGTCGTCGCGTCGAGCTCCTGCCGGCCGAGCGCGGCGAGCGCCTGCGCCCAGTCGATCGTTTCTGCAACGCCGGGCGGCTTCGCGAGATCGAGCGTCCGCAAGCCCTGCACGAAGGCCGCCGCCTGCGCGGCCAGGCGATCGGGGATGCCGGGAACCCGCAGGGAGACGATCTCGATCTCTCGCTCGAGCGTCGGGTGGCCGATCCAGTGGAACAGGCACCGGCGCTTGAGCGCGTCGTGAAGCTCGCGCGTCCGATTCGAGGTGAGAACGACGGCCGGACGCCGGCGCGCAGTGATGGTTCCGATCTCCGGAATCGTGATCTGAAAGTCCGAAAGGACTTCGAGCAGGAACGCCTCGAACTCGTCGTCGGCGCGATCGATCTCGTCGATCAGCAAGACGACGGGATCGGTGCTCTCGATCGCCTCGAGCAGCGGCCGGCGAATCAGGAAGTTCCTGCCGAACAGCTCCTGCTCGGAGACCGTCCCCTCCTGAGCGGAGCGGATGTGCAGGAGCTGCCGCGAGTAGTTCCACTCGTACACCGCGTGCGAGATGTCGAGCCCCTCGTAGCACTGCAGCCGGATCAGCCGCGCCGACGTCGCCCCGGCGAGGGCCTTCGCCGCCTCCGTCTTCCCGACACCGGCCTCGCCCTCAAGCAGCAGCGGCTTCTCGAGCGCCAGGGAGAGGTACAACGCGGTTGCCAGACCGCGCTCGGGCAGGTACGCAGCGCGGCGGAGCCCCTCCCCGAGCTCGTCGATCGTCGCAAACGCCACGTCTCCACGATATCCGCGGAGGGCACGACCGACGCGCCCGCGTGTTGCGCCGTTCGCGGCGACGGTACAGAATCGTGCCCGCCGGCTATCAGAGGAGGAGCGGCCCACGTGACTTCGAGAGCACTCGACGCAGCGGACGTCGTCGTCCCGGCTTCGCGGGACGAGGCGGTTGCGGCATTCGGCGATGGAGTGGGCGTCACGGTTCTCGCCGGCGGGACGATCCTGATGCCCGAGCTCAACTACGGCCGGCTGAAGCCCGATCGCGTCGTGTTCCTGAAGCACGCGGGCCTCGCCGGCGTGCATCGCAACGGGTCGACCCTCACGATCGGGGCGATGACGACGGTCGCCGAGCTCCAGCAGGCGCCGGAGCCGCTCGCAACCGCGGCACGCCATGTTGCCGACCACGAGATCCGCGCGCAGGCGACGATCGGCGGCAACCTGTGCGCGCCGCCCGGCGAGACACCGCGCGGCGATCTCCAGGCCGCGTTGATCGCGCTCGGCGCGACCGTGCGATCCGCCGGTGCAGACGGTGAGCGGACGGAGCCCGTCGAGGCCTTCGTCGCCGGCGACCGCAGCGGCCGCCTCGTGCTGGAGGTCGAGCTCGAGACGCCCACGCGCGCCGGCCATGCAGCGGCGCGTCGCCCTCACGCCCACGCATACACGATCCTCGCCGCGTGCGCCGCCGAGACGGCCTCGGGGGTTCGAGTCGGGATCACCGGCGCCGGCCCGCACGGAGTGCGAGCGCGAAGCGCCGAAGAAGCGCTCGCCGGCGGCGCGTCGACGGCCGACGCTGGCCAGAAGGCACTCGACGACGCAGAGCTTCGCGACGACGCACTCGCATCCGCCTGGTACCGGCAGCGACTCCTGCCTGTGATCGTCCAACGTGCACTCGACGACCTCCGAGGAGGCACATGAGACTCACCCTCAACGGCGTGGAGCACGACGTGCAGAGCCCGCCGCTCGCTTCGCTCCTCTACGCGCTCCGCGAAGAGCTGGACGTGACGAGCCCGAAGGCCGGGTGTCAGCAGGGCGGCTGCGGGGCGTGCACGGTTCTCGTCGACGGCGAGCCGCGACGGTCCTGCCTAGTGCCCCTTGCGGCACTCGACGGAGCATCGATTACAACCGTCGAGGCTCTCGGTGCACCTGACGAGCTCTCACCCGTGCAGGCGGCGTTCGACCAGCACTACGCTGCGCAGTGCGGCTTCTGCACGTCCGGCTTCGTCCTTGCCGCCACGGCGCTGCTGGAGCGCAAGCCCGATGCGAGCCGCGAAGACGTGCTCGAAGCGCTGTCCGGACACGTCTGCCGCTGCACTGGGTACGTGAAGATCGTCAACGCGGTCGAGGCGGCGGCGAGAGGCGACGTGCATCCCGAGCAGGTCGAGCCGAGCTTCGAGCCCGAGGAGGCAGAAGTGTTGATTCCTGGGAGCCCAGCGTGAGCTGGGCGGTGGAAGGGGAAGGGGGAAACCGGGAGGTTTCCCCGCTGTTTCTCTCCGACGCACGCGGCGATCTCAGCGGCGCGGGCGTCGGAGCGCGCTCCCACGAAGAAGGGGGCTCGTGGGGGAAACATGGTTTCCCCCACGCGACGGAGCCGAAGGCGAAGGAGAGTCCGGCGTGAAGGCCGTTGGGGCACGACTGCCGCGCTATGACGGCGTCGCGCACGTCACCGGCCGAACGCAGTACGTCGACGACATTCGCGTCCGTGGAATGCTCTGGGCGAAAGCGTTGCGCTCGCCGCATCACCACGCGGCGATCACGCGCTTCGACACGAGCAAGGCCGAAGCCTTGCCCGGGGTCCACGCCGTCGTCACGCACGAGGACGTTCCGAAGAACGTCTACGGCCATCTCGAGGCGCTCGGGATCCCCGCCGACGAGCCGCTGCTCGCCGTCGACGACGTCCGCTACAAGGGGCAGCCGATCGCAGCGGTCGCCGCGGAGGACGAGGACACGGCGCGCCGCGCAGTCGACCTGATCGAGATCGAGTTCGAGGAACGACCGGCGTTCTTCGACATGCGCAAGGCGATGGACGAGGACTGGCCGAAGATCCACCCGTGGGGCCCCGTGTATCCGCACTACGGTCCGTACAACCACCGGCGCGTACGCAAGGGCGACCTCGACGCTGCGTTCGAGAAGGCCGACACGATCGTCGAAGGCGTCTACCGGCCCCAGGCGATCGAGCACTGCCCGATCGAGCCTCAGACCGCGCTGGTGATTCCGGAACCGAGTGGACGTCTCACCATCCACTCCTGCACGCAGGCGATGTACTTCTCTATGGGTGTCGTCGCCGCGCACCTGGAGTGGCCGCTGAACAAGCTGAAGTTCGTCGGCGGCACCGTCGGTGGCGGTTTCGGCGGGAAGGTCGACACCGCCAGCGAGACGATCAGCGCCCTGCTCGCGCTGAAGGCGAAGCGTCCGGTCAAGTGGCGGTGGACGCGCGAGGAGGAGTTCCTCGCCTCGTCGACGCGCGCTCCCTGGCACATGGAGATCGCCGACGCAGTCACGAGCGACGGGTGGATTCTCGGACGCCGGATGCTCACGCTGCACGACGCCGGCGCGTACGCGCGGTTCTCGCCGTACGGCGTCACGAAGCACGCGTTCCACCACACCGGCGCGTACACGATCCCGAGCGTCCACTTCGACGGCTTCGTCGTGTTCACGAACCGCGTGCCGACGACGGCGATGCGCGGTTTCGGGGTGACGTCTGTGTCGTTCGCCGTCGAGACGCACATGAACCGGGTCGCTCGGGTGCTCGGCCTCGATCCGCTGCAGATCCGGCTGAAGAACGCGAACCGGATCGGCGACACGACCGCGAATCGCGTCGTGCTGAAGGATCCGTCGACCGTTCCCGTGGTGCTCGCCGCCGCCGACCGCGTGGGCTACGACCTCCCCGCCGAGTACACGTCGATGACGAACGAGCGCCGCGCCGGCGAGCTCCTGCCGGAGCACCTCGTCGGCCAGCTCGCCGCCGAGGACACCGCGACGAACGGAGGGAGCCGGTAATGGCGAGGCACAAGGGCCGCGGGATCGCGACGATCGAGTACCCGACCGGTATGAACCAGAACGGCGACCCGAGCCAGGCGTGGGTCAAGCTCAAGCCGGACGGCCGTGTCGACGTCTTCACCGGCACGGTCGACCACGGCCAGGGCTCCCGCACCGTCCACACCCAGATCGCAGCCGACACGCTCGGCGTCCCCTACGACTGGATCACGATGGACAACACGAACACCGACTCGTCCGCCGTCTGCACGGGCAGCTTCGCGTCACGTGGGACGTTCATCGGCGGCAACGCGGTCCGCTTCGCCGCCGAGAAGGCGCGCGAGCGGATCCTCGACATCGCGTCGAAAGAGCTGGAGATCGCGCCGTCCGACCTCGACATCGTCGACGGCGAGGTCGTGGCAAAGGGAGCGCCCGAACGGAAGATCGGCATCCCGGACGTGGCCGCCGCCGCGACGTGGACCTACGGCGAGCTGATCACGGGGACAGGCGCCGCCCTGAAGCCGTTCTCCGACGTGAGCGACGACGACGGCTCCGTCGAGATCGAGCCGCACTCCGCGATCTCCTATGCGGCCTGTGTGGCGGACGTCGAGGTCGACGACGAGACCGGCGAGGTCCGGGTCGAGCGGCTGATCCAGGTCTACGACGTCGGCCGGGCCATCAACCCGACGCTCGTCGAGGGGCAGATCGAGGGCGGCGCGATGATGGGGCTCGGCCTCGGCCTGCTCGAGCAGGCGTACCCGTACTATCCCGACCCAGAGCATCGCGGTCGCGAGTTCGGCGCCTACCTCGCCCCCGCGCTGGAGGATCTGCCGGACCTCGACAACGTGATCATCGAGAGCCCGTCCGCGGACGGGCCGTTCGGGGCGAAGGCGATCGGCGAGATGGCGAACAACGCGCAGCCGCCCGCGATCGCGTCGGCCATCTACGACGCGGTCGGCGTCTGGGTCACCGAGATGCCGGCCACGCCGGAGCGAGTCCTGCGCGCGCTCGACGCGAAGAAGGAGCCGCGCCGCGAGGGCAAGCGCGTGATCTTCGACGAGGAGCTCTCCGTTCGCACGGTGAGCTCGAACGGCGGCAAGGGCTTTCTCGACACGGATGGCTGAAGCGTCGTCGCCGTTTCGCACGTGGAACGGCGTCGAGTCGTGGCAGTTCGCAGACGGAGTCCGCTTGCACGCGATCGGCGGCGAGCAGATCCTCCTCTGCCGCGTCACCTACGAACCGGGAAAGCAGGTGCCGGACCACGCCCACGAGCAGACCGAGCAGGTGATGGCGATCGTCGACGGGGCGGTGACCGTCACGATCGCGGGCGAGACGCGCGACGTCACGGCCGGCGACGTCATCGTCATCAACAAGGGCGTGCGGCACAGCCTCTACTCGGAGAACGGTGTGACGTTCTTCGAGGCTCTGGCGCCCGTCCCCCTCGACCACGTTCCGGATCGAGAGCGCGACCTCGTCCTCGGGCCCGAGGCAGGGCGGGGACATGTCGAACGCTGACCGCGAAAGGAGAGAGCAATGCCGATGATCGAAGTCAAGCTCTACGACCATCGGGTGACGGACGAGTCCGTCCCGAAGATGATCGAGCAGCTGACCGACGCGCTCGCGGAGTCGAGCGGCGCGGCGAAAGAGCACATCCACGTCGTCATCCAGGGCGTACCGCCGAAGCACTGGGGAATCGCCGGCAAGCCGGCGGGCTAGAACGATGCCGCTGATCGAAGTCAAGCTGTTCGACTTCCGGGTCAACGAGGAGACGAGCCGCAAGCTCATCGCCGGCCTCACCGATGCGCTGTGCGAGGCTACGACCGAAGGCCTCCGCGAGCACACCTGGGTCGTCGTGGAAGGCCACTCGCCGAAGAACTGGGGCGTCGGCGGCGTCCCCTGGCCCGCCGAGAAGACGCCGCCCGCTTAGTGCCCCTCCGAGCAATACATGCCGGCGACGGCATTACTGGAAGGGGCACTAGACCAGCTCGAGCTCGACCGGCGGCGCGCCTGGTGTGATCGCCTCCGTTTCGCGCGCGTGTAACAGAGTGGTCCGGACGATCAGCTTCGCCCGGGCGAAGTTGTCCATCACCGTTGGCACGGGTCCGACCCGTTCGCCGAGCGCGTAGCCGGCCGCGTTGCGTCCGATCGCACGGTACGAGTCGAGCGTGAGCGACGGCGCCATCCCGAAGAGCTCCAGATTGTCGAGCGGTTGGAGATCCACGCGGTGGATGACTGCCGTCCCCTTCGACTGGACGCCGACAGCCACACCGGATCCCGCCAGCGCGGCGCCGTCGTGGCCGATGAACGCCACGTCGGAGGCGCGCCGGACCCGGACGAGTCGCGGCCGGGCTCCGGCCTCGAGCACGCCGTCGACGAGGGCGGCGATGACGTCGCGGTGTGCAAGGCCTCCGATCGTGCGCTGCAACCCGTCGGCGAACGCAGGCCCGACCGCGATCACCACGTCGTCCGACTCGTTGCCTACAGTGGCAACGTGCTTCTCCACCACGACTCGATCCGGCGCCTGTGCTTCCTCCAGCGCATCTGTTGCCAGCTCGTGCGGCAGGTGTTGCAGCGCCTGCCAGCGCTCGCCGTCGAGGCGGTAACCCGTCCCTGGGCCTGTGTACCGATTCGGATCGTTGACCGCCGAGCGCACGGTTCCCGTCGGGTCCACGATCGCCGACGTCTGCAGGTAGTCGCCCGAGACGCGCAGGCGCTGCATGCCGAGGATCGCTTCGGCTACGTCCCCGAAGCCCCGACGGTCGAGCGCGCGCGCCACGTCGATGCCGCCGATCTCTTCGGCCAGCACGCGGTCGGCCGCGGCCACGTCGGCGCCCCGGTCGCGGTCGGGCAGGTCGCGGCTGTCGAGCGCGTACGTCGCGGCCTCCACCTCGGCATCGCTGATCTCGGGGAAGTCGAACGCGGCGAAGACCGCCTGGACCGCTTCGGCGGCCCGCTGACGAACGCGCACAGCCTCATCCTCGGCCAGCGGCTCGGTCCCGCCGTCCACCTGCCAGTCACGCTGGATCGTCAGCCACTCGTCGACGTCGTCGGCGTCGTAGTTGCCGCCGCCGAACATGTTGTCGTACCGCGGCATCACGCTCCATCCGGACGTGACGAAGTCCGTTCCGGGCAGGAACTGCCCCATGAGCTTCGCGGTGCGCCGGGTCGGCGAATGGGAGGCGATCGCGTCGTTGCCGGAGGCGACCTCGAGATCGAGCCACGCCGCGAGGAGGTTCTCGGCGAGGATCTCGCGGGAGCCGGCGGGGACGCTCATGACGAGCGCGACGCACGAGATCGAGCCGTTCTGGACGCCCTGCGAGCCGGCGGCGCGAGCGAGGCACAGACAGCGCGCTTCCAGGTAGAGCATCGAGCAGCCGCCGGCGTGTCCCATCAACGCCTCGGAGCCGCCGCCGGAGGTGAACCGGACCTTGATCCCTCGCGAGGCATAGGCGGACGCGAGGAACGCTTTCGACCACGGCGTGTCGTCGCCGTCGACGAACACGGGTTCCGTTCCGTAGACGGACAACGTCTCCGCGTACGTCGTGAGGCCTTGCATCGCCAGCTGGAGGGAGCGGCGCTCCTCGATCGCGCACTGCGTGAGCACGCCGGCTCTGCCCGTCTGAGAGCCGACGAGCACTGCGATGGCATTCAGCGGCGCGTACCGCGAGACGCCGACCGTCGTCTCGATCTCTGCGAAGCCGCGTGCCGCCGCCTCGGCCGCATCGGCGGCGAGCAGCGCGGGATTCTCCTTCAGGTTCGTGACGTGCGCCTGATTGGCAGGGGCTCGACGCGCGCGGAGCTTCTTCAGCGCGAACATCATCTCGACCGGGTCGAGCAGCGAGACGACGCGTGCGAGCCGTGCAGGGGTGAGCCCGCGTGCAAGCCGTACGAGCTCATCGCGTGGGACGTCGACGTCGACGAGACGCCGGGCGAGGTCGTGCTCGCCGAGCGCCATCGCCTCTTCGGCGGCGTCGAGGTCGAGACCGTGGCGCGCGATGAAGTGGTCGAGCGCATCGAACTCGATCTCGCTGCGGCCGTCGAGGAAGACGACGCGGCCGTCTTCCACCTCGAGCCCCGGCTCGGGGTCGTTCGGACCGTTCATCGCGACGAGGCCGAGCTCGGGATGCGGCGCGATCAGAAGCTCTCGGCGGAGCTCGCGCTGCTCGCGTGCGGCGAAACGCTTCGAGCGGCGGTCGTCAGACACGAAGGAGGCCTCGTTTCACGTAGACAACGTGTGCCTCGCGCACGAAGGCGGCCGTCAGCGGCGCGCCGAAGTCGCGTTCGAGGCGATCCGCCCAAGCTTCGAGCTCGTCTGCGCTCGAGCGGTGCGGCCGAAGAGCCGTGTACACCTCGAGGATCACGTCGTCCGGGACGGTGGTCAGCTCCGCAGCTCGCCCGAGGCTCGCCGCCAGCTGAGGGCGGCCGCTCCCGCGCGCCACCTTGGCCTGGAGGCGCAGCGTCTCGGCGGTTGCGCGCATCTCGGACGCTTCCAGCCGGCCCGAACGGAGCGCGCCGAGCGTCAGCTCTTCGAGACGAAGGCCGCCGGGCGTCCGGATCAGATCCGAGCGCTGCGTCCCGATGGGATAGTCGGCAGCCGGATCGAAGCCCATTTGGCCGAAGCTTAGAGCCCTTGCTCGTTCCGCCTCGCCCGCCGCGGCGATATAAGAGCGCACGTGAACGACTACGACTTCGGCGGGCGGGTCGCGCTGGTCACGGGCGGGGCGAGCGGCATCGGCGCGGCGACCGTCGACGTCCTGAAAGCGTCAGGGGCCCGGGTTGCAGTATTCGACGCCAACGCCGACGGAACGGCCGACGATGTCCTCGCGGTCCGCGGGGACGTGAGCCGCCCCGAAGAGGTCGATGCGGCGGTGGCGCGCGTCGAGTCGGAGCTCGGTGGGCTCGACGTGCTCGTGTGCTCCGCCGGTATCGGCGGAGACTCCGTGCGCGCGGTCGACATGCCCGACGAGGAGTGGCGCCGCGTGTTTGCGATCAACTGCGACGGGACGTTCTTCTTCAACCGCGCCGCGATCCGCGGCATGGTCGACCGCGGCTACGGGCGGGTCGTCAACGTCGCATCGATCGCGGGCAAAGAGGGCAACCCGATGGCGTCCGCCTACTCGGCGAGCAAGGCCGCCGTGATCGGCCTGACGAAGTCGATCGGAAAAGAAGTCGCGGGCACGGGCGTGCTCGTGAACTGCATCGCGCCGGCAGTGATCGACACCCCGATCCTGAGCCAGCTGAGCGACGAGCACATCGGCTACATGGTCGAGAAGATCCCGCTCGGCCGAGTCGGCTCACCCGACGAGGTCGCACGGCTGATCGCCTATCTCGCAAGCGAGGATCTGAGCTTCGCGACCGGTGCGTGCTTCGACATCTCGGGCGGCCGGGCCGTCTACTGATGCGAATCGTCCGCTTCCGCGCTGGCGGCGAAGCGCCGCGATTCGGCCTCCTCAGCGCGGCCGACTCGACGAGCGTCTCCGAGCTGGAGCGAGACGACATCCTCGAAGTGCTGCGCGGAGATCGCACCTTCACCGGCCGCACGATCGAGGCGCTCGACGCCGAGACGCTCGAGCTGCCGCCGCCGTTCGAGCTGCTCGCGCCACTCGACCCGCCCGAGACGTGGGCGGCCGGCGTCACGTACGAACGGAGCCGAGACGCGCGTGTCGACGAGAGCCGCGTGGAAGCACGCGACGTCTACAGCCTCGTCTATCACGCAGACCGTCCGGAGCTCTTCCTCAAGGACGCCGTCGGACGCAGGACGGTCGGCCCGGGTGCAACGGTCGGCGTCCGCTCGGATGCGGAGTGGACGGTGCCGGAGCCCGAGCTCGCCCTCGTCCTCGACGAAGGCGGCGACCTGCTCGGCGCCACGATTGGCAACGACGTCACAGCGCGCGATGTCGAAGGCGCCAATCCCCTCTACCTCCCCCAGGCCAAGCTGTTCGCCGGCGCGTGCGCGCTCGGGCCCGCGGTCCTGGTGCCGCCCGAGTGGTCGAATCCGTTCGAGATCGAGCTTCGCATCACTGGACCCGACGGCGGCGTCGTCTTCGAAGCGTGGACGACCACCGCGAAGATGCGGCGCTCGTTCCACGAGCTCGCGGCTTGGCTCGTCCGTGACAACCCGCTGCCGGCAGGCAGCGTCCTCCTCACCGGGACGGGCCTCGTCCCACCCGACGACGTTGCACTTGCTCCCGGTCAGCAGGTCGAGATCAGAATCCCCGGTATCGGCAAGCTCGTGAACCGCGTCGGCGCCGCAGCCGATCTTCTCCCCGGCGAAAGGAGCAAGACCCATGTCCCATAGCGTCCTCGAAGCACCCACTCGGCCGGAGGCGGCAAATTACGTCGGCGGCACGTGGGCGCCGGCACGGAGCGGCCGCACCTACGAGAAGCACAACCCGGCACGGCCTTCGGAGGTCGTGGGCGAGTTTCCCGCGTCGGGCGAAGAAGACGTCGCCGTAGCGGTCGCCGCGGCCGCGGGCGCGTTCAAAGGCTGGTCGGCAACGCCGGCGGCCGCGCGTGCCGCCGTCCTGATGCGAGCCGCCGACGCCGTCGAGGCTCGGGTCGAGCAGATGGCGGAGGACATGACCCGCGAGATGGGCAAGCCGTTGCGGGAGGCGCGCCTGGAGTCGGCGCGAGCGGCCGCGATCTTCCGCTTCTTCGCCGGTGAGGCATGGCGACCGCGCGGAGAGCTGTACGAGCAGTCGGCGACCGGGTCTGCCCTCTACACGGTGCGGCGTCCGCTCGGCGTCGTCGCCCTGATCACGCCGTGGAACTTCCCGGCCGCAATCCCGGCGTGGAAGCTTGCGCCTGCGCTCGTCTACGGGAACACGGTCGTCCTCAAGCTTGCGCAGGAGGCGCCGCTGACGGGACTGCACCTCGCCGCCGCCCTCGACGCCGCCGGGGTCCCGGAAGGCGTGTTCAACGTGGTGATCGGCCGAGGGGCCGAGGTCGGCACACCGCTCGTTCGCCATCCTGCCGTCCGCGCGATTTCGTTCACCGGGTCCGTGGCGGTCGGCCGCCAGGTGCGCGAGGAGGCGACGGCGCTCGGCAAGCGCGTGCAGCTCGAGCTCGGCGGCCAGAACCCGCTGATCGTCATGGCCGATGCCGACCTCGGACGTGCGGTCGACGCGGCCTATGCCGGGGCGTTCTGGTCTGCTGGCCAGAAGTGCACTGCGACACGCCGGATCTACGTCGAAGCCCCTGTGTACGACGAGTTTCGCCAACGGCTGCTCGATCGCATCGAGAGCGGCAAGGTGGGCGATCCCGCCGATCCCGAGACCGAGGTCGGCCCGCTCGTCAACGAGAAGCAGCTCGATGACGTGCTCGCCGCCATCGGCCAGGGCAGGAGCGAGGGCGGGAAGCTGCTCGCGGGCGGCAAGCGCGTCGACGACGACGCCTACCTGCTCGCGCCGACGCTGTTCGAGGACGTCGCGGACGACGCGATGCTCTCGTGCGAGGAGGTGTTCGGGCCGGTCGCGTCGCTCTACCGGTTCGAGGCGCTCGACGAGGCGATCGAACGTGCGAACGCCGTGGAGTACGGGCTGTCGGCCTCGATCTTCACGAGCAGCCTTCCGGCGACGCAGGAGTTCGTGAACCGACTCGAGGCCGGAATCCTGCACGTCAACTCGCAGACGGCCGGAGCGGACGTTCACGTTCCGTTCGGCGGCATCAAAGGCTCCGGCTTCGGCCCGCACGAGCAGGGTCGCACAGCGCTCGAGTTCTACACCGAGGTCGTGACCGTGTACCAGGACACGTGAACGCCGCGGGCGAACGCTTCCTGATCACCGGCGCCCTCGGCTGTATCGGTGCGTGGTCCTGTGCGCAGCTCGTCCGCGAGGACGTTCCGGTCGTCGTGTACGACCTCGGGACGAACACCGAGCGGCTCCAGCTCGTGATGTCGGAGGAGGAGCTCGACCGCCTGACGCTGATCAGCGGTGACGTCACGGATCTCCAGCAGCTCGAGCGCACGATCGTCGAACACGGCATCACGCACGTCATCCATCTCGCGGCGATGCTCCTCCCGCTCGTGAAGGCCGATCCGGTCCGCGGAGCATCCGTCAACGTCGTCGGGACGGTCAACATCTTCGAGGCCGTGAAGCGCCAGGGCGTGCGCGGCGTCGCCTATGCGAGCTCCGCCGCCGTCTATGGGCCCGCGGCAGGACCGCGTGTCGAGGACGCGGGACGGCCCATGAGCCTCTACGGCGTGTTCAAGCTCGCGAACGAAGGGACGGCCGCGGTCTTCTTCGAGGACGAGGGCATCGGCAGCGTCGGCTTGCGGCCGTACGTGGTCTACGGTCCCGGCCGAGACCACGGGCTCACCGCGGACCCCACGCTCGCGATGATCGCGGCGGCGCGAGGCGAGCCCTATGCGATGCGCTGGGGAGGACGCACCCAGCTGCAGTACGCCGCGGACGCGGCGCGCATCTTCATCGCGTCGGCACGCGCCGAGCACGAGGGCGCCGCCGTCTTCAACCTGGGCGGGCCGTCGTCGCATATGACCGAGGTGATCCACGCGATCGAGGCCGCCGCGCCGGAGATGTCCGGCCGCATCACGTTCGACGACGTCCAGCTCCCATTCCCCGAAGAAATGAACTCAGGCGGCCTGGAGGACGTCATCGGCCCGATCGCCTGGACGCCGCTCGAAGAGGGCACGCGCCTGACCATCGAGCACTACCGCACGCAAGTGGCTGCGTGACCGACGCTCCTATGTTTCCGCGCGCACCGGGTTCGTCAACGACCCGATGCCCTCGATCTCGACAGTCACCTCGTCGCCCGAGTTGAGGAGAACGGGCGGCTTACGGAAGATGCCGACCCCGGCGGGCGTTCCCGTGGCGATCAAGTCACCCGGCTCTAGCGTCATCGTGGCGCTCGCGTAGGCGACGATCTCCGCCACGCCGAAGATCATGTTCGCCGTGGTCGAGTCCTGCATGACGTCGCCGTTCAGCAGGCAGCGGATGCGCAGCGACTGCGGATCCGGCACCGATGGCGCCGGTATCAGCTCCGGTCCCACCGGACAGAACGTGTCGGGCGACTTCCCGCGCGTCCACTGGCCGTCGGAGAACTGGAGGTCGCGCGCGCTCACGTCGTTGACGCAGACGTAACCCTCGACCGCTTCGAGGGCGTTCTGCGCGGAGACGCCGCGCACACGGGACCCGATCACGACTCCGAGCTCCGCCTCGTAGTCGACCTTCTGGGACACCCGCGGGATGACGATCGGATCCCCCGGTCCGATGAGCGCGTTCGGCCAGATGGCGAAGAGAAGCGGCGCGCTCGGAAGCTCAGCCCCCTGCTCCTCGGCGTGGTCGCGGTAGTTGAGCCCGACGCCGATGATCTTCTCGGGCCGCGCGATCGGAAGCGCGCTCACCGACCGAACCTAACCGATCGCTCGCACCGCCGCCGATTCTCTCTGAATGGCAACCTTTCTCGGTGAGCAAGGCGCCGCCGTATTCCGCCGCAGCCGTCGACGTCGTGCGCGTGCCCGAAGGACGCGCCGAGGCCGACGAGGTTGCGGTGGAGGAGCCGCTCGAGATTCGCATCAACGGAGATCCGGTCGCGGTGACGATGCGGACGCCCGGACACGACGAGGAGCTGGCTCTCGGCTTCTGCCTGTCGGAAGGCCTGTCACCGGAGAGCGCGGCGCTGCCTTCGGACTTCGCGGCGAACACCGTCGACGTCACCTCGAGCTCGTTCGTGCCCGACGAGCTCCGGCGGAGCTTCTACACCAGCTCCTCGTGCGGTGTCTGCGGAAAGGGCGCGCTCGAGGCGGTCGCGGTCGAGGCGCCGCGCGTCGGCGGCGATCAACGTGTCGCGGCACGCGCGATCTCCGAGCTGCCGGCGCAACTCCGCAGGGCGCAGAGAGCCTTCGCGGTCACCGGCGGCCTCCATGCGACGGGACTCTTCACGTCGGCAGGTGACCTCCTGTGCGTTCGCGAGGACGTCGGCCGACACAACGCGATGGACAAGGTGATCGGATGGGCGTTCCGCGAGGAGCGCCTGCCGCTCGCGGACGCCGTTCTCTGCGTCAGCGGCCGTCTCTCCTTCGAGCTGGTTCAGAAAGCCGCAGTCGCGGGCTGCCCACTGCTCGTCGCCGTCGGCGCTCCGTCGAGCCTCGCCGTCGAGCTTGCCGTCGATCGGGGCATCACCCTCTGCGGCTTCGTGCGCGACGACCGGATGAACGTCTACTCGGAGCCGTGGCGCGTCACGGACTGACAGGCGTGCTCCTCGTCGGCGGCGCGAGTCGCCGTTTCGGCTCGCCGAAGGCGCTCGCACAGCTCGACGGAGAGACGCTGGCGGACCGCGCCTGGCGCGTGCTCGGCGAAGCCTGCGACGAAAGGCTCGCCGTTGGCAAGGCACAAGATGAGCTGAGCCTGCCGTTTGCGATCCTCGACGACGCGGCGCCCGTCCGCGCCCCGATTGCGGGCGTCGTGGCCGGGCTCCGCGCAGCCACACACGATCTCTGCGTCTTCCTCCCCGTGGACTGCCCCAAGGTTTCCGCGGGCTCGCTGCTGCGACTTGCGGACGCGGCGGCCGACGCGGCCGTTCCCCGGACGGGCCCTCTCCCCGGTGCCTACCGGCGTCGCGCTTTGCCGAGGCTCGAGGGCAGACTCGCACGCGGCGAGTACTCGCTACGCGGTGCGCTGACGGCGCTGGACGCGACAATCGTGGAGCTCGATCCGCTCGAGCTCGTGAACGTGAATTCACGAGAGGAGCTGGAGGCAGTAGCGGCGTTTCAGGCGAACACGTCGTAGGAAGATACGGCAGCGTGGGTTTGACGAAGCTCGTCGAGTCCTGGCCACTTGTGCGCCAGCTCCGCGAAGGTGACCCGCACGCTTTGGGTCGGGCCGCTCAGTCGGAGCGCGCGAAGACCTTGAGGCCGCGAATCGAGCAGGCCGACCAGACCGTCCAGTCGATCTGCCCGTACTGCGCCGTCGGCTGCGGACAGCTCGTCCACGTAAAAGGCGGCGAGGTCATCCACATCGAGGGCGATCCCGCGAGCCCGATCTCCCGCGGTCGCCTATGCCCGAAGGGCCAAGCGTCGAAGAGCTACGTCCAGAGCCCGCTGCGCCAGTACAAGGTCAAGTACCGCCCGCCATACGGTACGGCCTGGGAGGAGCTCGGCCTCGACCAGGCGATGGAGATGATCGCGCAGCGCATCATCGACACACGCGCCGAGACGTGGGAGGCGGAGACGGGTGATGGGAATCCGGCCAACCGAACACTCGCGATCGGGAACCTCGGCGGCGCGACACTCGACAACGAGGAGAACTACCTCATCAAGAAGCTGATGACGGCGCTCGGCGTCGTCCAGGTCGAGAACCAGGCCCGCATATGACACAGCTCCACGGTCCCCAGTCTGGGGACCTCGTTCGGGCGAGGCGGCGCGACGGGCTTCCAGCAAGACCTGCAGAACTCCGACTGCATCGTGATCATGGGCTCGAACATGGCCGAGAACCACCCGGTGGGATTCCAGTGGGTGGTCGAGGCCAGAGAGCGGGGCGCTGAGGTCATCCACGTCGACCCGCGCTTCACGCGCACGAGCGCGATGGCGACGCAGTGGGTGCAGATCCGCGCCGGCAGCGACATCGCCTTTCTCGGCGGCATCGTCAACTATGTCCTCGAGAACGACCTCTGGTTCGAGGAATACGTCAAGCACTACACGAACGCGCCCGTGATCATCGCGGACGAGTTCGAGGACACCGAAGACCTCGACGGTCTCTTCTCCGGCTGGGATCCCGAGCAGGGCAAGTACGACCCGACCAGCTGGCAGTACAAGGGCATGGAGGTGCACGGCTCGGGCGGACAGAGCGAGCAAGGATTCGACGCGACGGGCGAGCAGTCGGGACACGGCGGCCACGGCGGCGGGCTGCGACGCGGCGAGCCTCCTGAGGAGGACGAGACGCTGCAGCACCCGCACTGCGTCTTCCAGCTGCTGAAGAAGCACTATCGCCGCTACACACCGGACTTCGTCGCCAGGACGTGCGGCTGCAGCGTCGACGACTTCCTCCGCGTGGCCGAGACGCTCACACGGAACTCCGGCCGAGACCGGACGAGTGCCTTCTGCTACGCCGTCGGCTGGACGCAGCACACCGTCGGCGTGCAATACATCCGGACGGCCTGCATCATCCAGCAGCTGCTCGGAAACATGGGCCGGCCCGGCGGCGGGATCATCGCGCTCCGCGGACACGCGTCGATCCAGGGCTCGACGGACATCCCGACGCTGTACAACATCCTTCCCGGCTACCTGCCGATGCCGCACGCCGAGTACTACGGCGACTTCGACAACTTCATGACGGCGAACATCTCCCCGACCGGCTGGTGGGGGCACTTCAAGGCCTACTGGGTCAGCCTCATGAAGGCCTACTTCGGCGAGCATGCAACCGAAGAGAACGACTGGCTCTTCAAGCAGCTGCCGCGGATCGACGACGACAACTCCGCCTATTGGACGACGATGCAGATGCTCGACGGCAAGGTGAAGGGCTACATCCTCGCCGGCGAGAACCCCGCGGTCGGAAACTCCAACTCGAAGGCGCACCGCCTCGCTCTCGCGAAGCTCGACTGGCTCGTCGTACGCGACCTCGTGGAGATCGAGAGCGCCGCCTTCTGGTACGACAGCCCCGAGATCGAGTCGGGCGAGCTCGAGACCGAGCAGATCCCGACCGAGGTCTTCTTCGTGCCTGCAGCCTCACACGTCGAGAAGGACGGTTGCTTCACTAACACCCAGCGGCTGCTCCAGTGGCACTGGACGGCGACCGAGCCCAAGGGCGACTGCCGCTCCGACCTCTGGTTCTACTTCCACCTCGGCCGGATGATCAAGCAGAAGCTCGCTTCCTCACAGGAGAACCGCGACACGCTCGTCAAGGCGCTCCGCTGGGAGTACCCGACACACGGCGGCATCCAGGAGCCCGACGCAGAGGCCGTGCTACAGGAGATCAGCGGCCGCGAGATCTCGACGGGCGCGTTCCTGGACGGCTACCCGAAGCTTCGAGACGACGGCTCGACGCTGTGCGGCTGCTGGATCTACTCCGGCGTCTTCAAGGACGGCATCAACCAGGCGGCGCGCAAGAAGCCACACTCGGAGCAGACCTACATCGCGCCTGAATGGGCATGGGCCTGGCCGGCGAATCGACGCATCCTCTACAACCGTGCGTCGGCCGACCCCGATGGGAGGCCGTGGTCGGAGCGCAAGAAGCTCGTCTGGTGGGACGAGCAGGAGAAGAAGTGGACGGGCCTCGACGTGCCCGACTTCCAGGAGACGAAGCCGCCCGATTACGTGCCGCCGGACGCCGCGGAAGCCGAGGACGCGATCGCCGGCGACCACCCGTTCATCATGCAGGCGGACGGCCGGAGCTGGCTCTTCGTGCCGCAAGGACTCGAAGACGGCCCGCTGCCCACACACTACGAGCCGCAGGAGTCGCCGTTCGACAACCCGCTCTACGCGCAACGCGCGAATCCTGCGCGGCAGACCTTCGAACGCCCGGAGAATCCATACGCGCCGGCCGGCGGTGAGCCCGGCGCCGACGTCTATCCGTATGTCGGAACGACCTACCGGCTGACCGAGCACCACACGGCCGGCGGAATGACCCGCACCGTTCCCTATCTCTCGGAGCTGCAGCCGGCGATGTTCGTCGAAGTAGACCCCGAACTGGCCGAACGCGAAGGCCTCGTGCACGGCGGCTGGGCGACCGTCTACAGCCCGAGAGGAGCGATCGAGGCACGCGTCCTCGTCACCGACCGAATCAAGCCGATCGTCGTCGACGGACGCAAGACGCACCAGATCGGCCTGCCCTACCACTGGGGGACGCGCGGACTGACGACCGGCGGCTCTGCCAACGACCTGATCGGACTGGCGCTCGACCCGAACGTTCACATCATGGAGTCGAAGGCCTTTTCTGTCGGGATCAGGTCCGGGCGCCGGCCGCGCGGCAGAGCGCTACCACAGTTCGTCGAGGAGATGCGCACGCGCGCGGGGCTCGAGGCGTGAGCGACTTCGCGACGCTCTCCGACATCACCGGCGAGCCGGACGGCTGGCCCGAGACGTACGACGCCGATGCGAAGCCGCGGATGGGCTTCTTCACGGACACGAGCATCTGCATCGGCTGCAAGGCCTGCGAGGTCGCCTGCAAGGAGTGGAACGTCGTCCCGGCAGACGGCCAGGTGTTCACCGGCGAGTCGTACGACAACACGTCGACGCTCGGCGCGAACACGTGGCGACACGTCGCGTTCGTCGAGCAGCGCAAGCCGCTCCGAGACGACGATCGGGACGATGCAATCCGCTGGCTGATGTCCTCCGATGTCTGCAAGCACTGCACCCATGCCGCATGCCTCGACGTGTGCCCGACCGGCGCGCTCTTCCGCACCGAGTACGCGACAGTCGTCGTTCAAGAAGATGTCTGCAACGGCTGCGGCTACTGCGTTCCAGCGTGTCCTTTCGGCGTGCTCGACAGGCGGCACCTTCCCCGGACCGATCCGTCGCCGGACCTGCCGATCCTCCACAAGAAGGAGGACGGCCGCGTCTGGAAGTGCACGCTCTGCTACGACCGGCTCAAAGGCGGCCACGAGCCCGCCTGCGCGAAGGCGTGCCCCACTGACTCGATCCAGTTCGGCGAGGTGGACGAGCTCCGCGAACGCGCCGACCGGCGGCTCGAGAAGCTCCGGGCACAAGGGTGGAACGGCGCGCAGCTGTACGGACGCGATCCGAAGGACGGCGTCGGCGGCTTCGGCGCGTTCTTCCTGCTCCTCGACGAGCCCGAGGTCTACAGCCTCCCGCCGGATCCTGCGGTCACGACGACGTTCCTGCCGAGCATGTGGAGGAACACGGCCTTCGCGGCCGCGGGCGTCGCCGCCGCCGCCGCCCTCGCCTTCCTGGGGGGCCGGAGTTGAAGAACGGATCGATCACAGAAGTCGGCACGAGCATGCAGTCGTATTACGGGCGCCCCGTGATCAAGGAGCCGGTGTGGCAGCCGGAGATCCCGATCTACTTCTTCTTCGGCGGGCTCGCGGGTGCATCGTCCGTCCTGCACGCAGGCGCGCGGCTTGCCGGCAACGAGCGCCTCGCGAGAACGAGTCTTTTCATCGGCGCGGCCGGAGATCTCATCTGTCCGCCGCTTCTCATCTCGGACCTCGGCCGGCCCGAGCGTTGCCTCAACATGCTCCGCGTCTTCAAGGTGACCTCGCCCATGAGCGTCGGGAGCTGGGTCCTCCTCGCTTCGGGCGGTGCGTCCAGCACCGCTGCCGCCCTCGAGCTCCTGGGCCGGATGCCGCGCGTCAAAGCCGCAGCCGAAGCCGTCGCAGGCCTCCTCGGTCCGCCCCTCGCGACGTATACGGGCACTCTGGTGGCGAACACCGCCGTCCCCGTCTGGCACGAAGGGCGGCACGAGCTGCCCTGGCTCTTCGGCGCCAGCGCTTCGGCGAGCGCCGGGGCAGCGGCGGCGCTCTTCACGGACGTCGACAAGGCCGGCCCGGCGCGCCGCTTCGCCCTCGCGGGAGCGGCGGGGGAGCTGGGACTGATGGAGGCGATGAAGCGCCGCCTCGGCTTCGTCGGCGAGGTGTACGACCAGGGAGCGGCCGGGAAGCTCGCGCGCGTCTCGAAGGTCTGCACGGCGGCCGGAGGCGCCGTGCTTGCGACCGGCGGACGGCGGAGCCGCGCTGCTGCAATCGCGGGCGGTGCGCTCGTCCTCGCCGGAGGCATGGCAATGCGCTGGTCCGTCTTCCGCGCGGGCTTCCAGTCGGCGCGCGACCCGCGCTATACGGTGATCCCGCAGCGGCAGCGGCTCCAAGAACGCGCTCGCGCCGCCGGCTGAGTCAGTCGACGGCGATGACCTCGCAGTCAGCGGCGCGCTTGACGCCGGCTGCGACGTCCTCTCC
Source organism: Actinomycetota bacterium (assembly GCA_046727655.1). Classification (GTDB taxonomy): domain Bacteria; phylum Actinomycetota; class Thermoleophilia; order Gaiellales; family Gaiellaceae; genus 3-1-20CM-4-69-9. The sequence continues at coordinate 25,664 of JBKPDB010000046.1, forward strand.
GAACAGTCGCCCCATCAGGCCGTGATGGTGGTGGCCGACGACGACGAGGTCCGCCCCTCGCTCGCGTGCCGCGACGACGATCTCCTGCGCCGGCTCGCCCGCGGCCCACACGTAGTCCGCCTGCAGGCCGGCAGCCTCCACACGCCCCTGCGCGCGGCCGAGCACGGAGGCGAGCTCGGGCGGCTCGGTAAGAGGGATCATCGTCGCCGGGGTGTCGTCCAGCGTGCCGAAGTTCTGGGGCCCTTCCGGGTTGAGCGGCATCTCCGAAACGGCGAGCACGACGAGCTTTGCACTGCCGGCCCGTGCCTCGTCCACTGCGCGGGCGAGCGCGCGGTCGGCGGCGTCGAGACCGTCGTAGCCCACGAGGATCGTCCGCTGCCTGCTCATCGGCACTGACGACTCTACGCCGGTTCGCCGACCGCGTCAGGCCCAGCCGAGAACGGCCCACCTCCGGCCGGCGAAGCGCACGGAGAGGAGGACGAGCCGCGCCGCGATCAACGCGTCGAGGGCAGCCCACACGCCGACGATTCCCCAGTCGAGGCCCAGCGCCAGCAGGGCGAGCGTGATGAAGAGCGCGCTCGCGGCGAGCATAGACCACATGAGGAATGCAGTGTCGCCGGCGCCGATCAGGATCCCGTCCAGCGCGAACACGACTCCGGCGAGCGGCTGCATCAGAGCGAAGTACGGCCACAGCAACAGCGCCTGGTGAAGCACCGCCTCGTCGTCCGAGAAGGCGTGCGGCACCACGTGCCCGAGCGGCAGCAGGACGACTGTGAAGGCGGCACCGACGACGAATGACCAGGCGATCATCCTCACCGCGGCCGAATACGCGCCGTCTGCGTCACCCGCGCCGAGCATTCGTCCGACGAGCACCTGCCCGGCGATTGCGATCGCATCGAGGATCAACGCCAGGAAGAAGAAGAGCTGCGTTGCGATCTGGTGCGCCCCGAGCTCGGCATCGCCGAGGCGCGCACACACGGTCGCGGCGACGAGGAACGACGCGTACAGCGCCGCCGTCCGGACGAAGATCTGTCTGCCCACTCTCATCAGCGGGCGCATCTCCGGGAGGCTCGGCCGCTTCGAGTCTGCGTGGGGCCGCAGCAGCTCGATCACGAACGCGGCGCCCATCCCTGCCTGCGCGATCACTGTTCCGGCGGCGGAGCCGGCGATTCCCCAGTGGAAGCCGTACACGAACAGCACCTCGAGCGCGACGTTCGCGAAGTTTGCGATGACGACGATCTCGAGCGGTCGCCGCAGGTTCGAGACGCCGCGCAGGAATCCCTGCCCGGCGAGCGCCACGAGCGCGGCAGGGAGCCCGACCGCCGCAATCCGGAAGTACGTCAACGCGTAGTCGCCGGAGCGTCCGTGCGCACCGAGCGCTCCCAACAGCGGCTCCGCGAGCACCTCGGCCGCGACGACGAGCACGAGACCGATCCCGACGGACAGCCACAACGCCTGCGCCGCGAGGCGGGCGGCGCGCTCGTGCTCGCCCGCGCCGGACGCCCGTGCGACGACCGCCGTGGTGCCGTACGTGAGGAAGTTGAAGATCGTGAAGGCGCCGGCGATAACCGTGCCGGCGAGCCCGAGAGCCGCAAGCTGCGGCCGGCCGAGATGTCCGACGATCGCCGTGTCGACCAGCACGTACAGCGGCTCGGCGGCAAGCGTTCCGAGCGCGGGCAACGCGAGACGAAGGATCTCCCGGTCGTGTCGAGAGCGCAGCCGCCCCACCCGCGGGGACGATACTTCGCCTCAGGAGTACGGCTTCAGCTGTTCTTCGTGAGGATGGACGGCCACCGGTGCACTCGGTGCGACGGAAGCGCAGCCAGCTCGTCCTTCGAGAGATCGACGGTGACCGTGTCCGACTCGACCTTGGCAACGGCGCCGATCGGCACCGTCACCTCCCGGCGGCCCCAGAGATGGCCGCGCTCGAGGACGAAGTGCGTGATGTGCTCGTCGTCGTCTACGAGGAAGCCGTCCACCTCCCCGACGTACTGGCCGTCCGAGCTGACGACGCCGCTCGAGCGGCGGACCTCCACCTCTCCCTTGGGGACGCGGTCGTACGTGACGCCGACGTTCTGGTCGATCGGCCCGATGGGCTCACCGAAACCCGTGCCCGTGTAGTACGGGAGCGCAAGCACGTCCTGGACACCGACGTCCCAGTCGGGGTCGCTCGTGGGAGTCTCCCCGAGGCGAAGGTAGGCGAACTCCTGCACGTCGGACAGTGCGTGGACCTCGCCGATCGTGCAGCGCAGCGAGATCTCGTGCGACCCCTCGCCGGCGGCGTCGGCCAGATCGATCGGCACGAGGCGAGCGTCGTCTCCATGGTGACTGCGCACGACCAGATGGGTAACGCGCTTCTCGATCGGGTCGATGACGATGTCGGCCAGCTCACCGACCACTCCGTCGGTGCAGCGGACGGGCTTTCCGAGCTCGAGTCGCATGGAGATCGAGACGAAGTCTGGTCGACCGCGATGCGCGGGGCATCGCCCCGACCGGGTGAACCGCTCGGCGGCTAGGTCCGCAACCCGGCTGCGCGTGCCGGGACCTCGACCGATCCCCCGACCGGGAGGACGCACACCCGCACCTCCGGCGCGACCTCGGCGACTGCGCGGGCAAAGTCGTCCGCCGGTTGCCGCATGTCCACGGGGTCGAGGCGGAGGTCGAGCCTGCGATACGTGCCCCAGTGGATGGGGATCGCCACACGCGGGCGCAGCCGAGTGACAGCCGCGGCGGCACGCGTCGGATCGAGATGACCTGCGGGAACCCTGGGACCCCAACCGCCGATCGGTACGAGGGCGACGTCGAGGTCCGCCGCAACGTCGGTCATCGCATCGAACAGGTCGGTGTCACCGGCGAAGTACACGGAGGCCGTACCCGCGACGACGTACCCGAGCGACGCGGTGCGCCGCCAGAACGGCCAGCGCTGTGAGTCGTGTTCCGCGTGCGTCGAGCGGACGACGAGCCCGCCGACGGGCCGCTCTTCGTCGCGGTCGAGCTCCAGGACGTGAGGAAAGCCGAGCTTGCGCACGAAGTGCCCGGCGCCGCTCGGAACTATGAGCTGGGTCGACCGGCTGAAGAGCCGAAGCGACGGCGCATCGAAGTGGTCGTAATGCACGTGCGAGATCAGAACGGCGTCGACGTCGCCGATCGTCCGGACGTCCACCCCCTCCGCGCGGTGCAGGAATCCGACGCGTCTGCGTAGCAGCGGGTCGGTGACGAGCCGAACCCCGTCCAGCTCGACGAGGACGGTGCTGTGACCGAACCACGTCAACCTGACGGCCTCGTGCGAGGCTGCGCCCGTCTTCACGTGTTCTTCAGCGACTGCGCGTCCTGTTCCGGCGCGCGACCGTCCTGCGGCGGATCGCCACCGACAAGACCCTCGCGGGCGGCCCAGAGCGCTGCCTGGGTGCGGGAGCTGAGGCCGAGCTTGCCGAGGATCTTCGAGACGTGAGTCCTCGCCGTCCGCTCGCTGATCCCGAGCTCGGCGGCGATCGCCTTGTTCGCGGCGCCGTCGCCGACCAGGCGCAGCACCTCCAGCTCACGCGATGTGAGCACCCCGGCGTCATCGGGCCGAGGCGTCGCCAGCAGAGCCGCAGTGAGGTACCGGGCGACGGCGGGGTCGAGCTGGAGCTCGCCGCGGTGCGCTGCCCGTATAGCGACGGCGACTTCGTCGGCATCCGCATCTTTGAGGAGGTATCCCGAGGCGCCCGCCTCGAGCGCGGCACGCACGCGCTCCTCTTCGCCGAAGGACGTCAGAGCCACGACCTCGACGTCGTCGTAGCGCGCGCGGATCCGGCGCGTGGTCTCGATTCCGTCGATGGGCTCCATCTGGAGGTCCATCAGGACGACGTCGGGGCGCCGCTCCTCGGCGTCAAGCGCGGCCAGCAGCTCCAGCGCCTCTGCCCCGCTCCCCGCGTCGCCGACGACCTCCAGGTCCGCCTCGCCGTCGAGAAACGCGAAGAGGCCGCGGCGGACGACGGCGTGATCGTCGACGACGAGCACGCGGACCGTCTCGTCGCGCTCAGTCGAGACTGAGCTCGGTCTGCCCACTGCTCTCGGCCGGAACCACGACGCGAATCACCGTACCGCGACCCGCCGCGCTCGTGATGTCGAGAACGCCGCCGATCTCTTCGGTGCGGCTTCGCATCGACTCGAGGCCGTAGTGCCCCGGACGGTGGCCCCGTGGATCGAACCCGCATCCGTCGTCGGCGACCTCCACGACGACATGAGCGTTGTCCGCCTGCACGCGGACGCGCGCGCTCCGCGCCCCGGAATGCCTGACGACGTTGGCGAGCGCTTCGCGTCCGATCCCGTAGAGCTGAGTCTGCGTGGTGCGTGCAAGCGGGAGTCGCTGCTCGGGCCCTACGACGTCGACGACAAACCCGGACTCGTCGCGCAGAGAGGAGGCATGCCGCGTGAATGCCGTGACCAGCCCGTCACCGACACCGTCCGGCCCCCACTCGAAGATGAACATCCGCATCTCGCGTTGGGCGCGCCGCGTCAGCTCGCCGATCGCGCTCAGAGCCTCACCGAGCGGTGCGGAGCGGCTTCCGTCTTCCTCCTCGAGCGCCTTCTCGGCGGCCCGAGTGTGGAGCACGCTCGAAAAGAGCGCCTGCGACACGGAGTCGTGCAGCTCACGGGCGATTCGCCGCCGCTCCTCGAGGGCGCGCTCGTGCTCGTGGCGCTTGGCCTCGGCGAGCTCGGCCGCCGACCGTTCGCGCTCGCTGACGACGGCGCTCAGAAAGAGGGAAGTGAGCGCCGCGACGAGGATGTAGAGCTGGGTGCTCAAGGTCCGGTCGTCGATCGGCTGCTTGAAGAAGGTCCCGACCTCGTCCGCAGTGATCCCGATCGTGAGCGCCGCGACGATCGCGATGCAGAGCGTCACTCCCGGCGGCCCGAACCGGAAGGCCGCCCACATCAGCACGGGAAAGGTCACGTAGGTCAGAGGCGCGTCACTTGTGGCGGCGACCGCGGCGAGGACGAACACGGAAGCAACGAGAAGGCCCCCTTCGACGGTGCGCATCCTGCGCCAGGCAGCCCGCGGATCGCGGAACCAAGTCAGAACGAGCGGAACCACGACGAGCGCGCCGGCCGTATCGCCCAGGAACCACGTGCGCCAGAAGCTCGGCGCCTCGGAGAGGTCGATGACGTCGCCCGCCAGCATCGACACGGTCCCGACGCTCGCGCTGATCGCGGTAGCAGTTCCCGCCGCGACGATGAGACCGCCTACCTGAGTCGCGCGATCGAGTGACGCGCGCGGGCCGATCAGGCGCCGAAGCAACCAGGCGCCGACGATGATCTCGGCCATGTTTCCGGTCTGCTGGCCGATGAGGCTTCCGATCGGAAGCGAGGTGTGATCGACGAGGAGCTCCCCGTTGACCAGGAGCTCACCGAGGAAGATCCCCGGCCACCAACGAAGACCCCAGAGGTAGAGCGCCGCGATTCCGAGACCGGCCGGGGGCCAGATCGCCGAGACCGACGCCGTGTACCGCAGCGTCTGACCGAGCTTCGCGGCGCCGTAATAGGCCGCGGCCAGAACCACGACGCCCGCGATGTACCGCAGCGAAGGCCACCGCAGCGACACTGCGGGCATTCGGCGAATCGACGTTTGCACCGCGGAGGCTCGAGCGTCGGTGGCCACTGATGTTCCTCGTCCTTAGACGTTGACGGCCGGTCTGGACCGCACGTTAGCGCCGGAGCGGCCATGGGCCAAGAAAGGACCGGCAAGACGGTGTATGGGCCGGCCCCACGAATGACAGAGAATGAAGCCGTGACGAGTTCGAGCGCGAATCAGGAGTACGGCATCAGGCCGACGTGGTCGCCGGCGCGACCGCGCATCCGTCCTCTGCAGCTCCTCTGGGCGTGGCTTGTATCCGCGGCCGCTCTTCTCGGCGCGGCCGACCTCGTCCCGGGCGCAAGCGTCCGGAGCTTCGGCGGGGCGCTCGCGGCGGCGCTCGCCATCGCTGTCCTCAACGCGATCCTCCCGCCTCTGGTCGCAGCCCTGCGCTTGCCGCTGACGCTCGTCGTCGGCTTCGTGCTCGTGCTCGTCGTCGACGCTCTGATGCTGCTTGCCGCCGACGCTATCACCGAGGGCGACCTGTCCGTGGACTCCTTTGGGTCCGCGCTCCTCGTTGCGCTCGTCGCGTCGGCGCTCGGAGTTGTGCTCGATGTCGTCTTCGGCACGAACGACGACGACACGTACACCCTGAAGGTGACGCAGCGGATTGCGCGGCGTTCCGGCGAACGGGTGCGAACGGACGCACCGGGAATCGTGTTCCTCGAAATCGACGGCCTCGCGCTTCCGGTCCTGCAGCGGGCGATGCGCGACGGGAGCGCGCCGAACATGGCCGCGTGGCTCGCCGAGGGAACGCATCGCCTCGCGGAATGGGAGACAGACCTCTCTTCCCAGACCGGAGCGAGCCAGGCCGGCATTCTCCTCGGGTCGAACGACGACATTCCGGCGTTCCGGTGGGTCGAGAAGGAAACAGGCCTGCTGATGGTCTGCTCCGCTCCTGACGACTGCGCCGAGATCGAGCGGCGCCGCGTCGGGGGTCGCGGCCTGCTGGCTCGAGGCGGCGCCAGCCGCGGCAACCTCCTCTCCGGCGAGGCGGACCACGTGATCCTGACGGCCAGCCGCATGGAGGCCGAGACGCGGTCGAACCCCGGCTATCGCGCCTTCTTCGCCAACGGGTTCAACCTCATGCGCTCCCTCTCGTTGTTCGCCTGGGAGGTGATCCTCGAGTGGACCGCGGCAATCAGGGAGAAGCGCCGCGACGTTCGCCCGCGAGGCCACCGCGGCGGGATCTATCCGTTCATGCGCGCCGCCCTCTGCGTCGTCGTGCGCGACCTGATCGTCTACGGGATCCTCACCGACATGATGACGGGGCGGCCTGCGATCTACGCTACGTTCTCGAGCTACGACGAGGTCGCGCACCATTCCGGGCTCGAGCGCGCGGACACCATGGAGGCATTGCGCAAGCTCGACCAGCAATTCGGACGAATTGCGCGGGCACGCCCGTACGCGGCGAGGCCGTACGAGCTCGTCGTGCTCTCCGATCACGGTCAGACGCAAGGGGCCACGTTCAAACAGCGCAATGGCTACGGGCTCGAAGATTTCGTTCGGCAGTCACTCGATCACGCCGGCGTTGCCCACGTGGAGGGAGGCGACGAGAACCGGAGCACGGTCGGCCACGCTGTCGGGGAGGCAACGGGCACGAAGGCCGGCCGGAAGCGGCCGAAGAACGATGTCAGCGACCAGGACGCCGTCGTGCTCGGGTCGGGCAATCTCGGGCTGATCTATCTGATGAACGCGAAGCGCCGGCTGACCCGCGAGGAGCTCGATGAGCGGCATCCACGCTTGCTGCCCGCCTTGCGGGTGCACCCTCACATCGGCTGGCTGCTCGTTCGATCCGCCGAGGATGGTCCCCTCGTGCTCGGCCCGCGCGGGACGCGTTATCTCGCGACCGGCCGGGTGGAGGGCGACGATCCGCTTGCTCCATTCGCGGCCGACGCCGCGCAGCATCTGCTCCGCACCGACGGTTTCGAGCACGTTGCGGACATCATGGTCGGCAGCTTCTACGACCCCGTGTTGGAGGAGGGCTGCGCCTTCGAGGAGCTGATCTCCTTCCACGGCGGTATCGGCGGACCGCAGACGCGCCCCTTCCTGCTCTACCCGTCTCGACTGCCTCTCCCGCAGGAGGCGCTCGTCGGCGCAGCTGCAATCAACGACGTCCTGCGACAGTGGCGCGCGCTGTTGAACGGTGCCGAAGCGGCTGACGACACCGCTCCTTCCGCAGACGGAAGAGCAGCCCGAACGCGGCAACCGGCCGCAACCGACGGCAGCTAGCCCACAGTTGATTCGCCGCGAATGGCGGCTTAGCCGCCGTTCGCCGAAACCGCTCACCGTCAGCGCAGAACCCGTGCGAAGTCATCATGAGCCGGCGAAGCCGGGTCGGACTTCGCACGGCTAGGCGCCCTCGGCGGCCTCCGCTTCCTTCGCTTCCTTGCGCGCCTTGCGCGCGGCCTGCTGCTCGGCGGCCTTCACCTTCGCGGCCTCGTACGACTGCCCGACGAGCAGCTTCCCGCCGCTCCACCCGAACGCCCAGACGAGCATTGCGATGGCGAAGACGATGTTCCAGGTGGTTGTGACGAGCTGCTGCGCCACCGAATACGCCGTCGCGTCGGTCGGGCTCGCGACGCCCTTCAACGACGCGACGTTGAACGCCTGCGTGACGCCCGCTCCCCCCGGAGTGACCGACGTCACGTTCGCAATCGAGTTGCCGCCGCAGATCCGCATCAACGTGTCGAAGGTAACCGGGATCGAGTACGCGGCGAGGAACACCGATATCACGCCCAGGCTCGCCACCCAGCTGATGAACTCCGGCAGGAAGACGCGGAGCAGATACGCACGCGGGCGCACGAGGATGCCGCCGCCCTCCTTGGCCTCCTCCCACCACTTCACGACCCTCGGCCAGAGCGAGCGAATGAGCAGGTAGATGAGAGCCGCGCCGCCGACGACGACGATCGCCGTCGCCCACGGATGCTCGTGGACGAAGGCGAACTTGATGTCGAACGAGCCGCCGACGGAGAGGAACAGGTACAGGTACACGAAGATGCCGATGAGCGTGTAGAAGATCTTCTGCACCGCGTAACCGCCGAGAATCGCGGCGAACGTCGCGCCGGCGATGATCGTCGTGAACATGATCAGCATCACGAGGGTGCCGATGTTCGCCGGGAGGATTCCGTTGAGGGCAACGGACGCGGCGTAGCAGGCCAGGATGTCCAGCCACCGCACCTGACCGGGATACGCGAAGCGGAGGATCGAGTACCAGGCAAACGCAGTCGCGGTCGTCTGCACCGTCTTGAGCGCGACGGCTCCGACGATGTACGCAGCCGAGATCTCGGTGATCGTGTCCCAGAGATCCGAGAACCACCCGCTGATGTCCCAGCCGAGCAGGTTCGCCAGAGCGCCGATCACGACGATCGCGAGCGCCCCGACGAGCAGGCGCTTTAGTCGGAAACGCTTCTTCGTCTCCGTGGCGACAGCGGGCGCAGGTGCCGCGACGCTCATGGAGACGACTCTGCCAGCGGCTCCGGATCGCCGCAAGGTGGGTCGCGTGGACGCTGCTCCTCACGCAGCTTCCGGAACGATTTCCCGGCCTTCTTCGTGACGCGCGCATAGGCGGACGGGTACCGCGCACGTAGGCTCGCCATGCTCTGGCGGTATCGCTCTGCGATCTCGCCCATGGCAAAGATCGTCGCCGGCTCGAGCTCGCCGGCGTGTTCGACCGCGAAGGCCCGCAACCGTGCGATCGCGACGTCGGCGTCCTGGTGCTCTCCGAGGATGTCCTGCAGTGCGACCAGCCGCTTGATCAGCGGTCGCGTCTCCCGGGGGTACACCTCTGCGAGGAACTCGAGCGCATAACGAAGGCGCTTCCCCTGGATCCGGACGCGATGGAGCTCTTCAGCGTCAGACGCCGGCACGATTCGGTCCCCTCGTGCTCGGAGCTTGCGGAAGCGGGCCTCGAGCAGCTCCGGCGCGGCAACGCCCGCCGGGCGCGCTGCCTGCCCCGACACGCGCGCCCGGCGCGCGCGCAGAAACCGCCCGAACCGCGCGACGAATGCCTCGTAACGTCGCGAATCGAGCGCCGCGAGCATCGACGCGCGGCCCTCGGCGCGCTCGCTCTCCAGCAGCGAACGCAACCGTCCCAGCGCTTCCCGATCCTCCTGTGGAAGCTCGGTCAGCCGCTCGTCGAGCTGCTCGAGCTGCACGTCGAGGTCGCGCACCGCGCCCAGCGTCTGGCCGAGCCAGCCGAGCTCTGCCCGGAAGCTCTGTGCGTGCGCCGGCAGCACGTCCGCGAACAGCGAGAGTGCGGCGCGTAGCCGACGGCCGGCGACACGCATGTCGTGGAGCTCCTCGATGTCGTCTCCGAGCCGCGTTCCAGGCTCCTTCGCCACAAGTGCAGAGAAGTGCCGCCGCAGGACGGCAAGCGCCACGGCGCCGATCGGCATGTCGGCGTGGATCTCCATCGGCCCGAAGGTCTCCGAACGCGGCGGCCGAAGATCGGCCGACAGCAGCCCCGCCTCGTACTTGCTCAGCCGCGCGGGCTGGAGCCCGCAGTCCACTCGGAGGCGCTCGACGAACCGCTCGAACGTCGGAACTGCAGGCTCGGGCAGCTCGATCTCGACCCGCCGGATCCGCGCCGGCGGTCCTCCGTCGGCCGGCCGAATCGCGGTCTCGTCGAGGCCGATCTCAGCGGAAGGAACACCATCAGCCTCGAGGGAGAAGACACGACGCCGTGTGCGCACTTCGAACAGCGAGAGCAACGGCTTCGTCCCCGCGACCGCACGGACTCGTTCGCCGACGACACCCGGCGCGGCTGCAAGCGCTGACGGCTCCGACGGCTCGATCGATTCGGCGAGCTCTGTCCGGCTGCGCAGGCCTGACTCATCTCCGGCCGGCGCGTCGAGAGACTTCAGCGTCGCCTCTCCCACGTGGCCGTGGCCCCGAATGGGACGCCTGATCCGCAACGAATAGCCCGCGCGCTGAAAGCGGCGATCGTGGGTGTCGAGATAGAGGTCGACGTGGTTGTCACTTCCGGCCCGAGTGACCCGCACGGCGCCGGCGCCCTCCCAGCGGGCGGGCTCGCTCAGCCAGCGCACGACAGGCCGAAGGTCGACGGCGTCCAGCTGCCACTCGACTTCGCGCGCGTCCACGGGTCCGCCCATCGTAGGGACTGTGTCAGGTGCCGACGGCTTCGGCCTCGAGCTTCTTGCGAGCCTCCAGGTTGGCGGCGTGTTCGGCTTCCGAGACCTCGGGCCAGTGCAAGTCGAGCGCCCGGACCTTCTCGACGAGGACTTGCGCGACGAACGCCTGCGTGACGCGCTTGTGGTCTGCGGGGATGACGTACCACGGCGCCCACGGCGTCGAGGTTGCCGTCAGCGCGTCCTCGAAGGCGCTCATGTAGTCGTCCCAGCGCGCCCGCTCGGCGACGTCGGCCGCGTTGAACTTCCACTCCTTCCCGGGTGTGTCGAGCCGCGCCAGGAAGCGCTTCTTCTGCACGTCCTTCGAGACGTGGAGGAAGAACTTCACGATCTTCGTCCCGTTGCGGTCGAGGTGGCGCTCGAACGCGTTGATGTCCTCGTAGCGCGCCTCCCAGAAGCGCGCGTCGCGCTCGCCCGGCGGAAGCCGCTGCGGCTCGAGCCACTCCGGGTGCACCTTCAGCGCCACGACCTCCTCGTAGTGCGAGCGGTTGAAGATGCCGATCCGGCCGCGCTCGGGAAGCGCTTTCGAGATGCGCCAGAGAAAGTCGTGATCGAGCTCTTCCGAGGACGGCTTCCCGAAGGCGACGACCTGGACGCCCTGAGGATTGACGCCGGACATCACATGCTCGATCGCCGAGTCCTTCCCGGCCGCGTCCATCGCCTGCAGGACCACGAGGAGCGAGTAGGTGTCGCTCGCCCAGAGCAGCTCCTGGGCATCGGAAAGTTCCTTGATGCCTCGCGCGAGCGCCTCCTTCGCCCGCTTCTTGAGGTCATCCTCGGCAAGGTGGGCGAAATCCGAGCCGCCGGTCCAGCCCGGGTCTCTCGCGGCGATTCCGGCAGGGGCGCCCGCCTCGACGACGAGGTGCTCGAGCAGTCGGTTCCTGATGTCGGCGTCTTCCGCAGTCCCAGTCACAGGTCCCGCCTAGGCTGGCAGGTCGGCGGTGCCGCGACGGTTGCGCCGGGATGGTTCACCTAGGTGAATGAGAACCCAGTCTCACGCACACCTGCCTCGCTGTGAGATCGTGGCAAGGTTAGGGCGGCGGCGCTGCGAGCCACGGCCGTCGAACGTAGGACAGGAGGAACCATGGCTGCAACTCGCACGGAGGAGCGACGGCTCTCAGACGACGACCTTGCGCGCATGATCGCGCTGATGAAGGACTCCGATAGCGTCGAGCTCAAGCTCACGGTGCCGGAGAGTGATCACCGTTCGGCCTTGGCGGCACTCGAGCTAGACCCGCTCGACGCACAGATCCGCCAGGTGTTCTTCTTCGACACGCCGGATCTGGCGCTGAACAAGAACGGCGTG
>JBKPDB010000047.1:0-16475 GCA_046727655.1 Actinomycetota bacterium
CCCGATCGAGTACGAGGGGACATATCCGCTGCCGGAAGCGCAGCTCGACCGCTTCACGATGCGGATCGCGATCGGCTATCCGCCGCTCTCGGAGGAGGCGAAGATGCTGACGGAGCAGACGGCCGACCCGCCGCTCGAGACTCTGCAGCCCGTCGCGACCGCCGCCGACGCGCTCGCCCTCGCGGACGAGGCGAAGGAGATCTTCGTCGAGGAGAGCCTCAACCGCTACGTGGTCGCTCTGCTGCGAGCGACCCGCGCCGAGTCGAGGCTTTATCTGGGCGCCAGTCCGCGGGCGGGAATCGCGTTGCTGCGCGTCGCCAAGGCCCGCGCCCTTGCCGACGGCCGCGAATACCTCGAGCCGGACGACGTCAAGGCGGTCGCGGTGCCGGTGCTGGCGCATCGGTTGATCCTCGCGCCCGAAGCGAGCTCGAGCGGACTAACCGGCCACCAGATCGTCCGCGAGACGCTCGACAAGACTCCAGTCCCGGTCTGACGGATGCTCACGACGCGCGGCCGATTCATTCTCGCGCTCGGTCTCGGCGTCTACATCGTCGCGTGGGCATTCGGCTCGAAACCGCTGTACCCGGTCGCGACCGGCCTCCTGCTCGTCGTCGCCGTCGCCTGGGTCTGGGTCCGGCTCGCCGACCGCCCGTTCAAGGTCGGCCGCGGCTGGGGCGACCGCGAGCACGTCGAAGGTGACGACGTGCCCGTGCTCGCCGAGCTCCAGCCGACGGGCAACGTCATGCCCGCCGCGATCACGCTCGTCGAGCGGGTCGGACGTCTCGGCGCGCAGCGGCACCCGTTGCGACGGCACGGCCGACGGTGGAGCGTCCGCTACACGCTGGAGCGGCTGCCGCGCGGCCGCTATTCCTTCGCCGACGTCCGCGTGGAGTTGACGGACGCGTTCGGGCTCGAACGCGCGGTAGTGGAGCTTCCGGCGCCGGGCGCGCTGCTCGTGTATCCGCGGCTCGTGCGGCTCCAGCGGCTCTTCTCCGAGACGGGAGCGCGCTCACACGCCGGCCGGCGTCTCCTGCTCCGGCGTCCGAGCGGCTTCGAGCTCCACAGCGTGAGGGAGTACGAGCAGGGCGAGTCCCTTCGCCGCGTCCACTGGCCCTCGACCGCACGCCGGGGGCAGCTGATGGTCAAGGAGCTGGAGGACGCACCGCGCGACGAGATCGCCGTGCTCCTCGACGCGGACGCCCGAGCCGTTGTGGGCGAGAGCTTCGACGTCCAGGTGCGCGCGGCCGGCTCCATCCTCGAGGCATTCGTGCGGCGTGGCCGCCGGGCCGTGCTCGTGATCGACGCCGAGCGGCGGGAGGTGCAGCGCGTGCATGCACCAACGGCCGACTGGCGGCGCGCGCTAGAGCTCCTGGCTGCCGCCGAGCCGACCGGCGCGACGCCCGCGTCGCGGCTGCTGGCCGATGACGACGGGCCGGTCGCGCGGGCTCTCGACCTCACGGTCGTGACCGCACGCCTCGACGCGGCGCTCATCGACCGCCTACTGCAACGAGCCGTGACGCGCCGCAGGGTCTCGATCGTCTACGTCGAGTCGGCGAGCTTCAACGGCGCCTCCCGCCGCGCTGAGCCCGGACTGCTCCGGCTGCAGGCCAACGGCGTCCCCGTGGCCGTCGTGCGGGCCGGAGACGACCTGGCCGCGCGTCTCGAGGGCGAGGTCCTCGCGGGGGTAGCGGATGTTTAGGACTGTGGCCCTCTCGGGCCTCGCCGCGCTCGTCATCGCAGTGAACTGGCTCCGATTCGAGGAGCCGCGTGCCGGCGACGGCAGACCGTTCGCCCTGGCAGTCCTGGCGATCACGCCGATGCTCCTGCGCCCGCTCTGGCCGCGGCTCGCCGCGATCGGCGTCTCGCTCCTGCTCGCGGGCTGGGTCGCCCTCTCGGTGTCGCCGGTCGGGCTCTGGCCGGGAGGGAAGGGTTTCTTCGACCCGCTCGGGTCCCGATTCGGCAACGGCTTCCTCGATTTCTACGAGTTCGCGCTGCCGTTCGATCCCGCTCGCCACGCGACCATGCACCGCGTCATCCTGGTCGCGATCTACGGATTCACGCTCGTCGTCGCGCTCGCCGTCGCTGCCCGTCGGCCCCTGCTGGCGGTCATGGCGTTCCTCGTCGCGGCCGGATGGCCGGCGACTCTTCTCGCTGGAGGTAACGAGATCGCCCGCGGCGTCGTGATCCTCGGCGTCGCGCTAGCGCTCCTCGCCGGACTCACGGAGCGGCCGAGCCGCGTCGCGTTCGGCGCGGCCGCCGCGGTGATCGTCGGCGCCCTCGCGCTCTCGAGCTCGGCCGCAGTGGCGAAGCCTGCGTTTCTCCATTGGCAGGGCTGGGACTTCTACAACCGACCGCAGAAACCCGTGACCGTCGGTTACGTGTGGGACGCCCGCTACGACGGCATCAGCTTCCCGAGGAAGAAGACGACCGTCCTGCGCATCCACGCGCCGCGTGATTCCCAGTACTGGCGGGCCACCGTCCTCGACCGGTTCAACGGCACGCGCTGGCTCGAGCGGCCATGGCGCGAGACGCCGAGGGAGCAACGCGTGCTCGAACCGGGTGCAAGCGACGGACCGTGGGTCGAGCAGGACGTGACCGTCCGCGCGCTCGACGACGATCACCTCGTCGGAGCCACGATCCCCGTGAAGGTGGACTTCGGCGGCCACTTCGTGTACGAGGGGCAAGGCGTGCTCCGCGCGCCGGCCGGGTTGCAGGCCGACGACCACTACACGATCTATAGCTACATGCCGCGGCCGACTCCGGCGCAACTTGCGCGCATGCCGGCGGCGTATCCACGCGGGCTGACGCGGCCCGGCCGCGAGCTCGACCTCGCGCCGGGTATCACCGCGCCGTCGTTCGCCGTATCAGGCCGGGATCAGCGCCTGCGCCGGCTGCTCACGGGGCGGCTCCAGCCGTACGCAGAGGTGTACGAGCGTGCCAAGGGGGTCGCGGGGCAGACGCGCTCGCCCTATGCCGCGACCGTCGCGCTCGAGGCGTGGTTCAGGTCGACCGGCGGCTTCACCTATTCGGAACGGCCGGGAACGACACCCGGGCTGCCGCCGCTCGTCGGCTTCATCGTCGACACGAAGACCGGGTACTGCCAGCACTTCGCGGGCGGCATGGCGGTGATGCTCCGCCTGCTCGGGATTCCCGCCCGCGTCGCGGCCGGCTTTGTCCCGGGTCATTACCGCGACGGCGCCTGGGACGTGACCGACCACGACGCGCATACCTGGGTCGAGGCGTGGTTCCCGCACTACGGCTGGCTGCCGTTCGATCCGACGCCGGGCCGCGGACGCCTGAGTGGCACGTACAGCTCAGCCGCCCTCGGCTTCAATGCGCAGGGAACCGCGCGCCTCCTGCGCGGGCTCGTCAGCAACGGCGAGGTCTTCGGGCAGGGAACGCCGTCGGGGATCATCGCCCACGACCCGACGCTGCGGACGCCGAGGTCCGCCGGCGACCTGCCGCTGGGGATCGGCAGCGCTCCGACGCCGCAGGCTAGCCACCGCCCCAGCCTCCTCCTGTTCCTCGTCCTGCTCGCGGCAGGGGTCGCCGTGGTGATCGTCGTCCTGAAGGAGGGGCGACGACGGCTCAGGTACCTGTCCGGGGATCCCCGCCGGATTGCCGTCGCGTGCGCGCACGATCTGTCCGACTACCTGCAGGACCAGCGCGTGCCGGCATCGCGCGCCGTGACGTTCCGGGAGCTCGCGAGCACGGTCTACGACCGCCTAGGCGTGGATGCGAGCGACTTCGCCGGAGCGGCGACGGCGGCGCGGTACGGCCCTTGGGCGGACGCCGAAGGTGCGGCCGAGCGGGCTCGAGCGGAGCTCGGGAAGCTGAAGCGGCGTCTTCGCCGGAGCCTGTCGGCGAAGGAGCGGGTGCTAGGGCTCGTCTCCGTCCGCTCGCTCGGGCTGGGGTAGCCGTGCTGGACGCCGTCGTCATGGCGGCGGGCGAGGGGACGCGACTCCGTCCTCTGACGCACCGCTGGGCGAAGCCCGTGCTGCCGATCGACGGCCGGGCGATCGTGGCCGTCTTGCTCCGTGAGCTTGCCGTCGCGGGCTGCGATCGGGTCTGGCTCGTGACCGGACACCTCGCCGAACAGGTGGAGCGGCTGGCGGGGGACGGCCCGGCCTATGGAGTGGACGTCCGCTTCGTCCGGCAGCCGGCCGTGCTCGGGTCGGCGGACGCGGTCCAGCGTGCGCTCGATGCAGGCGCCGAGCCGCCGGTGCTCGTGAGCGCCGCGGACACGGTCTTCCGGCACGGCGACGTACGGCGCTTCGGGATTGCGTTTGCCGAGTCGGGCGCCGCCGGGGCGGTTGCGATTCGGACCGAGCCTGGGCCGGGCCCGAGCCGTCACGCGATCCGCCGGCGGGACAGGCGGATCGAGCGTCTGCACGACCACGATCCGAGCAACAGGTGGTCGGCCGCGCCGCTCTGGGGATTGGGCCCGGCCGTCGCGGAGCGGTTGTGCCGGGACAGGCCTCCCTACGAGCTGGAGAACGCGTACCAATCCGCGATCGACGACGGCGAGCTGGTTATCGCCGTCGAGATCGGGAGGACACGGGATTTGACGGATCCGCTTGACTTGGTGGAGGAGAACTTTCCCTACCTGAGATCCATATGAGCGAGACCTACGACCTGTATCAGCAAGGACGGACCCATCTCCGGAAGGGGCGTGCTGCGCAGGCGACCGTGGCGCTCGAGAAGGCGAAGCGGCGCGAGCCGGAGAAGGCGTCGATCCGGGAGGCGCTCGGGATCGCCTACCTGAGAATCCAGCGCTACCACGAGGCTGAAGAGGAGTTCCGGAAGATGCTGGAGCTCTCTCCCGCGGACCACTACGCCCACTATGCCCTCGGCCGCGCGCTCGAAAAACAGGGCAAGGACACGGAGGCGAACGGCCACTACAAGCTCGCGAGCTCATTGCGCCCCCAGAGCAAGCACTACGCCTCACGGATCCTCGACCTTGACCGCGAAGAGCCGAAGCGGGACCCAGGCGAGCGCAACGCAGAATAGATCGACACGCATTCGGCGCGGTCGCGCCCGAGATGCGTGCGCCCATCGGCGGTAGACTCGATCCCAGAGGGTGGTGGGTGATGACCCCCACCCTGGGCGGGGGCGCACGTGCGTGTACCGAACGAACGCCGAGCCGGTGACGCTGCGTCGGCGAAGATGCCTGTGCGATGCGGGCAGTATGCCAACGCGTGTCCGAGGCGCGCGTCACGGTTGACGGGGAGGTCGTCGGCGAGATCGGCCCGGGCCTCCTCGTACTCCTCGGCGTCGCCCGCGACGACTCGGCCGCGGACGCGGACCGGCTTGCGGCGAAGCTGGCACGTCTACGGATCTTCGAAGGCGACGACGGGAAGTTCGATCGCGGCGTCCTCGACGTCGGCGGGGCGGCCCTCGTCGTCAGTCAATTCACGTTGATCGCGGATACACGCAAGGGAAACCGGCCGAGCTTCAGCGCAGCCGCTCCGCCCACGCAGGCGACCGCGTTGTATGAGCGATTCTGCGAGCGTCTGGCGGACGAGGGTGTCACCGTCGAGCGCGGTGTCTTCGGCGCACGGATGGCGGTCTCGCTCGTGAATGACGGCCCGGTCACGATCATTCTGGATTGAGGCACCGTTGCTACACTGGCGACACCACATTTCGAGCAATTTTCGGAATGGGCCTGCGGGCCCATTTTTTGTGACAAGGAGCAAATGGCAACGACACACGACACCGAGCGAGAGCTGACGCGGGAGATCGCGCCGAAGGTCGAAGCGGCGCTCCCGGGCACCGAGGTGCTCGCGGTGGAGCTGATGGGGCCCGAACGGTTCACGGTCTACGTCGACCACGCTCAGGGCGTCGACCACGCCCTCTGCGAGAGCGTCACGAACGTCCTACGGGATTACCTGCGCGAGTACTCGGTCGACGTGTCCTCGCCCGGCGTTGCGCGCCCACTGCGCACGCCGTCGCATTTCCGGAACGTGATCGGCCGGCGCGTGTCGTTGCGAACGGAGAAGCGCAACCGACTACGAGCCGAGGTCGTCGCAGCCGGCGAGCGGAGCGTTACCGTCCGAAACGGCGGAGAGTCGGTGGACATCCCGTACGACGCGATCGTGCGGGGCAATCTGATCGAAGAAACGGGAGAAAAATGAGCCAGGAGATCGTCGACGCAGTTCGCGACATCGAGCGCGAGAAGGGAATCGAAAGCGGCACCCTCGTCGCAGCCCTCGAGGACGCCTTGCTTGCGGCGTACAAGAAGATGCCCGGCTCCGCGCGACACGCCATCGTCGAGATCGATGAGCGCGGCGATTTCCGCGTGTACGCGGTCGAATTGCCCCCCGACATCGAAGAGCGTCTGATCGAAGAGGCCCGCGAGCGAAAGCTCGAGGAGCTCGAGGCGCTCGAAGCCGAGACGGGCGAGCGCTCGCACACGCTCATCTCGGACGACGACCTCGACGTCGACTGGTCCGAGATTCCCGAGGACAAGATCAACCGCGAGGACGTCACCCCGGAGAACTTCGGCCGCATCGCCGCGCAGACGGCGAAGCAGGTGATCCTGCAGCGGATCCGCGAAGCGGAGCGCGCGATGATGTACGAGGAGTACGTCGACCGCGTGAGCGAGGTCGTCACCGGCATCGTTCAGCAGGCAGGCGACCGGAACAACGTGCTCGTCGACCTCGGCAAGGTCGAGGCACTGCTGCCGAGGTCCGAGCAGGTGGACGGTGAGCGCTACGAGCAGGGCTCGCGCATCAAGGCCGTGATCACCGAGGTGCGCTCAGGCACGAAGGGGCCGCAGGTGATCCTTTCACGGCGCGATCCCGAGCTGATCAAGACGCTGTTCGAGCTGGAGGTGCCGGAGATCGCCGACGGTCTCGTCGAGATTCGCGGCGTCGCGCGCGAGCCCGGCTATCGCTCGAAGATCGCCGTCGAGTCGCACGCGCAGGGCGTGGATCCGGTCGGTGCGTGCGTCGGACCGCGCGGCTCCCGGGTGCGCATGGTCGTCTCCGAGCTCCGCGGCGAGAAGATCGACATCATCCCGTGGAACCGGGAGCCCGCCCGGTTCGTTGCGAAGGCGCTGTCGCCTGCGCGCGTGCGCGAGGTCTTCGTCGACGACGAGACGAAGGAAGCGACCGTCATCGTCCCGGACGACCAGCTCGCGCTCGCGATCGGCAAGGAAGGCCTGAACGCGCGTCTCGCCGCCCGCCTGACGGGGTGGAAGGTGGACATCCAGTCCGACACGGAGTTCGCGCAGGCCGAGGCCGCGGCAGCCTACGGCGGCGGCGACGGGGGCGAGGAGTTCACCGGCCGCTGCGGCGCGATCCTCTCGAACGGCAAGCGCTGTCCCAACGAGGCGCTGCCGGGATCCCGCTACTGCGGCTTGCCTGCACACCAGGCGCTCGCACTACAGGACACCGAGGACGAAGAGCCGATCGTCGCGGAGGCGGAACCCGACCTCGAGCAGCAGGCAGACCTCGCGCCGCCCGACGCAGAGAGCGTTGGGGCAGAGAGCCTGGCAGCCGCCAACGAGGATGGGCCGCCGCTCGAGTCCGAGGCGCCGGCCGACGTGGCTGCGACGCACGGCCCCGACGCGGAAACGATCGCCGAGGACGCCGGCGAGGTCGACCTCGATATCTCCCATCCGGAGCACGCACAGCCTGCGCAAGTGCCGGCCGGCATCCCGGTCGAGCGGTCGCGCGGCGATGGAGACGGAGATGAGCCAACTCCCGCTGCGTGAGCGAACCGGTCCGGAGCTGCCTCGGCTGCGGCCGGAAGGCGCCGCAGGACGACCTCCTGAGGTTCGCGGCCCAGGACGGGCGCCTGGTGCCGGCGCGCACAGGACAGGGCCGCGGCGCCTACACGTGTCGTCGGCTCGCGTGCTTCGAACGCGCCGTCGCCCGGCGGGCCTTCAGCCGGGCACTTCGGCGGACCGTCCAAGTCGATCCGAGGCTGTCATCCCTCTACACTTGAACACTTAAATGGCGAACGACTCGAGCTCAAACAGACCGAACCGGCCGATGCGGCCACGTCAGGGTGGTCCTGGTGCGCGCAGGAAGCGCCGCGTTGTCATCGACAACCCCGCTGCGCGTCCGCGCGACGTGCGGCAGCAGCAGCGCGATCGCGAGGCCGCCCGCCCGAAGACGCCGCGCGAGGTCGTCGCGCCGACCGGCCCGGTCACGGTTCAGTCCGGCGTCACCGTTCGCGACCTCTCGCAGGCGCTCGGGGTGCCGGCGCCCAAGATCATCATGTTCATGATGGGCCTCGGCAAGGCCGTCACGATCACCCAGACGCTTGCCGACGACGAAGTCGAGCTGATAGCCGCAGAGCTCGCCCCCGAGCGTGAGCTCAGGATCAAGCACGCGGCCGACGAAGACGAAGAGCCGGAGGCGTTCGAAGACAGTGAGAGCGATCTCGCGCCCCGCCCGCCGGTCGTGACGATTATGGGACACGTCGACCACGGGAAGACGACGCTGCTCGACGCGATCCGCCAGACCTCGGTCGTCGAGACGGAGGCGGGCGGTATCACCCAGCACATCGGGGCGTATCAGGTCGAGCACGACGGCCGCAAGATCACGTTCCTGGACACGCCCGGCCACGAAGCGTTCACCGCCATGCGTGCGCGCGGAGCGAAGGTAACGGACATCGCAGTCCTCGTCGTCGCCGCGGACGACGGCGTGATGCCGCAGACGAAGGAGTCGATCTCGCATGCCCGCGCGGCGGAGGTGCCGATCGTCGTCGCCGTGAACAAGATCGACGCGCCGGACGCCGATCCGACGCGTGTCCGCACCGAGCTTTCGACGGAGGGCCTGCAGCCCGAGGAGTGGGGAGGAACGACGCAGTTCTCGGACGTTTCGGCCAAGCAGGGTCAGAATCTCGACGACCTGCTCGAGAAGGTGCTGCTCGTCGCCGACGCCGAGCTCGAGCTCAAGTCGAACCCGAACGCCGACGCCTCGGGCCCGATCATCGAGTCGAGACTCGACGTCGGCCGCGGCCCGGTCGCGACGATGCTCGTCCACCGGGGCACGCTCCGTGTCGGCGACGCCGTGGTCGCAGGGGATGCCTGGGGCAAGGTCCGGGCGCTCTACAACTTCCGCGGCGACAAGGTGAAGGAGGCCCGCCCCGGCGACCCGGTCGAGATCCTCGGCTTCGACAAGCCGCCGCCCGCCGGCGAGCTCTGCCGCGTAGTCGAGAACGAGCGCCGCGCGCGCGACCTCGCGAACAACCGCGGCGAGCGGCTGCGGCGTGAGCAGCTCGCGCAGACATCTCGCGGCGTATCGATCGAGGGCCTCTTCGCGCAGCTGCAGCAGGGAGCCGTTCAGGACCTCAACCTCGTCGTCAAGGGCGACGTCGTCGGATCCGTCGAGGCGGCTGTGTCCGAGCTCGCGAAGATCCAACACCCCGAGGTCCGCGTCAATGTCATCCACCAGGGCGTCGGCGGGATCACCGAGAACGACATCATGCTCGCGTCCGCCTCGGGAGCGACCGTCGTAGGTTTCAACGTGCGGCCGAACGCGGAGGCACGTGCCCTGGCCGAGCGCGAAGGCGTCGAGATCCGCACCTATCGCGTCATCTACCAGCTGACAGAGGACATCCAGCAGGCGCTCGTCGGCATGCTCAGGCCGGTCGAGACCGAGGAGACGCTCGGCGAGGCGGAGGTTCGTGCGCTGTTCAAGGTCTCGCGGCTCGGGACGATCGCCGGCTGCATGGTCACGAACGGCCTCGTGCGCCGCGGCGCCCGCGTCCGCGTCGTGCGCGACGGCACCGTCGTCCACGAGACGACCATCGCGCAGTTGAAGCGCTTCAAGGACGACGCGCGCGAGGTCACTGAAGGCTTCGAGTGCGGCATCCTGCTCGACGGCTTCAACGACGTGAAGGAAGGCGACGTGCTCGAGGCGTTCGAGACCCGCGAGATCGAGCGCACGACGCTCGACGAGCCGGCCCCCGCAGCAACGACCTGAGCGCACACGGCCGGCGGCCGGAAGTGTGAGCACGGGCTACGTCGGGATCCTGACCGTCGAGCTGCACTTCCCCGAGGCGGGATCGCTCAAGGGCAAGCGGAAGTACGTGAAGTCGGCGAAGGCCCAGCTCCAGAACCGCTTCGGCGCTTCGGTCGCCGAGGTGGATCACCACGAGCTGTGGCAGCGCGCACGCCTGACCCTGTCCTGCGTCGCCCGCGAGTTCCGGGAGGCGGAACAGCTGCTCGACGATGCCGAGCGCTACCTCACCGGGCAGGAGTTCGAGCTCGTCCGCGCCGACCGACAGATCGTCACGCTCGACTAGACAACCCCCTGCACGGCCATGCCTGCGCCCGCCACGACGAGGACGGCTCCGACGGCATGCAGGAGCTGCTGCTCCTCGAGCCGGCCTGTCAACCGCGACCCGATGAGCGCACCGGGGACGGACGCAGCGGCGCCGACAGCGAGCAGCGTCCAGTCGACGCCGCCGCTCAGATGCCCGAGGACGCCCGCCACGCCCAGACAGAAGCCGACTGACACGTTCGTCCCGACCGCGCGAAACGCGTCGGCACCGACGAAGCGGAGCAGCGCTCCGATGCGCAGCGAGCCGAGGATCAGCCCGACGAAGCCGCCGAGCAGGCCGATCGCCAGGCCGCTGACGACCGCTGCCGAAGCGCTCTCGGAGCCAGTGGGCGGGGCGGGACGATTCCTGCGCGGACGCAACAAGTCGATCCCGAAGACGACGAGTGTGAAACCGATCGCGATCAGCAGGGCGTCGCCCGAGATTGCTCCGGACACGAGACCTCCGGCGATGGCACCCGCGATCGAAGGCGGCGTCATCCACACGAAGACGCGCCAGTCGATCCGGCCTGCTCGGACATGCGTGACGGCTGCCGCCAGCGCGGCGACGGCCGAGATCCCGATGTTCGCGCCCGCGCCGGCTGCCGGGCTCGAGGCCGCGAGCACGATCACCGGAAGGCGCAGGTTGCCGAGCACCAAGCCGACGAGACCGCCCGCGACTGCGGTTGCGAAGCACCAGAGCGCGACGGCGATCAGGAGAAGCGCGTGCAGGCGCTTGAATATCTCCGATGTCTGAGCGAATGCGCCGCGTGAACGAGTCTGTTCGTCAGGTGCTCTCGGAGGCGGTGGGGCAGCTGAAGGATCCGCGCATCGGCTTCGTCACGGTGACCGCCGTCGAGACCTCGCCGGACCTCCGCCACGCACGCGTGTACGTGTCGGTTCTCGGTGCGGAGAAGCAGCGTACGCAGACGATCGCGCGGCTGCAGGCGGCCCACTCGGTTCTGCAAGCGCGCCTCGCCAGTGAGCTACGTCTGAAGCGAACTCCCCAACTGGCCTTTGAGTACGATCCTTCCGTCGAACGCGGCGTCCGCATGACCAAGCTGATCGATGAGCTCGCCCCAGACGACAGCGAGTGATCTTGCGGCCGTAGTGGACGCGATCCGCGGTCACGATCGCTTCGTCCTGACGACGCACGAGAACCCGGACGGCGACGCGCTCGGCTCGCTGCTCGCAGCGAACCTCGCACTCGAGCAGCTCGGGAAGGACACGGTCATGGTCCTGCACAGCGATGCACCGCTGCCGGGTGAATACGCGTTCATGCCTCTGGCCGAGTTGCGGCGCCGCTGGCCGGACGACGTCGCCGAGCGAGCTCTGCTGGCGCTCGATTGCGCGAACGAGAGCAGGATCGCCGACCCGGAAGTCCTGGGACGCGTGCCGCTGTCGATCAACGTCGACCACCACCACGACAACACCCGCTTCGCAGAGATCAACCTCGTCGTCGCCGATGCCTCGTCGACCGCCGAGGTGCTCCGCGACCTCCTCCGCGAGCTCGACGTCGAGATCACGCCTACGATCGCGGAGGCGCTCTACATTGCGCTCGTCACCGACACCGGCCGTTTTCAGTACACGAACACCACGCCCAAGGCCCTTCGTCTGGCAGCGGAGCTCGTCGAGGCCGGCGCCGACGTACACCGTGTCTTTCAAGGCGTGTACGAGTCGGTCCAGTTCGCAAAGCTCAAGCTCCTGGCGCGGGCGCTCGAGCGAGCCCAGGTCTACGAAGGGGGCCGCATCGTCGTCTCGTATCTGCTGCGCACCGACTTCAACGAGGTCGGCGCGGCAGAACCGTACTCCGAGGGGATCATCGACTACCTTCGCGCTGTGGAGGGCGCCGACATGGCGGTCCTCATCCGTGAGCCACCGCGGCAGGATGGCCCGGCGCGGCGTGTCAGCCTTCGTGCGAGCGTCGACGAGCTCGACGTGTCCGCGATTGCGCGGAAGTCCGGTCGCGGGGGAGGGCACCGCCAGGCCGCGGGCTTCTCGAGCGAAGCCTCGATCGACGAGATCACCGAGTTCGTGCGCCGAGAGTTCCTTGCCTCCGCGCGCGCTTGAGCCGGCCGGCATCGTGCTCGTCGACAAGCCAGCCGGCCCGTCGTCGTTCGCGATCGTGGCGGCCCTCCGAAGGAAGACGGGCGCGCGAACCGGCCACGCAGGGACGCTCGATCCATTCGCGACTGGATTGTTGCTGTTGTTGTCCGGGTCGACAACTAAGCTCGCGTCATGCTTCGTCGGGCTCGACAAGCGTTATGTCACGGAGATCGATTTGACCTCCCGCACGTCGACCGGGGATCCAGAGGGCGACGTCGTCGAGCAAACAGCGGCTCCGTCAGAGCCCGAGCTCGAGCAGCAGCTCGCGGCCCTCCGAGGTGAGGTGGAGCTGCCGATCCCCGCAGCGTCGGCGGTGAAGATCGGCGGGGAGCGCGCGTACAAGCTGGCCCGGCGGGGCGTCGCGGTCGACATGCCCACTCGGCGCTCGCGCATACATGCGCTCGACGTCATCGCGTATACAGGAGACCGCGTGCAGCTCGATCTCCGCGTGAGCTCGGGGACATATGTGCGGGCGATCGCGGACGCCCTCGGCGGCCACTGCCGCACGCTGCGCCGGACGGACATCGGCCCGTTCTCCGTCGACGAAGCGGATCCGGAACGGATCATTCCGGCCGACGAGGCGCTCGCCCGCCTGTGAGGGTCGTCCATCGGCCGGAGGAACTCGAGCCGGTCGAGCGGTCGGTGGCGATCGGCAGCTTCGACGGCGTGCACCTCGGCCATCAGCGCGTCCTCGAAGCCGCGCGTGCCGGTGGTCGTCCCGCTTCGGTCGTCACGTTCTGGCCACACCCTCGCCTCGTGCTCGGGAATCAGGTGGAGCTCCTGACGAGCTTGGAGCGTCGCTTGGAGCTTCTCGACGCGGCGGGGATGGACGAGGTGCTCGTCGTCGAGTTCACGCAGGAGCTTGCGCGGCGCGAGCCGGCGGAGTTCGCTCGATCGCTCCTGCACCAGATCCGGGCGCGCGTCATTGCCGTCGGCGAGAACTTCCGCTTCGGGCGAGGGGCTGCCGGTGACCCGGCACTTCTGCAGCGACTGGACTTCGACGTCCGTGTCGTGCCGATCCTCGAGGGAGTGTCGTCGACCCGGATCCGCGCGTGCTTGCGCGAGGGCGACGTCATCGCGGCCGCGCGACTGCTCGGTCGCCCCGCGGAGGTGGAGGGGACCGTCGTGTCCGGATACCAGCGGGGCGGGACGCTCGGGTACCCGACGGCGAACCTCGCCGTGCCGTCGGATCTGCTCGTACCGGCCTATGGGATCTACGCGGGCACTGCGCGTGGGCATCGGACGGCAATCTCGATCGGCGTGAACCCGCACTACGGCGGCGACGAGCGGAAGATCGAGCCGTTCCTCCTCGACTTCGAAGGGGACCTGTACGGGCAGCGCCTCCTCGTCGAGCTCTGGGAGCGCCTCCGGGACGAGCAGGCGTTCGCGAGCGAAGCGGAGCTCGTCGAGCAGATCGCACAGGATGTCGCGCAGACGCGGGCGGCCGAGCGGCCCGTCTGAGCGCCGTCGACGGCGTCAGCCGAGAACCGCCGCTGTCCCGCTCCGGCGTGGGTCGCCGGCAGCCCCCGTCCGGCCGACGACGCTCACACCTCCGAAATAGTGGTGGCGGCCGGGCCAGCGGCGGACGCGGCGTCCCTCCTGTTCGAGCTGGTCGAGGGCGTGCGTATCGACGCCGGGCTCGGCGTTGACGACGTCCGCGGCGGGATGGAAGCGCGGGCGCTCGACGGCCTCGTCGGCGTGCAGGCCTTCGTCGAGGATCCCGGCGACCACGCCGAGGAGCGCCGTCCGCAACCTCGTTCCGCCCGCCGCTCCTACCGCAAGGGAGAGGCCGTCTCGGTCGAGCGCGAGTGTCGGCGCCATCATGCTCTGCATCCGCTCGCCGGGCACCAGCGGGTCCACCAAGAGGTCGGCCTCGCCGAGCATGCTGTTCAGGTGGAGGTCGTAGCCGGGGAGAAAGTCCCCGGAGCCGAGACCGAGGCTGGTCGTGAAGACGCACGCGTTTCCGTCAGTGTCCACCACCGTCACGTTCGTCGTGTCGCCGGCACGATCAGGGCGGCCGTCGAAGGCAGCGACGAGGGAGAGCACACGCTCGGTCTCGCGGATGCCTCGGAGCCGGGGCAGGCGGGGAACGGTCTCGGTGATCCCGGCCAGACCCCCGCGCGTGACCAGCGTGCCGTCGAGGTAGCCGACCTCCAACGGATCGTTCCAGCGGGCTTCGTAGGCCGCGAGGTCGGCGCGCGTCAGCAGACCACCGCGCTCGTCGGACAACGAGAGGAGGGCGTCCGCGAGCGAGCCCCGGTACAGCGAACCGGCGCCTTCCTCGGCGACCGTCTCGAACACCGCGACGAGCCCCGGCTGGTCTAGTCGTCCACCGGCCTCCAGAAGCCGGCCCTCCGGCGAGTAGATGCGCGCACCTTCGTTCATCGTCATCACGGGAGCGAGCATCGCGAGACATGCGGCATGTGCGGGCGGGAAGTCCACTCCTTCGCGTGCCAGCCGCGTTGCCGGCTCGACCAGGCGAGGCCACTGGAGTCGGCCGTGCTCACGCCAGAGCAGCTCGAGCCCGGCGGGCAATCCGGGGACCCCGCAGGATGCCGGGCCGACCGCGTAGTGAACGAGCTCGGCGCCGAACGGCACTTCGAGATGCAGCAGTTCGACGTCATGCTGCTCGGCGCCCAAGCCGGGCACCGCAACGAAGCAATCCAGGTTGCGCGAACGGGCGGTCTTCCCGTCGAAAAAGATGGCATGACCACCGCCGAGCAACCCTGTCATCACGGTTTCGGCGACGCATGAGGCGAGGACCGCCGCCACCGCCGCATCGGCGGCGCTGCCGCCGTCCTCGAGGATCTCGACGCCCGCCGCCGTTGTTGCCGGATGTCCGGCCGCCACTGCCGCCTGCATCGAGCGCACGCTAACGGCCGATAGGTTGAAGGTGTGAATGCGGCACCGGAGCTGCCGCTCGTCCATGCCCGCGGACTCGTGAAGCGGTTCGGCGCGCTCACTGCCGTCGACGGCGTCGACTTCGACGTGCAGCGCGGCGAGGCCTTCGGGTTCCTCGGCCCGAACGGCGCCGGCAAGACATCGACGATGCGCATGGTCGGCTGCGTGTCGCCCCCGTCTGACGGGACGCTGCGCATCCTCGGCCTGGATCCCGTCGACGACGGCGCGGACATTCGCGCCCGCCTCGGGGTCGTTCCTCAGCAGGACACGCTCGACATGGAGTTGACGGTACGCGAGAACATCATCATCTACGGCCGCTACTTCGGCTTGCCGCGCGACGAGCTGGGGGAGCGCGCAGACGAGCTGCTCGAGTTCGTCCAGCTGAGCGAGCGGGCCGACAGCAAGGTGGAGCCGCTGTCGGGCGGGATGAAGCGACGGCTGACGATCGCGCGTTCCCTGGTGAACAACCCCGAGGTGCTGTTGCTCGACGAGCCGACGACCGGCCTCGACCCACAGGCACGACATACGGTCTGGGATCGCCTCTTCCGCCTGAAGCAACGCGGCGTGACGCTGATCTTGACGACGCACTACATGGACGAAGCCGAGCAGCTCTGCGACCGGCTCGTCGTGATGGACAAGGCCAAGATCGCAGCGGGGGGATCGCCGCTCGAGCTCATCCGCCGGTACTCGACGCGCGAGGTCGTCGAGCTCCGCTTCCGCGTCGAGCAGGAGGTCGACCACGTCGCCGCGGACATCGCAGCGCGGATGGACGGGTTGGCGCGGCGGCTCGAGGCGCTACCCGACCGCCTGCTCCTCTACACGGACGACGGAGACGCGACGGCGTCCCGCGTGCACGACCTCGGCGTTCAGCCTGAAAGCGTCCTCGTCCGCAGGTCGACGCTCGAGGATGTCTTCCTGCATCTAACCGGCCGCTCGCTGATCGACGAATGAGACGTCCTGTGTCAACCCTGGGCTGTGAGCAGCCGGTTGGGGCTGCCGTGGCGACTGGGGTCGTAGGGGTCGCCGTCTTGCCAGAGGCGCCGGATGACTCGCAGCCAGGCGCGTCCGAGGATGCGGAGCGCGTGCGGATGGTCGTGGCCGCGGGCGCGGGCGCGTTGGTAGATCTCGTTGGCCCAGGGGTTGTGCTTGCGGCTGCTGTCGGCGAGGACGCTGACGGCGCTGCGCAGTGTCTTG